>NZ_JBJNMH010000009.1:0-176037 GCF_052168635.1 Serratia sp. CY47444
CCGGCCATTCGTCAAGAGCAACAAAAACGACTTCATCGACGCCGAAGCCATCTGCGAAGCCGCCTCACGCCCTTCCATGCGCTTCGTGACGCCAAGAACCGAAGACCAACAGGCAATGGGGGCGCTGCATCGTGTCCGGGATGCGTTCGTCAAAGAACGGGTAAAAACCACCAACCAGATGCACGGCTTTCTGCTGGAGTTTGGTATCAGCATGCCACGCGGTATAGCCGTTATCCGACGCCTGACCGCCGTGCTCGAAGAGCATCCATTACCGCCGTATTTAACCCGGCTGCTGCTGCTGCTCCGTCAACATTACGTCTATCTCAGCGAACAGATTGAGGGCGTCGAACAAGAGTTAAAAACGCATATGGCGGATGACGAGGCCACGCAGCGCCTGCTGAGCATTCCCGGTGTCGGCATGATAACCGCCAGTCTGTTGGCCACGAAGTTGGGCGATGGGAAAAATTATGCCGGCAGCCGGGACTTCGCCGCCTCGACGGGGCTGGTGCCGCGGCAATACAGCACAGGCGGGAAAAATACGCTGATGGGCATCAGCAAGCGGGGAGATAAAAATTTGCGTCGCCTGCTGGTCCAATGTGCCCGGGCCTTTATGCAGAGGCTGGAGCATAACCCGGGGCGTCTGGCTGAGTGGGTGAAGGTTCAGTTGACGCGGCATCACTCGAACGTGGTGGCCTGTGGACTGGCCAATAAACTGGCCAGGATAGCCTGGGCTATCACGGCGCATCGCACCGTTTTTAGCCAATAAAAAGCGCTGGCAGTTAGAGCTGTCAGCGCTTTGGATACCCAGTTACGACCTGGTTTTGCGACGACTGATTATGATGACATGAACGGCACAGCGACCTGCTGATGAACCTGACATAAAAAATGGCTCTTTGAAGCCGAGACCCTTTTCAGGTTCAACAGGTGCGGACTTCATCGTGGCGCGGGTAACGCAGTGTTACCCATCAGACGCCGTATAGATTTAAGCAAGCCCATCATAAATCAAAATCGGTGTTGCAAAAACGGGGGTGACCATAGATTTTTATCGCGAGAACCGCTTACAGGCCCCCGGCGTCGCGCTTGGTGTTCGGCGCCGGCGTGGACGGCGGCGTACGGCCGTTGTTGGTCAACCGTGACAGCGTCTCGGTGCGCACCTGGAACGGCGGGTACGGCAGCGTGATGCCGTGCTCGCGGTAGCCCGCCAAGATCAACTGGTGGATCTCGTGACGCAGCGGCATACGGTGGCCCATCTCGGCGGCGTAAATACGCATCTCGAAGATCTGGATGCCCTGTTGCAGATCAACCAGGTAAACCTCCGGCGCCGGGTTATCCAGCACCAGCGAGCAGCGCTCGGCGGCGTTCATCAGGATCTTGGTCACTTCTTCGCTGTTGGCTTCGCCCGGCGCCGGTACGGTCAGCACCACACGGGTCAGGTTATCCGACAGCGACCAGTTGACGAACTGTTCGGTGATGAAGGCTTTGTTCGGCACGATGATCTCTTTGCGGTCCCAGTCCGAGATGGTGGTGGCGCGGGTGTTGATCTTGGTGACGGTGCCGGTCAGGTTGCGGATCGTCACGGTGTCGCCGATGCGGATCGGTTTCTCGAACAGGATGATCAGGCCGGAGATGAAGTTGGAGAAGATCTCCTGCATGCCGAAGCCCAACCCCAGACTGAGCGCGGTAACCACCCACTGCAGTTTCGACCATTCGATGCCGATCCAGGCGAAGCTGAGCACCGCGCCGAACACCAGCAGCAGGTACTTGGTGATGGTGGTGATGGCGTAGCCGGTGCCCGGCGTCAGATCCAGGTGCTGCAGCACCGCCAGCTCCAGTAGCGCCGGCAGGTTGCGCACCAGCTGCATGGTGATGATCAACACCAGAATGGCAATCAGGACCGCGCCGAGGGTGATCGGATGGGCGGTTTCCACGCCGTTCACCGTCGAGGTCACGTCCCACAGCGAGATGTTTTCCAGGAAGGCGAACGCGGAGTGGATCTCCGACCACAGTACGATCACCGACACCAGCGCGATCAGCGTCAGGATCGACCGCACCAGCCGCAGCGACTGGGCGCTGATGGTGTCCAGATCGAAGTCCGAATCGTCCGGATCGATGGCGCCTTCGGTGCTGTTCGGGGTGTGCGAGGTTTCGTCTTCGCCGCGGGCGCGCTGGGCCAGGATGTCTGCGCGGCGCTGTTTGGCGCGATCGAAGGCGATGCGACGCCGTTGGATCAGCATCCAGCGGCGGATGATGTGGTAGATGACCAGCAGCAGGAACCAGATCGCCACCGAGGTTTCCAGGCGCGCCAACAGCGCCTGCGCGGTGGTGAGGTAACCGACGGTCGAGGCCAGTGCCGCCAACAGCGGCGCCGACAGCAGCAGCCCCCAGAAGGCGCTGTTGAGCATGTTGTCGCCGGAGCCGTTTTTATCCAGATACAGCGGGATACCGGCGCGCTTCAGGCTGTGGGTGACCAGCGCCAGCGCCAGACACAGCAGGATGAAGCACAGCCGCCCCAGGGTGTTGGCGAACTCGCGCTCTTTCAGGCTATCGAAGGTGATCAGCGCCATGATCAGCGGCACGATCAGCCAGATCGACATCTTGTAGTAGCGCATGGCGCGCGAAACCTGCTTCGCCGGCCAGCGGAAGTGCACGATGAACAACCCCTGCGGATGGGCGAAGGCGGCGCAGATCATGCAGATCCACAGGATCGGCAGCGTGGCGGTCACCCCTTTGCCGATCGCTTCCGCCACCGGGTAGTTCCAGGCGCTCTGCAGGCCGTAGCCGAGCGCGGCCCACAGCACCGGCAGCGGCATCGCCACCAGAATCGACCAGAACACGGTGCGCACCGTCAGGAAGAATTCGTCCTGCGTCACCTTGCCGACGCGGCTGCTGGCGCGCTCGAGGAAGGCGTGATAGTGCTTGCGCGAACTGATGCTGAAAATCACCAGCAGCAGGGCGCCGAAGATCGGGATCAGCGTTTCGCGGCTGGTCACCATCATCATGAAGGCACCGCCGAGCTGCGACAGCGTGTCCAGCGACAGGACGCGCGTCAGATCGTGCGCCACGTTGAGCGGATAAGAGAAGTTGATCGGATTGACGTCCGGCACCCAGAACAGATAGCGGTGGGTGGCGTCGCGGATCTCGTTCAACGCTTCGATCAGCTGGGTGTTGGCCACCTTCAGCTTGGTCAGCTCGAGGATTTGGGTGTCGCAACCGGACAGCAACGAGTTGAGCAGTTCGCGCTGGGTGCGCAGCTGAGCATCGACGATGCGCTGCTCCTGGTTGGTCAGCGCGCTGCCGTCGTCGCGTTTGAATTCGCGCTGCGACAGTTTTTCCAGTTGATTTTCAAACTGCAGGCGCTGCACGCGCAGCTGGGCCATGTCGCCGTCCAGCTGTTGCGGCTTGGGCATTTCCGGCAGCGTTGCCACCTGGGCGCGCAGGGTTTCCCCTAACGCCGACGACGAGCCGAGCCACTGGGCCTGTTCGATAATGGTGCTCAGCGCCTGGCGCACCTGCAGCGTCTGCGCCGCCGCCTGCCGCTGCTGCGATGAAATCAGATCCATGCGCTGCGCCTGGCTGTTCAGCGCGGCGGACAGTTCGCGGTTGATCTGCAGCTGTTGGCTGAGGCTTTTTGGCAAGTCGCCGTTCTGCTCGGCCAGCTGCTCGGTTTTTTCCAGCGCCAGTTCCGCTTCGCGTTGGCGCTGGGCGTTGAGGTTGTTGCGCAGCGCTTGCAGCTGAACGTCTATTTTCTCGTGGCGCTTTTTATAGACCTCGGCGCGCATGCGCGCCAGCTCCTGACGGTTGTTGGCCGACAGCTGCGCCAGCTCCAGCTCGTCCACTTTGGCTTTGCGCGCCGCGGCTTCGGTCTGCAGCAGGGCCAGGGCGGCCTGCGCGTACGGGGTGGTCGGGTTGGCGGGCTGCGCCTGCAGACGGCGCTGCACTTCGGTCAGCGCGCGGCGGGCGTCGGTCTGCTGCTGCGGCAGTTGGCCGAGCGAATCGCTGATTTCCCGCGTGCGATCCTGCTCTTGCTGCAGCAGGCGCGCCTGTTCCAGCAGCAGGCTGCTGGTTTGCAGGATCTGCTGTTCCAGCTCGGCGGCCGGCAGATCGTCGCCGTTCGGCAGGATCTTGTTGCTTTCCAGCACCAGCTGACGGCGCAGCTCCTGCGTCATCTTCGGGAAATCGTCGATCACCCTCTGATACTGCTCGGAGCGAGTCTGCGACTCTTTACGCTCCGTCAGCCAGTTGAGGGCGCTTTGCAGCGCCTCGGTGGTTTCCGCCTGATTCGGCGCGTTTTTGCTGCTTTCCGCCTGCTTCAGCTCCTGTTTGAGCTGGTTCTCGGTCGGCACGGGGGCGGCCAGCGCCGGTTGCCACAGCAGGCAACCGAGCAAAAGCGTGATGATCAGGCGCACGGCGTCGATTCCTTTAGAGCGGGGTCTGTGGTGTTTCAGCGGCGGCCGGGATTTCGGCGAAGGCCTCACCCATGCGGGTGACGGTGCCGTTATGCAGCTGCGGCGCAAACTGCACGCTGCCTGCGGTAAACAGGTTGATCACCGTGGAGCCGAGTTTGAAACGGCCCATCTCGGCGCCTTTTTCCAGCGCGATGGCGCCTTCTTCGCCGGCGGCCGGGTAGGTCCAGCGTTTGATGATGCCTTCGCGCGGCGGCGTGACGGTGCCGGCCCAGATGGTTTCGATGCTGCCGACGATGGTGGCGCCGACCAGGATTTGCACCATCGGCCCGATGTCAGTGTCGAATACGCAGATCACGCGCTCGTTGCGAGCGAACAGGTTAGGCACGTTGGCGGCGGTGAGCGGGTTGACCGAGAACAGATCGCCCGGTACATAGATCATTTCGCGCAGTACGCCGGCGCACGGCATGTGTACGCGGTGATAGTCGCGCGGTGCCAGGTAGGTAGTGGCGAACAGGCCGTTGCGGAACGGCTCGGCCAACAGGTAGTTGCCGGCCAGCAGTGCTTCCAGGCTGTAGTGGTGGCCTTTGGCCTGGAAGATTTGATCCTCGCGGATCGGGCCGAGCTGGCTGATGGCGCCATCGGCAGGCAGCGCCAGCCAGTTGGCGTCGGCGATGATCGGGCGCGCACCATCGCGCAGCGGGCGCACGAAGAAGTCGTTGAAGGTAGCGTAAGACGTCAGGTCCGGGTTTTGCGCTTCCTGCATGTCCACGCGGTAGTAGCGGGCGAAGGTTTTGACCACCAGTTGGGTCAGCCAGCCTGCCTGTTTGTCGGCGCCCCAGCCCGCCAGGCGGGTCAGCGCCAGCTTCGGTAGCCAATATTGCAGTTTAATCTTGATGCTATCCAGCACGTTAACCTCGTGAATCAGGGTAAAGGGCGCGCATTGTAACGAGGGCCTCGCCGTCGTCAATGCTCGCCCGTCAGTGTCAGTCTGCGGCGTCCGTGAAGTTCTTGCGAACCTTCACCTGAGCCATGCTTTCCAGAATGCGGTGATAGTTGTCGAAACGCTCTTCCGCGATATCGCCTTTCTCCATCGCCGCGCGGATGGCGCAGCCGGGATCGGTATCGTGGCGGCAGTCGCGGAATTTGCAACCGCCTAAATAATCACGGAATTCGACAAAGCCGCGGGTGATTTGTTCCGGCTCCAGGTGCCACAGGCCAAACTCGCGCACCCCCGGGGAGTCGATCACGTCGCCACCGTGCTGGAAATGGTACAGCCGCGCGGCGGTGGTGGTATGTTGCCCGAGGCCCGAGACGTCGGAAACCTGATTTACCAGAATTTGCTCTTCAGACGGCGGCAGCAGCGCGTTCAGCAGGCTGGACTTGCCGACTCCCGACTGGCCGGCGAAGATGCTGATGCGCCCGGCGAGCGCCTGTTCGAATTCCGCCATGCCTTCCCGCGTCTGGCTGGAGACTTCCAGCACCCGGTAGCCAATCTTGCGATAGATATCCATCATGCCGTCGACCAGCTTGCGCGCTTCGGCGTCCAGCAGGTCAATTTTGTTGAGCACGATCAGCGGCTCGACTTCGAGCGTTTCGCAGGCCACCAGATAGCGGTCGATGATGTTCAGCGACAGCTCGGGCAGGATCGCTGACACGATGACGATCTGATTGATATTGGCGGCGATCGGTTTCACGCCGTCGTAGAAGTCCGGGCGCGTCAGCACCGAGGTGCGCTCGTGCACCGCTTCCACAATGCCTTTTACCCCTTCATGGGTGCCCAGGCCGGGGCGCCACACCACGCGATCGCCGGTGACCAGCGAACGCAGCGTGCGGCGGATATTGCAGCGGTGCTGAGTGCCATCCGGCGCCTCAACGTCGGCGTGCATGCCGAAACGGCTGATGACGACGCCTTCCTGCGGCTCGCCCAGCTGGGAATCATCCGGTTCCGGTTTGTTATCAGCGCGTTTCAGACGGCGCTGATGGTTCGCCTGCACGCGGCGTTGCTGACCTTTGGACAGTTTGTTCTTACTCACTGCGCCTCACTTGAATCGGTTTTATACCTTTACGTATACGCACAGCTGCGGCGAGGGACTAGCCCCGGGCGCAGCCTTGAACCCGTCAGGGTATATGTCGCCGATGGCGACCAAAAAGACTATGATACACGCTATTTTATATTAAATAACCGTTGTTAGCCGCCGGCTGCGGCGCGTTGCCACCGGCGGCGCCCGTCGTCTCGTCCGCACAGCGTTTTTCTCTCGGCTTTTAGGCAGGAAACATCATGACAGGAAACGAAAATAACCTGATTTGGATCGATTTGGAGATGACCGGGCTGGATCCCGAGCGTGACCGCATTATTGAGATCGCCACGCTGGTCACCGACGCCAACCTGAACATCCTGGCGGAAGGGCCGGTGATCGCCGTGCACCAATCCGACGAGCAGCTGGCCTTGATGGACGAGTGGAACGTGCGCACCCATACCGGCAGCGGGCTGGTGGAGCGGGTGAAAGCCAGCCGCCAGGACGATCGCGCCGCTGAGCTGGAAACGATAGCCTTCCTGCAGCAGTGGGTACCGGCCGGCAAATCGCCGATCTGCGGCAACAGCGTGGGCCAGGATCGCCGTTTCTTGTTCCGTTATATGCCGGAGCTGGAGGCCTACTTCCATTACCGCTATCTGGACGTCAGCACGCTGAAGGAGCTGGCGCGCCGTTGGAAGCCTGAAATTCTCGGCGGCTTTAAGAAGCAGGGCACCCATCAGGCGCTGGATGACATCCGTGAATCGGTGGCCGAACTGGCTTATTACCGCGAACATTTCATTCAGCTTTAAAGCGATGACGGCCCCTGCGGGGAAAAAACGCCGTTTTTAGCCGCTTAATTCGCCAATCTGGCGCTTTAATCGGCAATCAAACAAAAATCGCGTTTTTTTGCTTTCAGGGGCTTGCGACAAAAAGGATTTCTCGTATAATGCGCACCCCGTACCGATGAAGAATTTCGTAACGTTCCACCATCGATACGCCGGGCGGGAATAGCTCAGTTGGTAGAGCACGACCTTGCCAAGGTCGGGGTCGCGAGTTCGAGTCTCGTTTCCCGCTCCAAATTCAACAATGCCGCGATGCGGCATGATGAATAAATAAAGCAGTATCAAGCAGTACCTATGCGACGCGGGAATAGCTCAGTTGGTAGAGCGCAACCTTGCCAAGGTTGAGGTCGCGAGTTCGAGCCTCGTTTCCCGCTCCAAAAATTCAAAGGTCACGCCAGTGTTTGGTGGCCGGATGCCAAAAGCATCTCAATGCGGGAATAGCTCAGTTGGTAGAGCACGACCTTGCCAAGGTCGGGGTCGCGAGTTCGAGTCTCGTTTCCCGCTCCAATTTTCTCTTCGTTTCAAACTCAAATCCAACGCCTTATTCGGCGCGGGTTTTTGTCCCGTTTTACACGCCTGGTAAAAATGTTGTAAACAGAGTTATCCACAGCCTCTGTACATAAACTCGCCTGCCTGAAAAATCAACGTCATACAAATTAAATATTTATCTATTTGATTTATATGCTTATTTATTTATCCCAAAACGTTATGCCGATCACTTGCTCTTTTTGTTGCAGTTGAAAGACAACGTGTTTTTATTTTTATGCACAAATCCACAGAGTGAGTCTTCCGGCGATACGCCTGAATGGCGTACGCCGTCAGGCATCCCTTGGCAAACCTTTTTCCACAGCCCGTATCAGCCGCTTTTTCTGCGCCGTCTGCACCTCGATACCCTGCGCTTCGCGGCGAGCGAGCTGTTGCGCCAGCGCCCAGTGGATATGTTCATCCAGCATGGCGTCTTGGCCCAAACGCGTGCGCAGTGCGAGCACGATGCTGTCTTCGTAGGGCGCATTGCCCAGCGCCACTGCGATATTGCGCAGCCAGCGCAGGTGGCCGATGCGGCGTATCGCCGAGCCTTCGGTGATGCGCAGGAATTTTTCTTCCGTCCAGTTGAACAGATCGAGCAGCTGCGGCGCATGCAGCGCGGCGCGGGGGCTGAAATCGTCTTCGTCGGTGAGCTGAGAAAAGCGGTTCCACGGGCAAATCAGCTGGCAGTCGTCGCAGCCGTAGATGCGGTTGCCGAGCAGCGGACGGAATTCTTCCGGGATCGCGCCTTCCAGCTCGATGGTCAGGTAGGAGATGCAGCGCCGGGCATCGACGGTGTAGGGCGCGACGATGGCGCCGGTCGGGCAGGTGGTGATGCAGGCAACGCAGCGGCCGCACTGCTCTTCCTGCGGCTGATCCACCGGCAATGGCAGGTCGATCAGCAGTTCGCCGAGGAAAAACCACGACCCGCCTTCACGGTTGAGAATTAGTGAGTGTTTACCAACCCAGCCAATGCCCGCTTTGGCGGCCAGCGCGCGCTCCATCACCGGCGCAGAATCGACAAAGGGGCGAAAATTCAACTCGCCGCAGTATTCCTGGATCTGATCGCCCAGCTTTTTCAGACGCTGGCGCAACAGCTTGTGATAGTCGCGCCCCAGCGCGTAGCGGCTGACGTAGCCCAGTTGCGGGTTCTGCAGGGTGCTGGCAAACGCCGCCTTGGCCGGCAGGTAGTTCATGCGCACGCTGATCACCCGCAGCGTGCCCGGCAACAGCTCGTGAGGGCGCGCGCGCAACATGCCGTGGCGCGCCATCCATTCCATCTCGCCGTGGTACTGCTTGTCGAGCCAGGCCTGCAGCTTCGGCTCTTCCAGGCTCAGATCGGTATCGCAGATGCCAACCTGCTGGAATCCTAGCGATTGCCCCCATTGCTTGATATGTTGGGCGAGTTGATGGAGATCGAGGGGGTGCGTCATGACGGGCCACAGTGAAAAAGCATACGCTGACAGTTTACCACACTCTGTCTGGCCTGCGGATTGGATCCGTCGCTCGGAACCCGCGGCGGCGGCCTCGCTCGGTCTTTCTCTTTACGATTTAATGCTGCGCGCCGGTCAGGCGGCCTACGTTCTGGCGCGCGACACTTATCCCTCCTGCAACCACTGGCTGGTGCTCTGTGGCCACGGCAACAACGGCGGCGACGGCTATGTGGTGGCGCGTTTGGCGAAGGCGGCGGGCGTGCAGGTGACGCTGATCGCCTGCGAAGGCGCGCGGCCTTTGCCGCCGGAGGCCGCAGCGGCCCGCGAGGCCTGGCTGGCTGCCGGCGGCGACATTCTACCGGCGAACAGCCGCTGGCCGGCGTCTGTTTCGCTCATCATTGATGGCCTGCTAGGCACCGGCCTGGGCAGCGCGCCGCGTGCGCCCTACGACGCGCTGATCGAGGCCGTCAACCGCCATTCGGCGCCGGTGGTGGCGCTCGATATCCCGTCCGGCCTGCTGGCGGAAAGTGGCGCGACGCCGGGCCCGGTCGTGCGTGCCGCGCACACCATCACGTTCATTGGCCTCAAGCCGGGTTTGCTGACCGGGCAGGCGCGCGACTGGGTCGGGCAACTTCATCAGAATACGCTAGGCTTATCGGATTGGCTGGCGAAGCAACCGGAGCAGATTCAGCGGCTTACCGCCGAGGTGTTACCGCGCTGGCTGCATCCGCGTCGTCCCTGTGCCCATAAAGGCGAGCATGGCCGTCTGCTGTTGGTGGGCGGCGATCGCGGGTTCGGTGGCGCCATTCGCATGGCGGCGGAAGCGGCGCTGCGCAGCGGGGCTGGGTTGGTGCGAGTGCTTACTCACATTGAGCACGTCGCGCCGCTGCTGGCGGCCAGGCCGGAGTTGATGGCGCAGGCGCTGGACGAGACGACGCTTCGGCAGGCGATGCAATGGGCGGATGTGCTGGTGATCGGTCCGGGGCTTGGCCAGGCTGAGTGGGGCAAAAATGCCTTGAACGTGCTGCAAACCAGCGATAAACCGGCCTTGTGGGACGCCGATGCGCTGAACTTGCTGGCATTAAATCCCGAGAAACGGCAGAATCGCGTGATGACTCCGCATCCTGGAGAGGCTGCGCGGCTGTTGAGCTGCAGCACTGTCGACATCGAGAGTGATCGCTTACTTGCCGTGCGTAAGCTGACGGCACGCTACGGCGGCGTGGCGGTGCTAAAAGGCGCCGGTACGCTGATCGCCGATGAGCAGGGGCAGATGGCGATCGCCGACGTCGGCAACGCCGGCATGGCCTCCGGCGGCATGGGCGATGTGCTGTCGGGCATCATCGGCGGTTTGCTGGCGCAAAAGCTCTCGCTGTATGATGCCGCCTGTGCGGGCTGCGTCGTACACGGCGCGGCCGGCGATCGCGTAGCGGAAAGACAAGGAACAAGAGGCATGTTGGCGACCGATTTACTGCCGGACATCCTTCATTTCGTTAACCCTGAGTGGGCAAAATAGACTTTATCGAATGAAAGAACTCGTTTTACCTCTGCCGGACGAGGCAGCGACTGTCGCTTTGGGCACCACTTTGGCCAAGGCCTGCGATCGCGCCAGCGTCATCTATCTCTACGGCGACCTGGGCGCCGGTAAAACCACCTTCAGCCGTGGTTTCCTGCAGGCGTTGGGGCATCAGGGCAACGTCAAAAGCCCAACCTACACGCTGGTGGAACCCTATGCCTTGCAGCCGCTGGCGGTGTATCACTTCGATCTGTATCGCCTGGCCGATCCGGAAGAGCTTGAATTTATGGGCATTCGCGATTACTTCGCGCAAGACGCCATCTGCCTGGTCGAATGGCCGCAGCAGGGCACTGGCGTGCTGCCGGAGCCGGATCTGGCGCTGCACCTCAGCTATCAGGGCGAGGGGCGAGAGGCGAAGATCGAGGCGATTTCCGCATACGGCAGCCAGCTGTTAGACCGCATTCATGGATCACAGGGATGATGCTGCAATGACGCATGTGTTGAAAAAATTTGCGGTCATCATGCTGATCGCCGTGCTGGGGCCGCTCGGCGCGTTGAACGTGCTGGCGGCGTCCTCGCTGTCCGATATCAAAGTGTCCAACGCCCAACGCGAAGCGACGGTGTCGGTGAGCTTCAATGGTCCACCGGACTACGCGTTTTTCCCGCTGCACGGCCCGGAGCGCGTGGTGCTTGACGTCAACCAGAAAGGCAAGGTCGGCGGCCTGCCGCTCAATTTCAGCGGCCAAAACCTGGTGAAGAGCATTCGCTCCAGCGCGCCGAAAGACGCTCAGAGCGTGCGTTTGGTGTTTGATCTGACGCAGCGCGCCAAAACCCGCGTCGCCACCCGCCAGAACGGCGGCGTGCACACCGTAGTGTTCACTATCACGGCCGAAGGCAGTGCCAATACCGTAGTGCGTAAAGCGCCGGTTGCGGTCAATCCACCGCCGCGTCAGGCACCCGTCACGGTCAGCCAGCCACCGCGCCAGGCGCCGGTGGCGGTGCGTGAAGCGCCGGAGCCGCCGCTGCGCAAAGCGCCGACGGGATCGAATCCCTTTACCCATAAACAGACCGTGGTTGCAGGCACCGCCACCGAGGTGACGCCGCGCAGTAGCCGCGTTTCCGCCGGTTCCGGCGATCGGGTGGTGGTAGCGATCGACGCCGGCCACGGCGGCCAGGATCCGGGCGCCATTGGCCCGAGCGGGCTGAAAGAAAAGAACGTCACCATCGCCATCGCGCGCCGCCTGCAGGCGATGCTGGACGCCGATCCGCAGTTCAAACCGGTGCTGACGCGTAACGGCGACTATTTCATCTCGGTCATGGGGCGTTCCGACGTTGCGCGTAAACAGGGTGCCAACGTGCTGGTCTCCATCCACGCCGACGCCGCGCCGAACCGCAGCGCCAGCGGGGCTTCCGTCTGGGTGCTGTCCAATCGCCGCGCCAACAGCGAAATGGCCGGCTGGCTCGAACAGCATGAGAAGCAGTCTGAGTTGCTCGGCGGCGCCGGCGATTTGCTGGCCAACAGCCAGGCCGATCCTTATCTGAGCCAGGCGGTGCTGGACCTGCAGTTCGGCCACTCGCAGCGCGTCGGGTACGATGTGGCGGTGAAGGTGCTGCAGCAGCTGCAGAGCGTCGGATCGTTGCATAAACGCCGGCCGGAACACGCCAGCCTGGGTGTATTGCGTTCGCCGGATATTCCCTCGCTGCTGGTGGAAACCGGATTTATCAGTAATAGCACGGAGGAGCGGCTGCTGGGCAGTAGCGCGTATCAGGAGAAGATTGCCAAGGCCATTCATAACGGCCTGCGCAGCTACTTCCTGGCGCATCCGCTGCAAGCCGACCCAAAGGTGGAAAACCGACCGCTGGACGTCGCAGCGGCGGTTAACACCTCAACACCAGACGTGCGCCAGCCGGAGCCTATCGTGAGCTCGGCCGGCGCGAGCCGCAGCGTAAGCGGCAAGACTCAGATCCATGTGGTGAAACGGGCGGAGACGCTGTCCGGCATCGCCGACAGCTACGGCACGACCATGGCGGCGCTGCGGGATCTGAACAAACTGAAAAAAGACGGCGTGTGGGTCGGGCAACGTCTGAAGGTGCCGGCGGGGAAAACCGCCGCCGTCACCGCCGTCGCCAAGGCGAAAACGCCGGCGAAGAAGCCGTCTAAACATAAAGTGGCCCGCGGGGACACGCTGTCCTCTATCGCTTCTCGTTATGGGATCAGCGTCGGCGATCTGAAACGGGTCAATAATCTGAAGTCGGACGTCGCGCCGCTGGACCGGACGCTGACCATTCCGCAGGCCTAGCGCCACCGCTACAGGAGTCAGCATGCCTATCCAGGTGTTACCGCCACAGCTCGCCAACCAGATCGCCGCCGGAGAGGTGGTTGAACGCCCCGCGTCGGTCGTCAAAGAGCTGGTGGAAAACAGCCTGGACGCCGGTGCGACGCGCATCGATATCGATATCGAACGCGGCGGCGCCAAGCTGATCCGCATTCGCGACAACGGCTGCGGCATCGGCAAGGACGATTTGGCGCTGGCGCTGGCGCGGCACGCTACCAGTAAAATCAGCACGCTCGATGACCTGGAAGCGATCGTCAGCCTCGGTTTTCGCGGCGAAGCGCTGGCCAGTATCAGCTCGGTTTCCCGTTTGACCCTGACGTCGCGCACCGCCGAACAAAGCGAGGCGTGGCAAGCCTATGCCGAAGGGCGCGAGCAGGCGGTGACGGTCAAACCCGCCGCGCACCCGGTCGGCAGTACGCTGGAAGTGCTGGATTTGTTTTACAACACGCCGGCGCGCCGCAAGTTCATGCGTACCGAGAAAACCGAATTCGGCCATATCGATGAAGTGGTGCGGCGCATCGCGCTGGCGCGTTTCGATGTGGCGATCAACCTCAGCCACAACGGCAAACTGATCCGCCAATACCGGGCGGCGAAAGAAGAGAGCCAGCACGAACGCCGTTTGGGCAGCATCTGCGGCCCGGCGTTTTTACAGCATGCGCTGAACATCGACTGGCAACACGGCGATCTGAGTATCCGCGGCTGGGTGGCGGATCCGGCGGGGGCGCGCCAGCTGGGTGAGATGCAATACTGCTACGTCAATTGCCGCATGATGCGCGATCGCTTGATCAATCACGCGATTCGTCAGGCCTATCAGGATCAGCTAAAAGACGATCAGCAGCCCGCTTACGTGCTGTATCTGGAAGTCGACCCGCACCAGGTGGACGTCAACGTTCATCCCGCCAAGCACGAGGTGCGTTTCCATCAGGCGCGGCTGGTACACGATTTTATCTACCAGGCGGTGACCACCGTGCTGCAACAGGCCGGTCAGACACCGTCGCTGCCGCTGGCGGAAACGCCCGACGAAGCGCCCGCGCCGGTCTGGCAGCAGGAAAACCGCGTCGCCGCCGGCGGCAACCATTTTTCTCAGCCGGCGCCGCGTCGCGAAACGCCGTCATCGGCCGGCGCCGTCCGCGAGCGCGCGCCGCAGCCCGGTTGGCAAACGGCGGGCGGTTACCAGAAACGCGAAGGCGAGCTGTACGGCAAACTGATGCAGCCCGCCACCGAGCCACCGGCCGATGCGACGCCGGAAGTTTCGAGCAAGCCGCCGCTGTTCCCGCCGGCGAAAGCCGCCGTGGAAACGCCGTTGGCGAGCGGACAACACAGCTTTGGCCGGGTGCTGATGATCCATCCGCCGTGCTACGCGCTGATTGAACAGCGCCAGCAGCCGGCGTTGCTCAATCTGACGGTGGCCGAACGCTGGCTGCGCCAGGCGCAGCTCAATCCGCCGACGGAAGGGCTGCGGCCGCAACCGCTGCTGATACCGATCAAGCTGACGTTGGATAAGAACGAAGCGGCGGCCATTGCACGGCATCAGGCGCTGCTGACGATGATGGGGCTGGATCTGCAGACGGATCACGGCCGTGTGACGCTGCGCGCAGTGCCTTTACCATTACGCCAACAAAATTTACAAAAACTGATACCCGAACTGTTAGGCTATCTGGCCGAACATCAGGAGATGTCGCCCGCGGTGCTGGCCACCTGGCTCGCTCGCCGTCTTGGCAGCGAACATGAACAGTGGAACACCTCGCAAGCGATACAATTGCTGACCGACGTTGAACGACTTTGCCCGCAGCTGGTCAAATCGCCACCGAGCGGACTTTTACAACCCGTTGATTTACAGGCCGCACTGGCGGCCCTCAAGCATGACTAACACTGAAATGACACCACGTCCCCCGGCTATTTTCATCATGGGGCCGACCGCCTCAGGTAAGACCGCGCTGGCGATCGCGCTGCGCGAACGCCTGCCGGTGGAACTGATCAGCGTCGATTCCGCGCTGATTTACCGCGGCATGGATATCGGCACCGCCAAGCCGAGCGCCGAAGAATTGGCGCAGGCGCCGCATCGGCTGATCGATATTCGCGATCCCGCCGAAGCTTACTCGGCCGCGGAGTTCCGCGCCGACGCGCTGAAGGAGATGGCCGATATCACCGCCGCCGGGCGCATTCCGCTGCTGGTCGGCGGCACCATGTTGTATTTCAAGGCGTTGCTGGAAGGATTGTCGCCGCTGCCCTCCGCCGATCCCGCGGTGCGCGAGCGCATCGAACGCCAAGCGGCGGAGCAGGGCTGGGAGGCGCTGCACCGTCAGTTGCAGGCGATCGATCCGGTCGCGGCAGTGAGAATTCATCCGAATGATCCGCAGAGACTGTCCAGAGCACTGGAAGTTTTTTTTATTTCGGGTAAAACTTTAACGGAACTGACTCAAATTTCGGGTGAATCGTTACCGTATCAAGTTCACCAATTTGCGATAGCGCCGACCAGCCGTGAGTTGATCCATCAACGCATCGAGCTGCGGTACCATCAAATGTTGGCGGCGGGTTTTGAGACGGAAGCGCGTGCACTTTTCGCACGGGGTGATTTGCATACGGACTTGCCCTCCATTCGCTGTGTCGGTTACCGCCAGATGTGGTCATACTTGTCTGGTGAAATTAGTTACGATGAGATGGTTTATCGTGGTATTTGCGCAACACGTCAGTTGGCTAAACGTCAGATGACCTGGTTACGGGGTTGGGAGTCGGTCCATTGGTTGGACAGTGAAAAGCCGGGAGAGGCTTTGGACTCGGTGACACAGGTTGTTAGTGCATAGGTTGGGTGATTGTGTACAATTGCTGAGTATTCAGCGCGCAAATTTTTTACGTCGTTTATTTTAGAGCCGACAGGTTCTTAGTTACAAACAACAAGCAAATAAGGAAAAGATAGAATGGCTAAGGGGCAATCTTTGCAAGATCCGTTCCTGAACGCATTGCGTCGTGAACGTGTTCCGGTTTCTATTTATTTGGTGAATGGTATTAAGCTGCAAGGCCAGATTGAGTCTTTTGACCAGTTTGTCATCCTGTTGAAGAACACGGTTAGCCAGATGGTGTACAAGCACGCTATCTCTACCGTTGTCCCGTCACGCCCGGTCTCGCATCACAGCAACAATCCGAGCGGCGGTTCAAGCAACTATCACCATGGTAACAATCCGTCTGCGCAGCAACAGCCGCAGCAGGAAAGCGATGACGCTGAATAAAGCGCGTTGCAAGTCAACCATGACGGGGAGCATAAGCAGCCGCGGGCTGTTTATGTCCCCCAAACTCACGGTGAGTGTCCGTTTGAGAGGTTGCACGCTTGTTTGACCGTTATGAAGCCGGTGAGCAGGCCGTACTGGTTCATATCTATTTCTCGCAAGACAAAGATACGGAAGATCTCAGCGAGTTCGAATCGCTGGTCTCCTCAGCCGGTGTCGAAGCTTTGCAAGTGGTGACTGGTAGCCGCAAAGCCCCGCATCCGAAGTACTTTGTCGGCGAAGGAAAGGCCGAAGAAATTGCAGATGCGGTGAAAGCCAGCGGCGCGTCTGTTGTCCTGTTTGATCATTCCCTTTCCCCGGCGCAGGAAAGAAACCTCGAGCGCCTGTGCGAATGCCGGGTGATCGATCGCACCGGGCTGATTTTAGACATCTTCGCCCAGCGTGCCCGCACCCATGAAGGTAAGCTGCAGGTGGAGCTGGCGCAGTTGCGTCACATCGCCACGCGTCTGGTACGCGGTTGGACGCACCTGGAGCGGCAAAAAGGGGGGATTGGCCTGCGCGGGCCGGGGGAAACCCAGCTTGAGACCGACCGTCGCCTGTTGCGCGATCGCATCAGCTTGATTCTGCGCCGCCTGGAGCGGGTAGAAAAGCAGCGTGAACAAGGCCGACGCGCGCGGACCCGTGCCGATGTGCCGACCGTATCGCTGGTGGGCTACACCAACGCCGGCAAATCCACCCTGTTTAACCGAATAACGTCTGCCGAGGTGTATGCGGCGGACCAGCTATTTGCCACCCTGGATCCTACGTTGCGGCGCATTGACGTGCCGGACGTGGGGGATACCGTGTTGGCGGATACCGTAGGCTTTATCCGGCACCTGCCGCACGATCTGGTGGCCGCCTTCAAGGCGACGCTGCAGGAAACGCGCCAGGCGTCTTTGCTACTGCACGTCATCGATGCCGCAGATCCGCGCGTCGATGAGAACATCGAAGCGGTGAACACCGTGCTGGCGGAGATAGACTCGGATGAAATTCCTACACTGTTAGTGATGAACAAAATAGATATGCTGGACGATTTTGTGCCGCGTATCGACCGCAACGACGAAAACCTGCCGATCCGGGTGTGGCTGTCCGCCGCCAGCGGAGAGGGTATTCCGTTGCTGTATCAGGCGTTGACGGAGCGCTTATCGGGGGAGATCGCGCATTACGAATTGCGCTTACCGCCACGGGCAGGCCGTCTTCGCAGCCGTTTTTACCAGCTTCAGGCGATTGAAAAAGAGTGGAACGAAGAGGACGGCAGCATTGGCGTGGTGGTGCGAATGCCGATCGTCGAATGGCGTCGTCTCTGCAAGCAAGAACAGGACCTGATTGACTTTATCGTATGATCATATCCTGTTACATTTATGCTTCGCGAAAGCCTGAAGTACCCAATCACAGAATATGGAGCTAAAACATGGCGTGGAATCAGCCCGGTAATAACGGACAGGACCGCGACCCGTGGGGGAGCAGCAATAATAATGGCGGCAACTCTGGCGGTAACAACAAAGGCGGTCGTGATCAAGGGCCACCTGATTTGGACGATATCTTCCGCAAACTGAGCAAGAAATTGAGCGGTTTCGGCGGGGGCAAAGGCTCCAACAGCAATAGCGGCGGCACCGGCACCTCTGGTCCGGGCTTCAGCGGCCGCATTATCGGTATCGCGGCGGTTGCCGTGGTGGTGATCTGGGCCGCCAGCGGCTTCTACACCATCAAGGAAGCCGAACGCGGCGTTGTGACGCGTTTCGGTAAGTTCAGCCACCTGGTGCAGCCGGGCCTGAACTGGAAGCCGACCTTCATCGATGACGTGCGTCCGGTGAACGTGGAGTCCGTGCGCGAGCTGGCGGCGTCCGGCGTGATGCTGACCTCCGATGAAAACGTGGTGCGCGTGGAAATGAACGTGCAGTACCGCGTGACCAACCCGGAAGCGTACCTGTTCAGCGTCGTCAATGCCGACGACAGCCTGAGCCAGGCGACCGACAGCGCCCTGCGCGGCGTGATCGGCAAATACTCGATGGACCGCATCCTGACCGAAGGCCGTACCGTGGTGCGTAACGATACGCAGCGCATGTTGGAAGAGACTATTCGTCCTTACAACATGGGTATCACGTTGCTGGACGTCAACTTCCAGGCGGCGCGTCCACCGGAAGAGGTGAAGGCGTCGTTCGACGATGCGATCGCTGCGCGTGAGAACGAGCAGCAATACATCCGTGAAGCGGAAGCTTACGCCAACGAAGTTCAGCCGCGTGCGAACGGCCAGGCGCAGCGTCTGCTGGAAGACTCCAAGGCTTATAAAGACCGTACCGTCCTGGAAGCTCAGGGTGAGGTGGCGCGCTTTGCCAAGCTGTTGCCGGAATACAAGTCCGCACCGCAGATTACTCGCGAGCGTCTGTATATCGAAACCATGGAAAAAGTGCTGGGCCATACCCGTAAGGTGTTGGTGAGCGACAAAGGCAACAACCTGATGGTGCTGCCGCTGGATCAGATGCTGCGCGGTCAAGGCGCGGCAACGGAGAGCGGCAACAAGGATACCAGCCTGATTCGCCTCAATCCGAACCCTGCGCCGGCTGCCAACAGCAGCGCTCCGCGTACCAGCGGCGGTTCGATTATGGATCAGCGCCGGGCGAATGCGCAGCGTGACGACACCACTCGCGTAGGGAGAGAGTAATCAATGCGTAAGTCTTTTGTAGTTATTGTCCTCGCGGTGCTGGTGGTGCTGTACGCTTCGCTGTTCGTGGTGCAGGAAGGCCAGCGCGGCATCGTGCTGCGCTTCGGCAAGGTTCTGCGCGACGGCGAAAACAAGCCGCTGGTGTATGCGCCGGGTCTGCACCTCAAGATCCCGTTCATTGAGACCGTGAAGAACCTGGATGCGCGTATTCAGACCATGGACAACCAGGCCGATCGCTTCGTGACCAGCGAGAAGAAAGACCTGATCGTCGATTCCTATCTGAAGTGGCGCATCAGCGACTTCAGCCGCTACTATCTGGCGACCGGCGGCGGCGACGTCTCCCAGGCCGAAGTGCTGCTGAAACGCAAGTTCAGCGACCGTCTGCGTTCCGAAATCGGCCGTCTGGACGTGAAAGACATCGTGACCGACTCGCGCGGCAAGCTGATGTCTGACGTGCGTGACGCGCTGAACACCGGCACCGTGGGTGACGGCGAAGAAGTGGCGACCACCGAAGCCGATGACGCTATCGCCTCTGCGGCGGCGCGCGTTGAACGGGAAACCACCGGCAAACAGCCGCAGGTTAACCCGAACAGCATGGCGGCGTTGGGCATCGAGGTGATCGACGTACGTATCAAGCAGATCAACCTGCCGGCCGAAGTGTCCGACGCCATCTACCAGCGTATGCGCGCCGAGCGTGAAGCGGTAGCCCGTCGTCTGCGCTCGCAGGGCCAGGAAGAAGCTGAGAAACTGCGCGCCAGCGCGGACTACGAAGTGACCCGTACCTTGGCGGAAGCCGAGCGTCAGGCGCGTATCACCCGCGGTGAAGGCGATGCCGAAGCGGCTAAACTGTTCGCCAACGCGTTCAGCCAGGATCCGGACTTCTATGCCTTTATCCGCAGCCTGCGTGCCTATGAAGCCAGCTTCAAGGACAACCAGGACGTGCTGGTACTGAGCCCGGACAGCGATTTCTTCCGCTACATGAAGTCGCCTGATACCCTGCGCAAATAAGCGCGGCAGGCAATCTGACCGAGGGCCCGTTTACGCGGGCCCTTTCTCGTTTTTGGGGGATGCATGAACTCAACGATTTGGCTGGCGCTCGGGCTGGTCCTGGTGCTGGAAGGGTTAGGGCCGATGCTGTTTCCGCAGGCCTGGCGCAAAATGATTGTGGCGATGTCGCAGCTGCCGGACGCGACGCTGCGGCGATTTGGTGGTGGAATAGTGGTTGCGGGCTGCGTGATCTACTACATGTTGAGCGGCCGCACGGGTCTTTAAATTCTAGCCCAAAATTTATGCAATCGTATGCTAAAAGTGCTGAAAATCGAAAATTACGGTGGTAGAATCCATTTTTAAGCAATCGGTGATTTTGAAAAATGGGTAAGAACGTCGTCGTACTGGGCACCCAATGGGGTGACGAAGGTAAAGGCAAGGTTGTAGACCTGCTGACTGAACGGGCTCAATATGTTGTGCGCTACCAAGGTGGCCATAACGCTGGCCACACTCTGGTAATCAACGGTGAAAAAACCGTCCTTCATTTAATTCCTTCAGGTATTCTGCGTGAAAACGTCACCAGCATCATCGGCAACGGTGTTGTTCTGGCGCCGGACGCGTTGATGAAAGAAATGGGTGAACTCGAAGCGCGTGGCATCCCGGTACGCGAACGTCTGTTACTCTCTGAAGCTTGCCCGCTGATCCTGCCTTACCACGTTGCGTTGGACAACGCGCGTGAGAAAGCGCGCGGCGCGAAAGCGATCGGCACCACCGGTCGCGGCATTGGCCCGGCTTACGAAGATAAAGTGGCTCGTCGCGGCCTGCGCGTCAGCGACCTGTTCAATAAAGAAACCTTCGCCGTTAAGCTGAAAGAGATCGTCGATTACCACAACTTCCAGCTGGTCAACTACTACAAAGTTGAAGCCGTCGATTATCAGGCGACGCTGGACTACGTACTGTCTATCGCCGACATCCTGACCGCCATGGTGGTTGACGTTTCCGAACTGCTGGACGGCGCACGCAAGCGTGGCGACCTGATCATGTTCGAAGGCGCTCAGGGCACCCTGCTGGATATCGACCACGGTACTTATCCGTACGTGACCTCTTCCAACACCACTGCCGGCGGCGTGGCTACCGGTTCCGGCATCGGCCCACGTTATGTGGACTACGTGCTGGGCATCGTGAAAGCCTACTCCACTCGCGTGGGTGCAGGCCCGTTCCCAACCGAACTGTTCGATGAAACCGGCGAGTACCTGTGCAAGCAGGGTAACGAGTTCGGCGCCACTACCGGCCGTCGTCGTCGTACCGGCTGGTTGGACGCGGTAGCGGTGCGTCGTGCCGTGCAGATCAACTCCCTGTCCGGCTTCTGCCTGACCAAACTGGACGTCCTGGACGGCCTGAAAGAAGTGAAGATCTGCGTGGGCTACCGCATGCCGGACGGCCGCGAAGTGGACACCACTCCGCTGGCGGCTGAAGGTTGGGAAGGCATCGAGCCTATCTACGAAATCATGCCGGGCTGGAGCGAAACGACCTTTGGCGTGAAAGAGCACAGCAAGTTGCCTCAGGCTGCGCTGAACTACATCAAGCGCATCGAAGAAGTGACCGGCGTACCGGTAGACATCATCTCTACTGGCCCGGACCGCAGCGAAACCATGATCCTGCGCGACCCGTTCGACGCATAATCAGGCTTTGCGGCATTAAACAAACCGGGCGCGTCCCGGTTTGTTTTTATCCTGACTCCCTCCGATTGCGGTTTCACGTCAAAAAATCCTTTCATAAACTCGCCTTAGGGCGCGGGATCCGCTAAATAATTAGCGACGAACTCTCCGGCTGGTTTATTATCCAATGAGTAATCTTTTGAATAGCGCCGAAAAGCGGCGTATCAGACGGGTAAAGTGATACCCAGAGGTAAGATGTGCAGTTAACAAGTTTTACTGATTATGGCCTGCGGGCGTTGATCTACATGGCCTCGTTGCCGCAGGACAAGATGACCAACATCTCGGAAGTGACTGAGGTTTATGGCGTGTCCCGCAACCATATGGTGAAGATCATCAATCAGTTGAGCCGGGTCGGTTTTGTCACGGCGGTGCGCGGCAAGCATGGCGGCATTCGTTTGGGTAAACCGGCCGAGAGCATTCGCCTCGGTGACGTCGTGCGGGCGCTGGAGCCGCTTGCGCTGGTTAACTGCAGCAGTGATTTTTGCCACATCACCCCTGCCTGCCGATTGAAGCAGGTGCTCCAACAGGGCGTACAGAATTTCCTTGAAGAGCTGGATAAGCATACGTTGGCCGACATGGTCGAAGACAATCCGCCGCTCTACAAGCTATTGCTTGTCGAATAAAACGACGTTGAGAAGACAAGGCTCAACGTCATCCTGCTGATGACAACGGAGGAACCGCAATGTCACAAGATCCATTCCTGGAACGAGAAGCAGAAAAATACGAATCCCCTATCCCCAGCCGTGAATATATCCTGGCCCATTTGGCGAAACGAGAAACGCCGGCCAGCCGCGAAGAACTGGGCAACGAACTGGGCCTCAGCGGTGAAGAGCAGCTGGAAGCGCTGCGCCGCCGCCTGCGCGCCATGGAGCGCGATGGCCAGTTAGTGTTTACCCGCCGCCAGTGCTACGCGCTGCCGGAACGTTTGGATCTGCTGCGCGGCACGGTGATCGGCCACCGCGACGGCTACGGCTTCCTGCGCGTTGAAGGCAGCAAAGACGATCTGTACCTGTCTGCCGAACAGATGAAAATGGCGATCCACGGTGATGTGGTGCTGGCGCAGGCGCTGGGTGCGGACCGTAAAGGGCGCCGCGAAGCGCGCATCGTGCGCGTGCTGGTGCCGAAAACCAGCCAGATTGTCGGCCGCTTCTTCATGGACGCCGGTACCGGCTTCGTGGTGCCGGACGACAGCCGTCTGAGCTTCGATATTCTGATCCCGGCGGACAGCGTCAGCGGCGCGCGCATGGGCTTTATGGTGGTGGTGGAGCTGACTCAGCGCCCGACCCGCCGTACTAAGGCGGTCGGCAAGATCGTCGAGATCCTCGGCGACAAAATGGGCACCAGCATGGCGGTGGACATCGCGCTGCGCACCCATGAGATCCCGCATACCTGGCCGCCGCAGGTGGAAAAGCAGGTGGCCGATCTCAGCGAGCAGGTGCCGGAAGCGGCCAAGAAGGGCCGCGTCGATCTGCGCAAACTGCCGTTGGTCACCATCGACGGTGAAGATGCGCGCGACTTCGACGACGCCGTGTACTGCGAGAAAAAACGCGGCGGCGGCTGGCGCCTGTGGGTCGCGATCGCCGACGTCAGCTACTATGTGCGTCCACGCACCGCGCTGGATGACGAAGCGCGCAGCCGTGGCAACTCGGTCTACTTCCCGTCGCAGGTGATCCCGATGCTGCCGGAAGTGCTGTCCAACGGACTGTGCTCCCTGAACCCACAGGTCGATCGCCTGTGCATGGTATGCGAGATGACCATCTCTGCCCAGGGGCGCCTGTCCACGGCCAAATTCTACGAGGCGGTGATGAGCTCGCACGCCCGCCTGACCTATAACAAGGTGTGGCACATTCTGCAGGGCGATCAGGAGCTGCGCGAGCATTACCACCCGCTGGTCAAGCACCTGGAAGAGCTGCACGCGATGTATAAGGTGCTGGATAAGGCGCGCGCCGAGCGCGGCGGCATCGCGTTTGAAACCGAAGAAGCCAAATTCATCTTCAACGCTGAACGCCGCATCGAGCGCGTGGAGCCGACGGTGCGCAACGACGCCCACAAGCTGATCGAAGAGTGCATGATCATGGCCAACGTGGCGGCCGCGCGCTTTGTCGAGAAACGCAACGAGCCGGCGCTGTACCGCGTGCACGATCGTCCGAGCGATGACCACATCTCCGCGCTGCGCAGCGTGCTGAGCGAGCTGGGGCTGACGCTGGGCGGCGGCAACAAGCCGCAGCCGAAGGACTATGCGGTGCTGATGGATGAAGTGTCCGAGCGCCCTGACCACGAAATGCTGCAAACCATGTTGCTGCGTTCGATGAAGCAGGCGATTTACGATCCGGAAAACCGCGGCCACTTCGGTCTGGCGCTGGCGTCTTACGGCCACTTCACCTCGCCTATCCGTCGTTATCCGGATCTGGCGCTGCACCGCGCGATCAAATACCAGCTGGCCAAAGAACACGGCGAGCCGAAAGAGCGCTGGACGCCGACCGGCGGCTGGCACAGCGAATTCGAAGAGATGCTGCAGCTGGGCGAGCACTGTTCGATGACCGAGCGCCGTGCGGATGAAGCGACGCGCAACGTCGCCGACTGGCTGAAGTGCGACTTCATGCAGGATCACGTCGGTGAAGTGTTCAGCGGCATCATCTCCAGCGTGACCGGCTTCGGCTTCTTCGTGCGCCTGAACGATCTGTTCATCGACGGGCTGGTGCACGTATCAACGCTGGATAATGATTACTATCGCTACGATAATATCGGCCAGCGCCTGATCGGCGAATCTTCTGGCACGGTCTATCGCCTGGGAGATACGGTGGAGATCCGCGTGGATGCGGTGCATATGGACGAGCGCAAGATCGACTTCGCGCTGGTATCCAGCACCCGTAAAGCGCGCGGTGAAGGCAAAACCGAGCGCGATCGCGCCAAGAAGGGCGGCCAGCGCACGCTGCGCGACAACGGTAGCGCGGGGCGCGGCAAGCGCCGTGGCGGCAAACCGCCAGCCAACTTCGAACCGGACAGCGCCTTCCGCAAGCAGGATGACACCAAGCCTGCGGACAACGTGAAGAAGGCGAAAAAGAAAGCCAAGAAAGCGTCCGACAAAACGCGGAAAATCGCGGCGGCGACCAAAGCCAAACGCGCAGCCAAGAAGAAAGGTGCCGAGCAGGCTTAACCTGCCGCACATCGTTATCATCGGCCGGTTATCGCCGGCCGCACGAATTTAAAAGAGCATCATGAGCGAAATTATTTACGGCATCCACGCCGTCAAAGCCCTGTTAGAGCGCGATCCGCAACGCTTCCTGGAAGTGTTTATCCTGAAAGGCCGCGAAGATCGCCGTCTGCAACCGCTGATCGCCGAGCTGGAAGCGACCGGCATCGTGATCCAGGTGGCGAACCGCCAATGGCTGGATGACAAGGTTGAAGGCGCGGTGCACCAGGGGATCATCGCCCGGGTGCGCGAAGGGCGTCAGTATCAGGAGAACGATCTGCCGGGCCTGCTGGAAAGCGTGGCGACCCCGTTCCTGCTGGTGCTGGACGGCGTGACCGACCCGCATAACCTCGGTGCCTGCCTGCGCAGCGCCGACGCAGCCGGCGTGCACGCGGTGATCGTGCCGCGCGACCGTTCCGCCCAGCTGAACGCCACCGCCAAGAAAGTGGCCTGTGGTGCCGCCGAAAACGTGCCGTTGATCCGCGTGACCAACCTGGCACGTACGCTGCGTCTGCTGCAAGAGATGAATGTCTGGGTGGTGGGCACCGCCGGCGAAGCCGACCATACGCTGTATCAGAGCAAAATGACCGGCCCGATGGCGCTGGTGATGGGCGCGGAAGGCGAAGGCATGCGTCGCCTGACTCGCGAACACTGCGACGAGCTGATCAGCATCCCGATGGCCGGCACCGTCTCTTCGCTGAACGTGTCGGTCGCCACCGGCATCTGCCTGTTCGAAGCGGTGCGTCAGCGCGGCTGATTCTTCTGACGGGGGCCCCGTGCCCCCGTTAATTCCCCCTCTTGTGATCCCGCCTGCGGCAGAAATCTCTGCGCCGACCATACTTATCCCTGACGCTTTTTTCAGGGAGCACTCTCATGGTCTGGACTACGCACACCGTTTTTAACCAACCCAAGCCGCTGGGCAACAGCAACCTGTTTCTCTCCGATACGCCGCTGCGCGAAGCGTTGCAGCGTGAACAAGGCGGTTGGGACGCCGAGGTATTGGCCTCGCTGGGCCAGCAGCTCGGTACCCAGGAGTCGCTGGAGCTGGGGCGGCTGGCTAACGCCAACCCGCCGGAACTGTTGCGCTACGACGCCACTGGCCAGCGGCTGGACGACGTTCGCTTTCACCCCGCCTGGCATATTCTGATGCAGGGCCTGATCGCCAATCGGGTGCACAACCTGCCCTGGCAGGAGGATGCGCGCATCGGTTCCTTCGTGGCGCGCGCCGCGCGCTTTATGCTGCATGCGCAGGTCGAGGCCGGCACGCTGTGCCCGGTGACCATGACCTTCGGCGCCACGCCGCTGTTGCTGCAGGCTTTACCGGCCGAGTTTCGCTCCTGGCTGACGCCGCTGCTGTCGGACCGTTATGACGCTCACCTGCTGCCGGGCGGGCAAAAGCGCGGCCTGCTGATCGGCATGGGCATGACGGAGAAACAGGGCGGCTCCGATGTCTTGAGCAATACCACCACCGCCACGCCGCTCGGCGCGCGCGGGCCGGGCGAAGCCTACCGGCTGGTGGGGCACAAGTGGTTCTTCTCGGTGCCGCAGAGCGATGCGCACCTGGTGCTGGCGCAGGCCGAAGGCGGGCTGTCCTGCTTCTTCCTGCCGCGCATTTTGCCGGACGGCAGCCGCAACGCCATTCGCCTTGAGCGGTTGAAAGACAAGCTGGGCAACCGCTCCAACGCCAGCAGCGAGGTGGAGTTTCAGGACGCCACGGCCTGGCTGCTGGGCGATGAGGGCGACGGCGTGCGGCATATCCTGAAGATGGGCGGCCTGACCCGTTTCGACTGTTCGCTGGGCAGCCACGGCCTGATGCGCCGCGGGCTGTCGGTGGCGCTGTATCATGCTCTGCAGCGGCAGGCGTTCGGCAAGCTGTTGATAGAACAACCGCTGATGCGCCAGGTCTTGGCGCGCATGGCGCTGCGGCTGGAAGGGCATACCGCGTTGCTGTTCCGGCTGGCTCGCGCCTGGGAAAGCCGCAGCAATGAAGGCGAACTGATCTACAGCCGTCTGCTGACGCCGGCGGCCAAATACAGCATTTGCCGCCAGGGCATGCCGTTCATCGCCGAGGCGATGGAGGTGCTGGGCGGCATCGGTTACTGCGAGGAGAGTGAACTGCCGCGCCTGTACCGTGAAATGCCGGTGAACAGCATCTGGGAGGGCTCTGGCAACATCATGTGTCTGGACGTGTTGCGCAGCCTGCACAAACTGCCGGGCGCGCTCGAGATGTTGCAGTTCGAGCTGCAGCCGGTGCGCGGCCAGAATCGGTTGTTCGATCGCGCCTGGCGGCAGTGGCAGCAGCGTGCCCGGCAACCGCGTGAAGAGATGGGGCGGCTGCTGACCCAGCAGCTGTTCGACCTGTGCTGCGCCGCGCAGCTGCTGCAGCACGCCAGCCCGCAGATCGCCGACGCCTGGTGTCATCTGACGCTGGATCACCGTGGCGAGAGCCTGCTGTCGGCCGAGGTGTGCGAACTGCTGCTGAGTCGCGCCATCGGCGGTTAGGGAAAAGGGTGGCGCCCGGCGGCGAAAACCTTTTTAATTCAGCCTCACTCTGACAGGAAAATGCACATGGATATTCTCAGCGCGTTGGCGGCGTTTGCCTCTTACTTCTTCAGCGGCTTCGCCATGATTTTGGTGTTTCTGTTCGTCTATACCCGTATCACCCCGCACGATGAATGGGCGCTGATCAAGGCCGATAATCAATCCGCCGCCTTTGCTTTCATCGGCGCCTGCCTGGGGTATGTGATCCCGTTGGCCAGCGCGGCGATCAACTCGATCAGCCTGCTGGATTACCTGCTGTGGGGCGTAGTGGCGCTGGTGGTGCAACTCTTGCTGTTCGCGGCCGTGAAGATCTACATGCCGCGTATCAGCGAAAAGATCGAAGCGAATCACCTGGCCGCCGGGATTTTCCTGGGGGGCGTCTCCGTTAGCGGCGGCGTGTTGAATGCGGCTTGCATGAGCTATTAAAGGTATAAGATGGCGGAGGCGCGCCAGCCAAGCGGGTGCGCCTGTTCTTCCATCCGCAGGATGCGGTAATAGCTGGCGCCGTGTTGGTCGGCGGTGCGGGCAATGGCCAGTTCCGCTTCCTGCGGCGAACCGGGCAGATCGTTGAAAGTGATCTCGGCGATTTCACTGAGCGGCGTCACACGATCGGCGGGCGCCAGCTCGGCGGACTGTGCGCCGGTGCTGAGCAATCCCATGGAAAGCAAGAGGGAGGTGAGTGCGGTGGAGCGTTTCATGGCGTTCCCCTTCGTCAGATCCTGAATCGACACCCGCAACATGCGGCATGCTGTCCCTCAGTGTGCAACACCCTTCTTCAGCCAGTGCAAAGCCAGTGTAAATCTGCTTAAAAAATCCCCGCCTTAACGATACAGGATCGCCTGGGAATACCATTGGCCCGGCACGACGGTTTCGCTGTTCATGATGATCACGTAATAACGGGCGCCGGCGGCGGTGGCCTTGCGTTGGATCTCCGCTTCCACGTCCATCGGACTGCCGCGCACCACGGCGGTGATGGTACCGATTTTCACCAGCTCGGCGGTCTGCGCGCGGACGATCTCCTGCGCCTGTGCGGTGGGCGGCGGCGGCGGTTTCGGCGTGGTGGTCATGATGCCGCAGGCGGAAAGCTGTGCGGCCAGCGTCAGGGCGATGAGTGTGCGGACTAGCGTCATGGTGACCTCGAAAGTGCCGGTACGATGGCTTCAGTGTAACGCAATATAAGCTGGAACAGATTGAGCTAACGCTGGCTGGCGCAAGTTTGTCATGATTAAGGCCAACAGGTGGGTTGAGGATGAACGGATGATCGAAATTCATGACGAGCGGGTGGGCGATATTGCGGTGATCCATGCCGTTCCCGCCGGGCACTATCACCGGCCCTTGCCGACGGTGTTCTTCTGCCATGGCTATACCTCGTCGAAAGAGGTGTACGCCTACTTCGCCTATGCGCTGGCGCGTGCCGGTTTTCGGGCGGTGTTGCCGGATGCCGATCGGCACGGCGAGCGATTCGACGGCGATGAGGCGCAGCGCCTGGCGTCATTCTGGGAGATCCTGCGCAGCAATATCGACGAACTGCCGCAGATCAAGGCGCATTTCGAGCGGCTTGGCCTGATCGTCGACGGCCGCATCGGCGTCGCCGGCGCCTCAATGGGCGGCATGACCGCGCTGGGCGCCTTCGCGCGCTTTCCGTGGATCCGGGCGGCCGCCAGCCTGATGGGCTCAGGCTATTACCGTGCGCTGGCGCAAACGCTGTATCCGCCGTTGGGCGAAGAGGGCGAGGCACTCTCGCCGGCGGCGTTTGCGGCGCGCACCGCTGTGTTGGCGGAGTATGAGCTGGAAGGGCGTTTGGAGACGATCGCCGGGCGGCCGCTGCTGCTGTGGCACGGCGAGACGGACGACGTGGTGCCGGCGGCGGACAGCCTGCGTTTGGCGGCTGAACTGCGGCAGCAAGGCGCAGATGGCCGCTTGACGTCGTTCGTCGAGCCGGGCGTGAAGCACCGCATCACGCCGCTGGCGCTGTCCGCTACCACCGATTTCTTCCTCCGCGAGCTGTAATATGCATCCGGGCGCGATGCGTGGAATTGCGCCGCTCTCTGCGGGCTGTTTCGGTCATTGTTTGACGCATGGCGGAGGAGAATGTCAGCGTGAATTCTTTCAGGGCAGCAAGGAGCGGAGAGCATGATAAAGGGTATCAGCAATACGGCCGAGACAGCGCGCGGGCTGGTGGGAACGATGAAAGTGCGCGCCGATCTTAACTCAGCGGCCTTCAGCGAGATGTTGGGGGCAGCCGACGGCAAGGTGCGGCAAAACAAGGCGGATCCGCTGTCGCGCATCACCGCGCAGACGGTGCAAAAACTGACGGCGCTGTTTGCCTTCGCGCCGAAAGCGGCGGCCACTCACACCGCGGCGGCCGGTACGCTCTCCTTCGAGCAGCGGGTGACGCTGACGCAAGGCGCCGAGCTGCTGCAAACGCGGACAAACTATCTGCGGATGGCGCTGCAATTGCACAATCCGGGCAAAGCGTTCAGCGCGCCGGCGTTGCTCAAGCTGTGACAGGTGAGAAAGTGGAGCGCCCTACAAGCGGCGCTCCGGCGAGGATTGAGCGGGCTTTCTGATGAAGCCCTGGGGATTTCCCTGGCGTGGCGCGTCTTTTTAGCGGTACAGCTCGGCGCTGACGTGCATCGTGCTGTTGTCGCCCGGTTCGTGCAGGGCGATGATGCGATAAGAGGTCGCGCCGCGTTGATCGGCGATTTTACTGACCTGGCTGCTGGCGTCATCCGGCGAAACCACGTTCTGGTTCAGGGTGACGAAGCCAACGCTCTGGCGTTGATCGGCCTGGTGCGAGCTAATCTCCGTCGCGGCCATCACGTTGGCGGAGAATAGGGCGGCCAGCGCCGTCGCGAGAATAATGCGTTTCATAGTGCCTCTCTTAACCCTTTGCCGTTACGGCCTGACAGCGAGTGTCGCTGCGGCAAAAAGTCATTTATCTGCATTGAATAACCTGAAATCTTTTTCGTCGCGCTGTCTGCGGCGGATATGGTTAATTTTAGTCCGTTACTGCGGATTAAAAAGTGGGGTGTTTTGATGACCTCTTTCAAAAAAAATGAAATAGATTTGTGACTCAGCGCTGATTTCATTGAAAGATTTTTGAAACCCATGGATCGGCGTACATAGGTTCACCCACGAGCAAATCGTGCTATTTCCCATAGCGCCTCGCATTAACGCGAATAAAACCCACGCAGTCCTTGAGTTTCCCGCCCTGCGTCAGTATGATTACGCGTCATTTTTCAGCCGCACACTAAACACGTTCCTTGCTTCCATGGGCCGCGGTTGACCCTGACAGGAGGCTGAATAATCCGTAAGGAGCAATTCGATGCGTCATTACGAAATCGTTTTTATGGTCCATCCTGACCAAAGCGAACAGGTTCCGGGCATGATCGAGCGTTACAGTGCTACCATCACTAACGCGCAAGGTCAGATTCACCGTCTGGAAGACTGGGGCCGCCGTCAGCTGGCTTATCCGATCAACAAACTGCACAAAGCTCACTACGTTCTGCTGAACGTTGAAGCGCCGCAGGAAGCGATCGATGAGCTGGAAACTAACTTCCGCTTCAACGACGCCGTTATCCGCAGCATGGTTATGCGCGTTAAGCACGCGGTAACTGAAGCATCTCCGATGGTTAAAGCGAAAGACGAACGTCGTGGCGATCGCCGCGAAGACTTCGCTAACGAAACCGCAGATGATGCAGATGCTGGGGATTCTGAAGAGTAATTGCCGTCGTGACGGCTAATCGTCTGGTCTTGTCGGGCACTGTGTGCAAGGCGCCGGTTCGAAAAGTGAGTCCTTCCGGGATACCGCACTGCCAATTTGTGCTAGAGCACCGTTCGCAGCAGATGGAAGCCGGATTCAGCAGACAAGCATGGTGCCGAATGCCCGTGGTTGTCAGCGGACAACAGTCACAAGCACTAACTCAAAGATTAACGGTCGGCAGTCAGATTACCGTGCAAGGCTTTGTAAGCTGCCATCAAGGGCGCAACGGGCTGAGCAAATTGGTTCTGCATGCCGAGCAGATTGAATTGATAGATTCTGGAGACTAGCCAAATGGCACGTTATTTCCGTCGTCGCAAGTTCTGCCGTTTCACCGCGGAAGGCGTTCAAGAGATTGACTATAAAGACATCGCTACGCTGAAAAACTACATCACCGAAAGTGGTAAAATTGTACCGAGCCGTATCACCGGTACTCGTGCAAAATATCAGCGCCAGCTGGCCCGTGCTATCAAGCGCGCGCGCTACCTGTCTTTGTTGCCGTACACTGATCGTCATCAGTAATCGGCCACTGTCCATTAACGACTTTGAGAGGATAAGGTAATGCAAGTTATTCTGCTTGATAAAGTAGCAAACCTGGGCAGCCTGGGTGATCAAGTTAACGTTAAAGCGGGCTACGCTCGTAACTTCCTGGTACCACAGGGCAAAGCTGTTCCTGCTACCAAGAAAAACGTTGAGTTCTTCGAAGCACGCCGTGCTGAACTGGAAGCCAAACTGGCTGACGTTCTGGCTGCTGCTGAAGCTCGCGCAACCAAGATCAACGAACTGGGTTCAGTGACCATCGCTTCCAAATCTGGCGACGAAGGTAAACTGTTCGGCTCTATCGGCACCCGCGACATCGCTGACGCAGTGACTGCGGCAGGCGTTGAAGTTGCCAAGAGCGAAGTTCGTCTGCCGAACGGCGTTCTGCGTACCACTGGTGAGCACGAAGTGCACTTCCAGGTACACAGCGACGTGTTCGCACAGCTGAATGTAGTTGTGGTTGCAGAAGCGTAATTTACGCTGCTGTTAACCCGGTTAAAACGCCAGCCTCGCGCTGGCGTTTTGCTTTTCTGCGCCCGGCAAAACGCGCTACGCTTGAAGACGGGATGAAAAGGAGAGCGAGCGATGGCAAAGATTATGCTGCAGCGGGTTTATGACTTCAGCGCGCCGGCGCCGGAACACTGTTATCTGATAGACCGGCTATGGCCGCGCGGTATCAGCAAGGAGCGGCTGACGGGCGTGCAGTGGCTGAAACAGGTGGCGCCGGATGACGAACTGCGCAAGTGGTTCCATCAGCATACCGACCAGTGGACAGTCTTCGAAGAGCGTTACCGCCAACAGCTGGCTACCAACGACGCCTGGCAGCCGCTGGTGGCGCTCTTACGGCAGGGGAAAACGCTGACGCTGCTGTATGGCAGCAAGGACACCGAGCACAACCAGGGCGTGGTGCTGCGCGAGTTTTTGCTGGCGCAGCTGTAGGGATTAGCGTTCCCGGCGGTAGCTGCCGTCGGCCTGGCGGCGGAACAGCGCCTGGCTGTTGTCCACGGTGGTGACTGACAGCGCGTTAATCACGCCGTTAGCGTCGCGTTCGATACGCACTTCCTGGCCGGCTTTCATGTTGCTCAGCGGCTTGTCGCCGCCTTCCACCTGCGCCATGGCAAACACTTCATTTACCGGCAGATTGTTATCGCGAAACAGCTGGGCCAGGGTCTGGCCTGGCTGGATTTGGTAACGCTGCCAGTTGCCTGCCGGCGTCGGTTCGTTGGCTGAAGTGGTACCGCCGTCGTTTTGCAGATCGGCCTGCAGTGGCACGCTGGTTTCTTGGTGGGAGACCGGGAACGGCTGTCTTTCGGGCGAATAGGGCCACAGCAACGCCAACAGTAGGATGATGCCGAAGATCAGCACCCAGCGGCGGTGAAAGTAGGGCAGCGGCTCCATCCAATGGAAACCGTCCGGCAGATGCCAGACTTTGGCCAGCAGCGCTTTGACCTGCTGCATTTTGTCGTTGGCCGGCGGTGGCTCCGATGGCGGTTCCGCGCCTTCAGACGTGGGTGCGGCGCCCGGTTTCAGGCGCTGGCTGACGTTCAGCCAGGTGCGCAGCAGCGGCTGGTAGATGCGGGTGGTTTTCCTTCTCCTGGGCGCGATTCTGCCCATGGTGACCTCTCTTCGACGGCGTAATAATGAGCGCGGCGCGGCAAGCGCGTTGCCTGCCCGATATCCTGCTTTCAGTATAGTCCGCTAACTGATTGAAGTGAAAGGCGGCTGAGCGGCAGGGCCGGCGTTTGCGGCTGCGGGCGTTAACAGAAGGTTATTGTTTCTTTTTCTACGACAAAAGTCATCATTCTCCACACAAGATTTTACCCGGCATTGACGCGCTGTTATGCTGCGCTTTCGACTTTTTACAGACTTAAGGAAAACCCCATGACAACCCCTTCTTTTGACAGCGTTGAAGCGCAAGCAAGTTACGGGATTGGTTTACAGGTCGGCCAGCAGCTGCAAGAGTCCGGGCTGGAAGGTTTGCAACCGGAAGCTTTGCTGGCGGGTCTGCGCGACGCGCTGGAAGGGAATGCCCCGGCGGTTCCGGTAGACGTGGTGCACCGTGCGCTGCGTGAAATCCACGAGCGTGCGGATGCGGTGCGCCGCGAGCGCCAGCAGGCGATGGCCGTTGAAGGCCAGAAATTCCTGGACGACAACGCTAAGCGCGACGACGTGACGCTGACCGAGTCTGGCCTGCAGTTCTCCGTACTGGAGCAGGGCAACGGCCCAATCCCGTCCCGTCAGGATCGCGTGCGTGTGCACTACACCGGTCGTCTGATCAACGGCGACGTGTTCGACAGCTCGGTCGAGCGTGGCCAGCCGGCAGAATTCCCGGTCAGCGGCGTGATCCCAGGCTGGATTGAAGCGCTGACCCTGATGCCGGTCGGTTCCAAATGGCAGCTGTATATCCCGCACAACCTGGCCTACGGCGAACGTGGCGCAGGCGCGTCCATCCCGCCGTTCAGCGCGCTGGTGTTCGACGTCGAGCTGCTGGAAATCCTGTAATCCTACCGAAGATTGCTCTGGGCGCCTTTATGGCGCCCTTGTTTTATGCGCCGCTCAGCGCGCGCGGGAACAGCAGATTGTTTTCCAGGCTGATGTGCTCCATCAGATCGCCGATGAACTCGTCGAGGCCGTTGTACAGCGCCCGCCAGGTGGTGCAGGCGCCCTCCGGTGGCGTCACGTTATCGGTGAGGAACTTCACCACCTCCAGTTGTTCACCCGCCTCGTCATGCTCATGTTCCATCACTGAGATCGGTCCGGCGGCCTGCGGCCCCATGCCTTGTTTGATCAGCGGGAACAGGATCTGTTCCTCTTTCATCATGTGATTCTCCAGATCCAGGCGGATCAGGTTCAGCTGCTTCGCCAGTCCGCGCGGGCAGGTGGGTTTGTCACCGTGCACACGTTCGACTTTTTCCGCCATCAGCACCAGTTCGGCCAGCTGCTCGCGGTGCCGCTGATGAAAGCGCGGCAGAATGTAATCAATTACTTCACCGAGCGGCGCCGTGCGCCAGTCCCGACTCTGCTCCGGTGTGGCGGCCAAGGCGGCCAGTTCGTTTTCCAGTGTGTCGATATCCAGCCCTTTGCGCTCGGCGGCGCGTGCCAGCGATTGCCGGCCTCCGCAGCAGAAATCCAGCTGATGCTGGCGAAACAGGCGGGATGCCCGGGGAATGGCGATAGCGAGCGCGCCAAGGGATTGATTGCGGTAATCCATGGTAGTGCCTCTTTAAACGAAGGGATTTTATAACATGCATTTTAAATGCAATTTAAAGGGCGCGCCAGCGGGAAAATAGAGGTGATGGCCGGGGGAGTGCCCCGGCCTGGTGATTATTTCGCGCTTAAATCGATGCGATAGACCGCGAAACCGATACGGTCATTGCCTTCGGCGGTCATCGGGTATTGGGCGTGCTCTTTGATAAACGCCGTCGCGTTGTCCGAAGGCGAGGTCTCGAAGCGAATATCCAGCGGCTGCTTGCTGCTGAAGTTAGCCAAACGCCAATTGTTGTCCGCCTGCGGACGCACCGCGCCATGCCGCTGGGTTTCGGCGCTGATGTAGGTCGCCAGCACCGAGCGGTTTTCATCCGGCGAAGCGAAGGCGATATGTTTGTCGCCGGTGCCGGCAAACTTGCCGCCGTAGGCGCGATAGTTGTTGGTGGCAACCAGGAAGGTGGCGTTCGGATCGATAGGCTTGCCGTTAAAGGTCAGCTGTTTGATACGCTCCGCCTTCTCGTTGATCAGCTGGCATTCGCCGTCGTAACGCGCCGGCTGGCTGACGTCGATCTGGTAGTTGACGCCGTCGATCACGTCGAAGTTATAGGTGCGGAAGCCGTCCCAGTTGATCAAGCCCTGCGGCTTGGCGCTGTTGACGTCGATCTGGTTGAACTGGCCGGCGGAGCACTCCAGCCACTCTTTCACCTCTTTGCCGCTGGCCTTCACCACCACCAGCGTATTGGGGTAGAGATAGAGATCGGCGGCGTTGCGGAAGGTGAGCTGGCCTTTTTCCACTTCGACGAAGCTGGCGGGATCGTTCTTGCGGCCGCCGACCTTGAACGGCGCCGCCGCCGACAGCACCGGCAGATCGGCCAGGTCCGGATCGCCCTGGATGTAATGTTCGACGTAGGCCTTCTGCGCATTGTTGACGATCTGCACCGTCGGATCGTCCTGCACCAGCGCCAGGTAGCTGTACATGTTGCCGTCGGATTTACCGATCGGCTGGCTGACGAACTCGCGCGTGCCTTTGTGATCGTCCGCCAACACCTTCACCAGCGCGGCATCTTCCGCCGCCAGCGATGTCTTGTTCTCTTTATCGTAGATCGGCCGTGCTTCCGCTTTGGCGGCGGTCACTTTCCAACTGCCGTTATCGTTGTTGAGCTGCAGATCGACCACGCCGAGATGATCGCCCCATTGGCCCGGCATCACCGCCGGTACGCCGTTCAGCAGGCCTTTGTCGATATCCGCGCCTTTGATGTTGGCGAAGTCTTTGCTCGGGAACACCGCATGGGCGTGACCGAACATGATGGCGTCGATGCCCGGCACCTGGCTGAGGTAGTAGACTGAGTTCTCCGCCATTGCCTTGTAAGGCTCGCTGGACAGCCCGGAATGCGGGATCGCCACCACCAGATCGGCGCCCTGTTTACGCATTTGCGGCACGTAGCGCTTGGCGGTGGCGGTGATGTCGTCCACCGTCACTTTGCCCTGCAGGTTGGCTTTGTCCCACACCAGGATCTGCGGCGGCACGAAGCCGATATAGCCGATGCGCAGCGTATGCGCCTTGCCGTCGCGGTCTTTCACCGGCGTATCGACGATGATGTACGGCGTGAACAGCGGTTTTTGCGTTTTGGCGTCGATGACGTTGGCGTTGATGTACGGGAATTTGGCGCCGGCGATGGCGTTCTTCAGATAGTCCAGCCCGTAGTTGAACTCATGGTTGCCGATGTTGCCGACCACATAGTCCAGCGTGTTCATCGCCTTATAGACCGGGTGCACGTCACCCGGTTTCAGCCCCTTGGCCGCCATGTAGTCGCCGAGCGGGCTGCCCTGAATGATGTCGCCGTTGTCCACCAACACCGCGTTGGCGGCCTGCTGGCGCGCCTGTTGGATCAGGCTGGCGGTGCGCACCAGGCCGAATTTGTCGGTCGGCGTGTCCTTGTAGTAATCGAAGTCCATCATGTTGCTGTGCAGATCGGTGGTTTCCAGCACGCGCAGATCGACGGTCGCCGCCTGCGCCGAGGCGCACACCAGCAGCGCAAGCGCGGACAGCGTCAGTGGATGCTTCATCATTTGGGGTTCTCTCCATTCCATTATTCGAGTGTTATCGCAGAAGGAAATGTAATTAACACTGCTTGCCACAGTAAACTGTGAAGTGTGGCAGAAAACGGGAGCAGGTAACGCGGGGAAGTTCACAGTTGTGCCCAACAAGATCTGAGGATTTCCCGTGGCTTAGCCGGTTGAGATGGATATTCGGCGTAAAAAAAACTAGTCTGCTAGCAGAGACAGAGGGAAATTTCCCACGGAGATGCAGAGTTGAGGTGCATGATGTTAGAGCGAATTTGCCAACTGTCCCGCGAGGCGGGGGCGGCGATCATGGCGGTGTACGACGGTGAACAACCGCTTGATGTCGCACAGAAAAAAGATGACTCACCGGTGACGGCGGCCGATCTGGCGGCGCATCACATCATCAAGCGCGGCCTGGCGGCCCTGACGCCGGAGGTGCCGCTGCTGTCGGAAGAGGATCCGCCGGCGTGGGAAGAGCGCCGCAACTGGACGCGCTACTGGTTGGTCGATCCGTTGGACGGCACCAAAGAGTTTTTGCACCGCAACGGCGAGTTCACGGTCAATATCGCCCTGATTGAAGACGGGCAGGCGGTGATGGGCGTGGTGTATGCCCCGGCGATCGACGTGTTGTATCTGGCGGAGCGCGGCAAGGCCTGGAAAGAAGAGAAGGGCGTGCGGCAGGCGATCGGCGTCAGCAACGCGCATCCGCCGCTGGTGGTGGTGAGCCGCTCGCATATCGACGACGAGCTGAAAGATTACCTTCAGCAACTGGGCGAGCACCAGACCGTGTCCGTCGGTTCCTCGCTGAAGTTTTGCCTGGTGGCGGAAGGCAAGGCGCAGCTTTATCCGCGCTTTGGGCCGACCAACATTTGGGATACCGCCGCAGGGCATGCGGTGGCGGTGGCTGCCGGGGCGCAAATTCACGATTGGCAGGGCAAGCCGTTGCTCTATACCCCGCGTGAATCTTTCCTCAACCCCGGCTTCCGGGTGTCGCTGTTCTGAGTTAGTTCGCCAACAGCTGGTGCAGTTTGGATATCACCTGCTGCACCTCTTCCGGCGTCAGCGCGCCGTCTTTAGCAAACTGAATGCGCCCTTGCTTATCCAGCACCACGATGGCTGAGCCTTTCGGCTGCAAATCCCAGGCCTTGCGCACGTTACCGTCGCTGTCGACGATAAACTGCGACCACGGGAACTCCTTCTTGCTGTCTTCAATGCTGCTGCGCACGAACATCGCGGTGCCCATCAGGGCATCGTCGGTGTTGACGATTGTCGTCGTTTGGTAACGATCGTGTGGTAGCTTCGCTTTCTTGATCGCTTCAATCAGTGGGTCGTTCATGTCTTTGGCGGAGCTGCGGCCGGCAATATGTTGTATCACTCGCACTTTTCCACTGAGCTGCGCGCTGTTCCAGTTTTGGTAGCTAAAATTACCGTCAGCGTAGTTGAGCTCTCCTTTGTCGCTGACGCCAACCGGCGCTACGCGCTGCTGGAGCTGGAAGTTGTGCGCGGAAGCGAAAAGTGGGGCGAGCAGCAGGGATACCATCAGCATGCGACTTGTTTTCATGCTTTCTCCTTGTAATGGGGGGAATTTGTGCGACAGCACTTCGACAGCCTAAAGCATAGGATGTGATAAGAGGTCTGTCCTGTTAACCGGATCGCAGATTTTCCCTTGGTTCGCTAATCATCAGATTTTGAAGGGATATCCTGAAAACGTTATAAATTATCATATACAATTCTGTCAAAAAGTGTAAATCCAGCGTAGATAACCAGGCAGAAGTGAACGTTCTGGTCTTTACTGGGTCTACTACATGCAATCAAGTTGCGTTCTGAATTTCGAGGCTGCCACCTTTGGCGGCTCGCTGAGCGCATGGATCAACGGGAGGAGCGTAAAAGAATGAGAATCTTCCAGCGTTATAACCCTTTGAAAGTGGCAAAGTACGTTAAGACCCTGTTTCGTGGAAGGCTGTATATCAAGGACGTAGGCGCATTTGAATTCGACGAAGGGAAAATCCTGCCGCCGAAGATTCGCGACAAGCGCCATTTCAGCGTGATGTCTGAAGTGAACCGTCAGGTGCTGCTGTTGCAGACCGAGATGGGGTGAACACCTCGCTGACAGCGGTAAAAAAATGCGGCCCCGATGGGGCCGCTGATGTTTCTGTCCTTCGCGCCGTCAGGCCGCCGGGGTGTCGTCTGGCGCTTTCGGCAGCACCGCCGCCGGTTTGTCGCTCAGCCGGGTGACCAGCAGCTGGTCTATCTTGTAGCTGTCGATATCCACCACCTCGAACTTGTAGCCGGCGTATTTGACGAAGTCGGTGCGTTTCGGGATCTTGCGCAGCATATACATCATAAAGCCGCCGATGGTCTCGTAGTTGCCCGCCTGCGGGAATTCGTCGATGTCCAGCACGCGCATCACGTCGTCGATCGGCGTGCCGCCTTCAATCAACCATGAGCTTTCGTCGCGCGCCACGATCTGTTCTTCCTGGCCCTGGCCGACCAGATCGCCCATCAGCGTGGTCATCACGTCGTTAAGGGTGATGATGCCCACCACCAACGCATATTCATTGAGGATCACCGCGAAGTCTTCGCCGGCGGTTTTGAAGCTTTCCAGCGCTTCGGACAGCGTCAGCGTATCCGGCACGATCAGCGCCGAGCGGATCTGCACGCCGCTGCTCAGCACCAGGCTCTGGTTGCCCAGCACGCGGTTCAGCAGGTCTTTGGAATCGACGTAACCCACCACCTGATCGATATGGCCGTCGCACACCAGGAACTTGGAGTGCGGATGGGTCGAGACCTTCTCCTTGATGCTCTCTTCGCTTTCGCGCAGATCGAAGTACACCACGCTTTCGCGTGAGGTCATCGAAGACGGCACGGTGCGCGATTCCAGCTCGAACACGTTTTCAATCAGCTCGTGCTCCTGCTTGCGCAGCACGCCCGCCAGGGCGCCGGCTTCCACCACCGCGTAGATGTCATCGGAGGTGATATCGTCCTTACGCACCATCGGCAGCTTGAACATGCGGAAGATCAGGTTGGCCATGCCGTTGAAGAACCACACCAGCGGGCGGAAGATCATGATGGAGAAACGCATCGGGTTGATGATCCGGACGGCGACCGTCTCTGGTGCAATCATACCGATGCGCTTCGGGGTCAAATCGGCGAACAGGATAAACAGGCTGGTCACCAGCACGAAGGAGCAGATGAAGCTGACCTGTTCTGCCAGTTCAGGCGACAGGAAGCGATCGAACAACACCTTGAAGGTGGGAGAGAAAGCCGCGTCGCCGACGATACCGCCGAGGATGGCCACGGCGTTCAGGCCGATCTGCACCACGGTGAAGAAGATGCCTGGGGTTTCTTGCAGCTTGAGCACTCTGGCGGCGTTGACGTTACCTTCGTCGGCCATCAGCTTCAGTTTGATCTTGCGCGAGGCGGCCAGAGAGATTTCCGACAGTGAGAAGAACGCACTCACCGCGATCAGAAAAAGAATCAGTAAAATACTGTTTAACATAATCTATCCATACGTGCCGACGGGATGACGGCGCTCTTGAGGAAGGGTAGTACATAGTAAAAAAAGCAGCGATAACAACCAGAAGGGAAGCTATCGGGCCGCAGAAGCGGCCCGCATAGTATAGCAGTTGCCCCACAGGGGCCGCCAGCGGTTAAAAAAGTGCCGCCGGCCGGCATCAAATCAGCCCTGCGGCGGCAGGCAAACGCCGATGCCGCCCAGCCCGCAGTAGCCTTCCGGGTTTTTGAACAGGTACTGCTGATGATCGTCTTCCGCATAATAGAACGGCAGCGCCGGCGCGATCTCGGTGGTGATGACGCGCTTGTCGCCCGCCGCGTCCATCGCCTGCTGGAAGCGTTGCAGGCTGCTTTCCGCCTCGGCCTGCTGCTCTGGGCTCAGCGTATAAATCGCCGAGCGGTACTGAGTGCCGACGTCGCCGCCCTGGCGCATGCCCTGCGCCGGATCGTGATTTTCCCAGAATACCTGCAGCAGCTGTTTGTAGCTGACGACCTGCGGATCGAACACCACGCGCACCACTTCGGCGTGGCCGGTCTGGCCGCTGCACACTTCGCGGTAGGTCGGGTTCGGCGTATAGCCGCCGCTGTAGCCGGCGGCGGTGCTGTAGACGCCCGGCTGCTGCCAGAACAGACGCTCAACGCCCCAGAAACAGCCCATGGCGAAGATCGCCACTTCCATGCCTGCCGGCACCTGGGTCATCGAGTGTTCGGTGACCACGTTGAGCGTTGCGACAGGCATTGGCGTGGTGCGGCCAGGCAGCGCGCTTGCCTTATCGACGGTTTGTGATTTATCAAAAAATGGCACCACGGTTGACTCCTGTTGTCACAGTAAGAATTGACCCTACATGGCGGCGGTTCGGTTGTATCTCACCGCGTCTTTGCCCACAATAAGTGGCAAGTTGGATTTTGTATAAGCTTAACGCAGTATTTTGAGCGCCAAAAGTGAAGAATTCGCCTGTTGCGCGGCGGTGGCAAAGCGCGGCGGGCGGCGTCCGGAATAAGGTTGAAGAGGGCTGCCGTCATGATAGCGCGGAGTCTGCCCTGGCCCCGGAGCAAACACCATAACAGGAAAGTAAAATCAATAAGGAGAACACGTGCCAAAGTACCCGGTCATGTGCTTGATATCTGTGTTGCTTGCGGCACCTGCGGCCTATGCGGCGAACGTGCGGCTGCAGGTGGAGGGGTTAAGCGGAGAGTTGGAAAAAAACGTCCGGGTGCGCCTGTCGTCGATCACGCCTGAAGAGGTCGGCACCGACGGCCGCTTCCGCGCGCGGGTGGATGAGGCGGTGCGCCAGGGGCTGCGTGCGCTCGGCTATTACCAGCCGACCATCGAGTTTACGCTGGACGACCGACCGGGAATGTCGCGCCCGGTGCTGCATGCCAAGGTCAATCCGGGCGAGCCGGTGCGTATCGCCGGCGCCAATATCGTGCTGGAGGGCGGCGCGAAGACCGATGAAGACTACCTGACGCTGGTAAAGAAGGGGCGGCCGACCATCGGCGAGATCCTCAACCACGGCAAGTATGACAGTTTCAAAGGCTCGCTCACCGGCCTGGCGCTGCGCAAAGGCTATTTCGACGCCGACATGACCAAAAGCCAGCTCGGCGTGGCCGAAGATCTGCACAAGGCGTTTTGGGACATCGATTTCAACAGCGGCGAACGTTACCGCTTCGGCAAGGTGAAATTCACCGGTTCGCAAATCCGCGAAGACTATCTGCAAAATCTGGTGCCCTTTCATCAGGGGGATTACTACAGTTCGGAGGATTTGGCCGAGCTGAACCGCCGTTTGTCCGCTACCAACTGGTTCAACTCGGTGGTGGTGTCCCCTGATTTCAACGATGCCAAAGAGAACAAGATTTTGCCGTTGGACGCGCTGGTAACGCCGCGTACGCGCAATACCATCGAAACCGGTATCGGTTACTCCACCGACGTCGGTCCGCGGGTGAAAGGCACCTGGAAAAAGCCCTGGCTCAACGATCGCGGCCACAGCCTGGAAACCAGCGCCAGCGTGTCGGCGCCGGAGCAGCAACTGGATCTGACCTATAAGATCCCGCTGCTGAAGAATCCGCTGGAGCAGTATTACCTGCTGCAGGGCGGGCTCAAGAACGTCGATCTTAACGACACCAAATCCGTGACCTCCAAAGTGGTGGCCTCACGCAACTGGGATCTCTCCAGCGGCTGGCAGCGGGCGATCAACCTGACCTGGCGCTGGGATAACTTTACCCAGGGCAACGTCAGCAACACTACCATGCTGTTATACCCCGGCGTCAGCTTCAACCGCACCCGCTCACGTGGTGGCCTGATGCCGACCTGGGGCGACAGCCAACGCTACTCCATCGACGTGTCCGACACCACCTGGGGCTCCGGCGTGGACTTCGCGCTGATGCAGGCGCAAAACGTCTGGATCCGCACGCTCGCCGACAAGCATCGTTTCGTGGCGCGCGGGCAGGTGGGATGGATAGAAACCAACGACTTCGACAAGGTGCCGCCGGATTTGCGCTTCTTCGCCGGCGGTGACCGCAGCATTCGCGGCTACAAGTACAAAGACATTTCGCCGCGCGGCGACGATGGCAAGCTGACCGGCGCCTCCAAGATGCTGACCGGCTCGCTGGAGTATCAATACAACGTGACCGGCAAATGGTGGGGGGCGATGTTCGTCGATTCCGGTGAAGCGGTGAACGATATCAAGAAAAGCAACTTCAAGACCGGCGCCGGTGTCGGCGTGCGCTGGCAGTCGCCGGTGGGGCCGGTGAAGTTGGATATCGCCGCGCCCGTGGGAGACAAGGACACTCACGGGATGCAGTTCTACATCGGTTTGGGGCCTGAACTATGAGCCTGGTTAAAAAGATTTGTCTCGGATTTCTGGTCGTCCTGCTGTTGCTGATCGGCGGGCTGGCCTTTCTGGTGGGCACTACCACCGGTTTGCATATGGTCATCAACGGCGCGGCGCGCTGGGTGCCGGGGCTGGAGATCGCCGGCGTCAGCGGCGGCTGGCGCGATCTGACGCTGAAGGGCGTGAAGTATCAGATGCCGGGCGTGACGGTCAACGCTGGGCAATTCCATCTGTCCCTCGATCTCTCCTGCTTTAAACGCAGCTCGCTGTGCGTCAACGCCTTGACCGCTCAGGACGTGGACGTGGCGGTGAACACCAAAGAGATGGCGCCCTCCACGCCGGTGGAGGAGAGCAGTGAGCCGACCACCAATCTCAGCACCCCTTATCCGATCACCCTGCGCCTGTTGGCGCTGAACAACATCAAGGTCACCGTCGACGACACCGCCATTTCTCTGGCCGAGTTCCGCACCGGCGCACAGTGGCAAGAGCGCGCGCTGACGCTGATGCCAACCAAGATCGGCTCGTTGCTGATCGCCTTGCCGAAAACGCCGCAAAATCCGTTGCCGGAAGCGGTGCAACCGGCGGTTGAGGTAGCGAAAAAGGTCGGTGAACAGGTTACCGACGCGGCGAAACCGGCGCCGCAGCCGGAAGAGAAGCCGCTCGGCGAAACGCTGAAGGAACTGTTCGCCAAACCGCTGTTGCCGGATCTGCCGGACATCCGCCTGCCGCTGGATATCACCGTCAAAGAGATCAGCGGCGAACAGCTGCGCTTGACCGGCGATACCGACGTGCTGATCACGAGTCTGTTGCTGCAGGCCAGCACGCAGGATCAGCATATCCAACTGGACAACTTCGACGTGAAGTCGCCGCAGGGCACGCTGTCGGTGCAGGGGCAGGCGACCCTGACCGGCGACTGGCCGGTGGCCCTGACCGCCAACAGCGCGCTGAACATCGAACCGCTGAAGGGCGAGAAGGTGAAGCTGAACATCGGTGGCGGGCTGCGTGATGAGCTGAAGGTCGCGCTGAACCTGTCCGGCCCGGTCGGCGCCCAGCTCGATGTGCAAACCCGGCTGGCCGAAGCCGGCCTGCCGCTGGCGCTGACGTTGCAGAGCAAACAGCTGAAATGGCCGCTGAGCGGCGAGGCGCAGTACCAGGTCAACGATTTTCGCCTGCGCTTTAACGGCAAGGCGACCGACTATGCGCTGTCGACACGCGCCAATCTGAAAGGCCAGGATCTGCCGCCGGCGGTGCTGACGCTGGACGGCAAAGGCAACGTTGAGCAGTTCAAGCTGGAGCGCCTGCGGCTGGCGGCGCTGCAGGGCAATACCGATCTCACTGCGCTGGTGGACTGGAGCAAGGCCATCAGCTGGAACTCGCAATTGACGCTGAGCGGCATCAATACCGCCAAGCAGTGGCCGGAATGGCCGGCGAAGCTGGATGGCAAGATCACCACGCGCGGCAGCCTGCACGGCGGCAGCTGGCAGCTGCAGGTGCCGGTGCTGCAGCTGGACGGCAACGTGAAGCAGAACAAGGTCACGGCGCGCGGTACGCTGAGCGGCAACGCCGCCGGGCAGTGGAAAATCCCCGGCATCGATCTGACGCTGGGGCGCAACCAGCTGAACGTCAAAGGGCAGCTGGATGAGAAAAGCTGGAACCTGGACGCCAACATCGACGCGCCGCGTCTGGACGGCGCGCTGCCGGGCCTGGGCGGCACCGCCAAAGGGCTGTTGAAACTGCGCGGCAATCTGCAGGCGCCGCAGCTGCTGGCGGATTTGACCGCCTCCGGCTTGCAGTGGCAGGCGCTGCGCATCAACCGCGTGAAAATAGACGGCGACGTGCGCTCCACGGATCAGATCCAGGGGCAGTTGGCGGTACGCGTCGAGCAGCTGAAGCAGGACGCGCTGGAAGTCAGCCTGCTGACCCTCGACGCCAAAGGCAGCGAGAAGCAGCATCAGCTGCAGTTGAAGATCGACGGCAAACCGGTCTCCGGCCAGCTGGCGCTGCAGGGCAGCTTCGATCGTCAGCAGCAGCGCTGGCGCGGCAATCTGAACAATACCCGCTTCGATACGCCGGTAGGGGAGTGGCGCCTGACGCGCGCCATCGCGCTGGATTACCTGAACACCGCGCAGAAAATCAGCATCGGGCCGCACTGTTGGCAGAACCCGAACGCCGAGCTGTGCGTGCCGAAGACCATTGAAGCCGGCCAGAGCGGCCAGGCTAGCGTGGTGCTCAATCGGTTCGACCTGGCGATGATCAAGCCGTTTCTCGGCCCGGAAACCGCCCTGAGCGGCGTGTTCACCGGCCGGGCCGACGTCAGCTGGAAACCGGGCGGCGCGCTGCCGGAGGCGAAAGTCACGCTGGCCGGCAACGGCGTCAAGGTGGTACAGCAGGTGCAGGGCAACGCGCTGCCTATCGCTTTCGATACGCTGACCCTCAACGCCGGCCTGAACAACGGCCGCGCGCAGGCCGACTGGCGGATCAAACTGACCAACAACGGCCAGTTTGACGGCAATATCCAGGTGGTGGATCCGCAGGTGCGGCGCACCATCAGCGGCAACGTCAATATCACCAACATCTCGCTGGCGCTGATCAACCCGGCGCTGATGAAGGGCGAAAGTGCAGCGGGCATGCTGAATGCCAACCTGCGTCTGGGCGGCAGCGCGCAGAAGCCGCTGGTGTTCGGGCGTCTGGCGTTGGATCGGGCGAAGGTGCAGGGGCACTGGATGCCGTTCGATATGACCGACGCGCGGCTGGCGGTGAATTTCAACGGCATGACCTCGACGCTGGAGGGGCTGCTCAGCACCACCCGCGGCCAGCTGAATCTGGCGGGCGATGCAGACTGGCGTGACATCAACGCCTGGCGTGCGCGCATTGCCGCCAAGGGCGACAAGCTGCGGGTGACGGTGCCGCCGATGATCCGCATCGACGTGTCGCCGGATCTGGTGTTCGAAGCCACGCCGCAGCTGTTCTCGCTCAACGGCAAGGTCGATATCCCTTGGGCGCGCATTACGGTGCAGGAGCTGCCGGAAAGCGCGGTGGGCGTCTCTTCCGACGAGGTGATGCTGGACGATCAGCTGAAGCCGATTCAGCCGAAGACCGCTTCGATCCCGATCAACAGCAACCTGATGATCCACGTCGGCAATGACGTGCGGCTGGACGCCTTCGGCCTGAAAGCCCGCTTGAAGGGCGATTTGAAAGTGGTACAGGACAAGAAAGGGCTGGGCCTCAACGGCCAGATTGACATCCCTTCCGGTCGCTTCCATGCTTATGGTCAGGATTTGATCGTGCGTAAAGGGCAGCTGATGTTCTCCGGCCCGCCGGATCAGCCGCTGCTCAATATTGAAGCGATCCGCAACCCGGAATCCACCGAGGACGACGTGACTGCCGGCGTGCGCGTGACCGGCCTGGCGGATGCACCGAAGCTGGAAGTGTTCTCCGATCCGGCCAAATCGCAACAGGAAGCCTTGTCTTATCTGCTGCGCGGCCAGGGCTTGAGCAGCTCCGGCGCCGACGGCAACGCCATGACGTCGATGTTAATCGGCATGGGGGTTGCACAAAGTGGTCAACTTGTGGGTAAAATCGGCGAGGCATTCGGCGTGAGTAATTTGGCTCTGGACACTCAAGGGGTTGGCGACAATTCCCAGGTTGTCGTGAGCGGCTATGTCCTCCCAGGCTTACAAGTAAAATATGGGGTGGGCATTTTCGACTCGCTGGCCACGCTGACGTTGCGTTATCGCCTGATGCCTAAGTTGTATCTTGAAGCGGTGTCTGGTCTCGACCAGGCATTAGATTTGCTCTATCAGTTTGAGTTTTAGCGATGCGAATAATTGTCTACGGCAGTTTACGGCGCAAACAGGGAAACAGCCATTGGATGACCAACGCCCAATGGCTCGGCGAGCACGAGCTCGAAGGCTATCAGATTTATAATCTGGGCCATTACCCGGCGGCGATCCCTGGAGAGGGCACGATACATTGCGAGGTGTATCGTATTAACTCATCGATTCTGGCAGAGCTGGACGAACTGAAAAGCAACACCAAGGACTATAAGCGCGAGCTGATTCAGACGCCTTATGGGAGTGCGTGGATCTACCTGTACAAACACAGCGTGGACGGTTACCCGCGGATTACCAGCGGTGACTGGCTGAAGCGTCTCGAAGAACAGTAAGAAAAAAAACACCGCTCAATGAGCGGTGTTTTTTCATCGGACGGCGGCTGGAATTACTTCTTGGCAGCGCGTTCGAAGGAGGCGATGATTTCCGCTTTAGCCGCGGCAGCGTCTGCCCAGCCTTCCACTTTCACCCATTTGCCTTTTTCCAGATCTTTGTAGTGCTCGAAGAAGTGAGCGATCTGGGCTTTCAGCAGTTCCGGCAGGTCGTTCACGTCTTTCACGTGATCGTACTCTTTGGTCAGCTTGCTGTGTGGTACCGCAACCAGCTTGGCGTCTTCACCGGCTTCGTCGGTCATCTTCAGTACGCCAACCGGACGGCAGCGGATCACGGAGCCCGGCTGCAGCGGGTATGGGGTTGGGACCAGCACGTCAACCGGGTCACCGTCCAGAGACAGGGTGTGGTTGATGTAGCCGTAGTTGCACGGGTAGAACATCGCGGTGGACATGAAACGGTCAACGAACAGCGCGCCGGTTTCTTTGTCGATTTCGTATTTGATTGGATCGGCGTTGGCCGGGATTTCGATTACTACGTAGATGTCTTCCGGCAGGTCTTTGCCAGCAGGGACCAGATTCAAGCTCATGTCGGTTTCCTTTAATCATCAAACCAGAAATGGAGTGGCGGCTATTATAGCGGACTCTTTTGCGATTTCCTGCCCTTTTCATCGTCGAAAACCCAGTGTGCCGGCGCAGGGATAATTTCCAGATTAATCCCGCCGCGGCATGAAGTTTTGCCTTCGCCTGCCGATAACTTCAACAAACAATAATGAGCTAGCAAAGCTGGCTCCGCGTTTTGCCACCCCTACTACGTCTGATCTCACAATTTCTGAAGCCGGGAAGAACTCATGCTAAAAAAGATTACGGTGAAGGCTGGGCTGATCGCCCTGCTGAGCCTGATGACCATGTTGCTGATCATGGTCAGCGTTATTGGCGTCAACGCGATTAACGAAGGATCGCGATCGATCCATACCTTGAATCAGATCCTCGGTGAAGAGCTGGGCTCGCTGGCCAACAGCTCCAACCTGACGCTGCGCGCCCGAACCGCCGCTTCGTTGGCGGTGCGCCAACGGGAGATCGGCCAGATCGATGTGTCCGACGCCACCGTGGGCCGCATCTACGGTTACCTCGATCAGTCAAACAAGGAAATGGCGCGCTTTGTCGGCGTCGGCACCGTGACCGATCGCGGCCGCGAACTCTCCAATCGTCTGCAAAACAGCTATCGCGCCTACCTCGAGCAGGGCGTGAAGCCGATGGCTGCCGCCATCAAGGCCGGCAAAATCGATGAGTATTACCATATTCAGGAGACCCGCATCTCTGCGCTGAGCATCGCGTTTGAAAAGGATCTCAGCGATTTCCGCAGCTTTGCCATGAAGCTCGGCGAAAAGCAGGTGTATGACGCGGAAAACAACGCCAGCACCAAGATCTCGTTGATCGTGGTGGCGGGCCTGCTCAGCGTGCTGCTGGCGGTGCTGGCCTGGTTCGCGCTGCGCGTGATCATTTTGCGCCCGTTGGACGAGTCCATCGCGCAGTTGGAACACATCGCCGGCGGCGATCTGACCCATGAGATCCGCGGTGAGGGTGATACCGAGATGGGCCGCTTGGTGCGGGCGATGCAGCGTATGCAGCAGGCGTTGGCCAGTTCGGTCAGCAAAGTGCGCGATGCCAGCAGCCAGATCGACACCGGTTCACGCGAACTGGCGGCCGGTAACCTGCATCTGGCGCAGCGTACCGAAGAGTCGGCCGCTTCGCTGGAAGAGACCGCCGCCAGCATGGAACAGCTGACTTCGACGGTGAAAATGAACGCCGAGAACTGCGAGCAGGCCAACCAACTGGCGCTGAGCGTGTCCGATATCGCCAACCAGGGCAGTGACGTGGTCAGCCAGGTGATGAGCAAGATGCAGGCGATCACCGACAGTTCGCGCCGCATCGCCGACATCATCAGCGTGATGGACGGCATCGCCTTCCAGACCAATATCCTGGCGCTGAACGCGGCGGTGGAAGCGGCGCGTGCCGGCGAGCAAGGCCGCGGTTTCGCGGTGGTGGCCGGTGAAGTGCGCAGTCTGGCGCAGCGTAGCGCCCAGTCGGCGAAAGAGATTAAAGGGCTGATTGAAGCGTCGCAGAACCGGGTGCAGGAAGGCGAACAGATGGTGGAGTCGGCCGCGCAGACCATGAGCGGCATCACCGGTGAAGTGGGCCGGGTGACGGCGTTGATGCGTGAGATCTCGGCGGCGACGCGCGAACAAAGCAGCGGTATCGAACAGGTAAACCTGGCGGTGGCGCAGATGGATCAGGTGGCGCAGCAGAATGCGGCGCTGGTGGAAGAGTCTGCGGCGGCAACGCGCTCGCTGGAAGATCAGGCTCAGCTGCTGGCGCAGAGCATGGCGGCGTTCAAGCTGTAAGGCGATAAGGGTTCGGCGCGGTGCCGAACCCTTGCCAGAAACGCGTTACTCGTCCGGGTTTTCGGCGATGAAGCGTTCTGCGTCTTCTACCATCGACTTGGTGCCGACGAAGAATGGCGCGCGCTGGTGCAGTTTCACCGGCGTGATGTCCAGAATGCGGTTTTTGCCGTCGCTGGCTTTACCGCCGGCCTGTTCGGCCAGAAACGCCATCGGGTTGCATTCGTACAGCAGGCGCAGCTTGCCTTGCGGATGGCTGGCGGTGCTTGGGTAGATGTAGATGCCGCCTTTCAGCAGGTTGCGGTGGAAGTCCGCCACCAGAGAACCGATGTAGCGCGAGGTGTAAGGGCGCTGCGTCGCTTCATCCTGCTCTTGGCAGTACTTGATGTATTTCTTCACGCCGAGAGGGAACTTGATGTAGTTGCCTTCGTTGATGGAATACATGTTGCCGCTCGCCGGGAAGCGTACTTTCTCGTGGGAGAGGCAGAACACGCCCAGAGACGGGTCGTAAGTAAAGGCGTGGACACCGTAACCAGTGGTGTACACCAGCATGGTGGACGAACCGTAAACCACGTAACCCGCTGCGACCTGGGCGCTGCCCGGCTGCAGGAAGTCTTCTTCGGTCACCGGTGTGCCGACCGGCGTGATGCGGCGGTAGATAGAGAAAATCGTACCGACCGAGACGTTGACATCGATGTTGGACGAACCGTCCAACGGATCCATCAATACGACATACTTGGCATTTTCAGCACGCTCGCCGTCGAATATCACGATTTCATCTTCTTCTTCGGAAGCGATACCCGCAACTTCACCACGCGCTTTCAACGCCGCTTTCAGTTTTTCGTTCGCGTACAGGTCCAGTTTCATCTGAACTTCGCCCTGTACGTTGGACACCCCGCTGGTCCCCAGAATATCAACCAGGCCAGCCTTGTTGATGTCGCGGTGGATGATTTTGGCGCCCAGTTTAATGGCAGAAAGTAACGCGGTCAGCTCGCCGGTGGCGTGCGAGAAGTCGTGCTGTTTCTCGACGATAAATTCGCCTAACGTTTTCATGACACAATCCCTGAATCTACGGATGGATAGCGGCCTGTTAACAAACCGCCAACGTTTTCGCGAGCAGTGTAGCCCAAAGATGCGCGCCATTCATAGGCAAATCCATTTCTTCTGGACGATTCTGAGCGTTAGAATATGCCGACATTCGATGCACTCACATGAGAAACCTATGCGCATTCACATTCTTGGGATCTGTGGCACCTTTATGGGCGGGTTGGCGATGCTGGCGCGTTCACTGGGGCATGACGTCACCGGTTCGGACGCCAACGTCTATCCGCCGATGAGCACGCTGCTGGAGAACCAGGGGATCGATCTTATTCAGGGTTATGATCCAGCCCAGTTGGATCCGGCGCCGGATCTGGTGATCATCGGCAACGCCATGACGCGCGGCAACCCGTGCGTGGAGGCGGTGCTGGAGCGTGGCATCCCTTACGTTTCCGGCCCGCAGTGGCTGCACGACGCCGTGTTGCGCGATCGCTGGGTACTGGCGGTCGCCGGTACCCACGGTAAAACTACCACCGCCGGCATGGCGACCTGGATCCTCGAAGCCTGCGGCTACCAGCCGGGCTTCGTCATCGGCGGCGTGCCGGGCAACTTCGACGTCTCGGCGCGCCTCGGCGGCAGCCCGTTCTTCGTGATCGAGGCCGACGAGTATGACTGCGCGTTCTTCGACAAGCGCTCCAAGTTCGTGCACTACAGCCCGCGCACGCTGATCATGAACAACCTGGAGTTCGACCACGCCGATATCTTCGACGATCTGAAAGCCATCCAGAAACAGTTCCACCACTTGGTGCGCCTGGTGCCGGGCAAAGGCAAGATCATCCTGCCGGACAACGACAGCCACCTGAAGCAGGTGATGGCGATGGGCTGCTGGAGCGAACAGGAGCTGGTGGGCGAAGAGGGTACCTGGCGTGCGCAGAAGCTGACGCCGGACGCCAGTCATTACGCGGTGTTCCTCGACGGCGAGCAGGTTGGCGAAGTGAACTGGGCGCTGGTGGGCGAGCACAACATGCATAACGGCCTGATGGCCATCGCCGCGACTCGCCACGTTGGCGTGCAGCCGGCGGACGCCTGCCGCGCGTTGGGCGATTTCATCAACGCCCGCCGCCGCCTGGAGCTGCGTGGCGAAGCCAACGGCGTCACGGTTTACGACGACTTCGCGCACCACCCGACCGCGATCCTGGCCACCCTGGCCGCGTTGCGCGGCAAGGTCGGCGGCACGGCGCGCATTCTGGCGGTGCTGGAACCGCGATCCAACACCATGAAAATGGGCATCAGCAAAAACGATCTGGCGCCTTCGCTCGGCCGCGCCGACGAAGTGTTCCTGTTCCAGCCGCATCACATTCCATGGCAGGTAGCGGAAGTGGCTGATGCCTGTGTGCAGCCGGCGCACTGGAGCGCGGATCTCGACACGCTGGTGGACATGGTGGTGAAAACCGCACAGCCGGGCGACCACATTCTGGTGATGAGCAACGGCGGTTTTGGCGGCATTCACGATCGCCTGCTGGACGCGCTGGCGAAAAAGCAGGAACCGAAGGTGACCTACTGATTGTTCAGTAGCATAAGCCACTCTAAGGGCCGCATTTGCGGCCTTTTTTACGCCCATAAAAAAGCCCTCGCGAGCGAGGGCAACGGGGTTCGTCGGATAGGACGACGAGAGGGTCTCTGGGAAATCGGCGTTTGCGTCAGAACTCGGCAGTGGCAGTGACGAGGGTAATCAGCTCTGCAAAGCCGTTCCCAGAGTTGTTATTTGTAAATCTCGGCGGTGGCGTGGTAGTTGCCTTCGTTACGCGCTTCGATCACGCGGTAGGCGGTCGCGCCTTTAGCGTCGGCTTTCTCCGACAGCGCCTGGCGAATGTCGGTCGGTGCGCCGTCGATACCGCTGACGGTAATGGTGCCGATAGATTGCAGATTGGCGGTCTGATCGTTAGTCACCAACTGGGCGGCAGATGCGCCGAAGGAGATGACGGACAGCAGACCGAGTGCAGCAAGAGTAGTTTTCATGTTCATGATAGCGATCCTTGGTCATAACAGCCTGGAAGGGCTTGGCAGCGATTTTTATTCTTGAAGGCCGTTATGACAGCGTTTGATTCCAGAGATGTATTGCCCGTTGCCGGGTAATGTCGTTACTTATTTGTAGATTTCAGCGGTCGCGTGGAAGTTGCCGTCGTTGCGCGCTTCGATCACGCGGTAAGCGGTCGCCCCTTTGGCGTCAGCTTTGTCAGACAGTGCCTGGCGAATGTCGGAAGGCGCAGCGGCGACGCCACTCACGGTGATCACACCGGCGGGTTGCAGTTGTGCGGCCTGGGTTGCATCAACAGATTGTGCTGCGAATGCACCAAATGAAAGCATGGACAGAACGCTCAGGGTTGCAACGGTAGCTTTAATTTTCATCATCTCACCTCATCGTATTCTTTTATCAGTTCCAACGAACTGTGATTCAGTTCACGAAAATGAGTATACAGCTAGTAACGCGAAAAATTAATAGTTCGCTAACAGTTTCTAGTGAAACTTTAACCTTATGATCCTTATTTTTTATAACTGTAAGGAATAAAAAACGCTCATAAAACGATCTTTTGATGTTAAATTTATGTAATTTCAATAAGGTAAGTGCTTTTAACCAAAAGTGCGGAAGATCACAGTGGGTACTGCTGGTTACATGGCGATGTCATGGAAATGTGTTGCTGCGGGATAAAAAAGCAGTGTTAAACGCGGTTAAAGGCTGGGGAGGTAACGCGAGGGTTAAAGAAGCGCTAACAAAATGCGGAAGGTAGCCGCACTTTGTTAGCGCCAGGTTTCACAGCTCTTGCTCAAACACGCCCAGGATCGCTTCATGCAGCTTCTGAGCGGTAAAGCCGCTGGACGGGGTGACGAAAATGGTATCGTCGCCGGCAATCGTGCCGAGGATGCCCTGGGATTTACCCAGTGAGTCGAGCAGGCGGGCGATCAGCTGCGCGGCGCCCGGGCTGGTATGGATCACCACGACGGCGTCGTTATGGTCGACGTCCAGCACCAGATTCTTCAACGGGCTGGTGGTGGTCGGCACGCCGAGTTCGGCAGGAAGGCAATACACCATTTCCATTTTGGCATTGCGCGTACGTACCGCGCCGAACTTGGTCAGCATGCGCGATACTTTGGATTGGTTAATGTTTTCGAAGCCTTCTTCTTGCAGCGCCAAAACGATCTCGCCTTGAGAACTGAATTTTTCTTCTTTCAATAACGCTTTGAACGTCTTGATCAGATCTTCCTGTTTTGCGGGATTACGCATTTTGCACCGTGGAATGTTGATAGTGGAAGTCATGATTATGCATATAGATGAATTTTTATGCAACAAAGGCCGCCCCAAAGAAAATAAAAAAGACCGGGCGGCGAGGAAAGGGCGGCATTTTAACAAAATCCGGCCGCGATGAATATGCCCTTTTGACGACGGAAAATCGGCCTACGGTGGTAAATAAAATGTTATTAAAATGATGTTGTTCTGATGTTGCGTAAGGGTGTAATGTAACGGCCGGTTAACTTGCTCGTGAATAACCTCGCACTATTTTTGATTAGTGTGCGCTATGCCCTTCATGCGCAAGCGATTTAATCTAAAATGGGCGCGACAGCGGCCGTTTTATTACACCTGCAGGCAAGAGTTGGCTAATTTATTGTTTTAAAAGGTGTAATGACTCAAGGTCCGTAACCAACACATTCACGGCGCTTTATATATTTAAGATAATAAAGGAGTATAGGATGAAAGTTGCAGTTCTCGGTGCTGCTGGCGGTATCGGCCAGGCCCTCGCCCTTCTACTCAAAACCCAGCTTCCTTCAGGTTCTGAACTCTCTCTCTACGACATTGCCCCCGTAACCCCAGGCGTTGCCGTCGACTTAAGCCACATCCCAACCGCAGTTAAAATTAAAGGCTTCAGCGGCGAAGACGCGACCCCGGCTCTGCACGGTGCGGACGTGGTGCTGATTTCCGCCGGCGTGGCCCGTAAGCCAGGCATGGATCGCTCTGATCTGTTCAACGTTAACGCCGGCATCGTGCGTAACCTGATTGAGCAAGTGGCGAAAACCTGCCCGAAAGCCTGCATCGGCATCATCACCAACCCGGTTAACACCACGGTCGCCATCGCGGCGGAAGTGCTGAAAAAAGCCGGCGTTTACGACAAGAACAAACTGTTCGGCGTGACTTCGCTGGATATCATCCGTTCCAACACCTTCGTGGCCGAGCTGAAAGGCAAGCAGCCGGAAGAGCTGAACGTGCCGGTTATCGGCGGCCACTCTGGCGTGACCATTCTGCCTCTGCTGTCGCAGATCCCTGGTGTGAGCTTCACCGATCAGGAAGTGGCGGATCTGACCAAACGCATTCAGAACGCCGGTACCGAAGTGGTAGAAGCCAAAGCCGGCGGCGGGTCTGCAACGCTGTCCATGGGCCAGGCGGCCGCACGTTTCGGTCTGTCTCTGGTGCGTGCGCTGCAGGGCGAAAAAGGCGTTGTGGAATGCGCTTACGTTGAAGGCGACGGCAAATACGCTCGCTTCTTCGCGCAGCCGCTGGTGCTGGGCAAGAACGGCGTTGAAGAGCGTAAAGATATCGGCACCCTGAGCGCCTTCGAGCAGAAAGCGCTGAACGAGATGCTGGACGTGCTGCACAAAGATATCGAACTGGGCGAGAAGTTCATCAATAACTGATCGATACCGAGAGTCAGCCGATAAACGCCGCCGGACGCTGTTCCGGCGGTTTTTTTTTGTTCCGCGTTCACGACTTGATGCGTGCTTTGCGATCCAGCAGGCAATCGCTGTGCGGATCGTAATAACGGCTTGGCCAGATCTCCGATGGGTGAATGCCTATCGCTTCGGCGATCAGCCATTCCCCCTTCGGCCACGGGCGCGACAGCGCATTGGCCAGCGTCGATGAGCTCAATCCGGCCTTGCGCGATACCGCCGCCAGCGTGGTGCCCTGCTTGCGTAGCGCCGCGATGATATCTGCTGGGTGCCAATCTGGGTTCCTTGAATTCATGTTTACATTCCTTTTCTGATTAGCCAAAGTTGCGTTAGTGGTATAACTAACGAGTCAAAGTTAAGCGTTTGAACAACGTGAAACGTTTATTCGGAAACCAGAATACCATTAAATTTCCTAAAAAATACCCAGGTAATTTCCAAAAATGACGTTGCCCACTATTGCCCAGAGATGATGGCCATGAAAAACGAGTGGTTTGCCGCCAAGGAACTGACAGGCATCGCAGGATTACCCTCCTCACCACAGGGAATCAATTTGATGGCCCGGCGCGAAGGCTGGATCAGCCGCAGGCGTAAAGGCGTGCAGGGAAAAGCGTTGGAATACCATATCGATAGCCTGCCTTCAGGTGTGCGTAACCTGCTGGTGCTGAAGGAAGACGGGGCGGCCTATGACGTAGAACGCCAGGATCCGTTGGCGGTCTGGATCGAGTATTACTACCATTTGACGGAGAGCGAGCGCGAGAAAATGGTGGCTTTCCTGATGCGGGAAGGGATTGGCGGCCTGCTGGCGCGTATCGACGAAGAGAGCAATACCTAAGCAGGCCCGCGTACGCGGGCCTGATGAGTGTATTGCGAAATCACGATTTCTTAAAAATCGCGTTGCACCGCTAAATGGGCCAGGCCTTCCAGCGCCGTGCGGTGCTCCGATGCCGGCAACACCTGCAGCGCGGCGATCGCCTTGTCGGCCTCTTCCTCGGCGCGTTGGCGGGTGTATTCCAGCGAACCGCATTGCTGCATCGCCTGCAGTACCGGCTCCAACAAATGACGGCCGTTGCCTTGCTCAATTGCGCCACGGATCATGTCACGCTGGGCGTCGTCGCCGTTGTGCATCGCGTGCAGCAGCGGCAGGGTCGGCTTCCCTTCGTTCAGATCGTCGCCGGTGTTTTTGCCCAGGGTGCTGCCGTCGGCGCTGTAGTCGAGCAGATCGTCGATCAGCTGGAAAGCGGTGCCGAGGTAGCGGCCATAATCTTGCAGCGCCTTCTCTTGTTCGGCGCTGGCGCCGGACAGGATCGCCGACGATTGCGCCGCCGCCTCAAACAGACGGGCGGTTTTGCTGTAGATCACCCGCATATAGCTTTCTTCGCTGATGTCGGGATCGTGCACATTCATCAACTGCAGCACTTCGCCTTCGGCGATGACGTTGACCGCCTCCGACATCAGCGCCAGCACGCGCAGGGATTCCAGGCTGGTCATCATCTGGAAGGCGCGGGTATAGATAAAGTCGCCGACCAGCACGCTGGCGGCGTTGCCGAACGCCGCGTTGGCGGTGGCTTTGCCGCGGCGCATGTCCGATTCGTCGACGACGTCGTCATGCAGCAGCGTGGCGGTATGAATGAATTCGATCAGGGCGGCGACGGTGACGTGCTTGTTGCCTTCATAGCCCAACGCCCGCGCCGCCAGGACGGCGATCATCGGCCGGATGCGCTTACCGCCACCGCTGATAATGTAATAGCCAAGCTGATTGATGAGCGTGACATCGGAATTCAGCTGTTCGAGAATTGTTGCGTTCACGGCCGCCATATCTTGCGCGGTTAACTCGGTAATTTGCTCTAGGTTCATTGTGTTTTTTTCAGCTGTGTTTCTCTTCACCGCGTTGAGATCGCTGCTCACATCGGTACATGGCGGTAACTGTCCCTATGATTGTACTTGAAAAACGGTTCAGATAAACGCCACGAAAGAAACTGCGCTTTTTTTCTTCTTTTTTCTTGTTCTGGTCTTATTCTGCTCTTGTCATACGCTGCTTTTTTGCGTAGAATTCGCGCCCTATTGTGAATATTTATAGCGCGCTCTGAACTAACACAGTCGGGCACGCGGAAAGCGGAGTTTTATATGTACGCGGTTTTCCAAAGTGGTGGTAAACAACACCGAGTAAGCGAAGGTCAGACCGTTCGCTTGGAAAAGCTGGACATCGCAACTGGTGAAGCGGTTGAGTTTGACCAGATTCTGATGATCGCTAATGGCGAAGATATCAAAATCGGCGTTCCTTTCGTCGATGGCGGCAAGATCAAAGCTGAAGTTGTTGCTCACGGTCGTGGCGAGAAAATTAAAATTGTTAAGTTTCGTCGTCGTAAACACCACCGTAAGCAGCAGGGCCACCGTCAGTGGTTCACTGACGTTAAAATCACCGGCATCAGCGCTTAAGTTAGGAGAGCGGATTAATGGCACACAAAAAGGCTGGCGGCTCGACTCGTAACGGTCGCGATTCAGAAGCTAAACGTCTGGGCGTAAAACGCTTTGGCGGCGAAGCAGTACTGGCAGGCAGCATCATCGTTCGTCAGCGCGGCACCAAATTCCACGCTGGTACCAACGTGGGTTGCGGCAAAGACCACACTCTGTTTGCTTTGAAAGACGGTAAAGTCAAATTCGAAGTTAAAGGCCCGAGCAATCGTAAATTCATCAGCATCGAAGCTGAATAATTTTTCGAGCCTTACGAAATAGATGTAAGCCCCGCAATTCGTTGCGGGGCTTTTTACATTTATGGGTTGCCTGAGGGCAGGCCCGTCAGCGTTGGCGAAGGTGATATGGATACGAAGCAGCAGGTCGGCGTTGGCATTTCTCTGGCGTTAACCACGGCGGTTTGCTGGGGCGCGTTGCCGATCGCGATGAAAGAAGTGTTGGTCGTGATGGAGCCGTTTACCGTTGTCTGGTATCGCTTTACCATGGCCGCCATCGGTTTGGGCGTGATCCTCGCGGTACGCGGCAAGCTGCCGCGGCTGACGATGTTCCGCCAGCCGCGTTGGCTGCTGCTGTTGGCGATCGCGACGGCGGGGCTGCTAGGCAACTTTGTGTTCTTCAGCTCCTCGCTGCAATACCTGAGCCCGACGGCGTCGCAGGTGATTGGCCAGCTGTCGCCGGTGGGCATGATGTTCGCCAGCGTGCTGATTTTAAAAGAACGTATGCGCATCACCCAGGTTATTGGCGCCCTGATGCTGATTTGCGGACTGATGCTGTTTTTCAACGTCAGTTTGATAGAGATCTTCACCCGGCTGACGGACTACACGCTGGGCGTTATGCTGGGCGTGTGCGCGGCGATGGTTTGGGTGAGCTACGGCGTGGCGCAGAAGGTGTTGCTGCGCCGACTGGCTTCGCCGCAGATCCTGGTTATGTTGTACACTTTATGTGCGATAGCGTTGTTCCCTCTGGCCAAACCCGAGGTGATTTTCCAGCTGAGCGGCTGGCAATTGGCGTGTCTGCTATTTTGTGGCGCCAACACGCTGATCGGCTACGGCGCGTTGGCAGAGGCGATGGCACGCTGGCAGGCGGCGCAGGTGAGCGCGTTGGTGACGCTGACCCCGCTGTTTACCCTGCTGTTTTCAGATTTATTGGCGCTGGCCTGGCCCCAGGCATTCGCTGCGCCGACGCTGAACGTCGTCGGCTATGTGGGTGCGTTTGTGGTTGTGGCGGGCGCCATGTTTTCCGCAATTGGTCACCGGTGGTGGCCGCGACGGGCAGAACCCCCCCTGGTTGCTCCTTTGAAGCAGCCCGGTGAATGATTTACGGAGACGGTAAATGAAGTTTGTAGATGAAGCAGCGATTCTGGTCGTTGCAGGCGACGGCGGCAACGGGTGCGTCAGCTTCCGCCGCGAAAAATATATCCCGAACGGTGGGCCTGACGGCGGTGACGGCGGTGACGGCGGCGACGTTTACCTGCTGGCGGATGAGAACCTCAACACCCTGATCGACTACCGCTTTGAGAAGTCTTTCCGCGCCGAGCGCGGCCAGAATGGCCAGAGCCGCGACTGTACCGGCAAACGCGGTAAAGACGTCATCATCAAGGTGCCGGTCGGCACGCGCGTGAAGGATCAGGGCACCGGCGAGATCCTCGGCGACATGACCCGCCACGAGCAGAAGCTGATGGTCGCCAAAGGCGGCTGGCACGGCCTGGGCAACACCCGTTTCAAATCTTCGGTCAACCGCGCGCCGCGTCAGAAGACGCTGGGTACCGCGGGCGAAGCGCGTGACCTGTTGCTGGAGCTGCTGCTGCTGGCCGATGTGGGCATGCTGGGGCTGCCGAACGCCGGTAAATCGACCTTCATCCGTGCGGTGTCCGCTGCCAAACCTAAGGTGGCTGATTATCCGTTTACCACGCTGGTGCCGAGCCTGGGCGTGGTGCGCATGGACCACGAGCAGAGCTTTGTGGTTGCCGACATTCCGGGGTTGATCGAGGGGGCCTCCGAAGGGGCGGGCCTGGGTATTCGCTTCCTGAAACACCTGGAGCGTTGCCGCGTGCTGCTGCACCTGGTGGACATCGCGCCGATCGACGAAACCGATCCGGTGGAAAACGCCAAAGTGATCATCAACGAGTTGAACCAATACAGCGAAAATCTGGCGCAGAAGCCACGGTGGCTGGTGTTCAACAAAATTGATGTGATTGGTGAGGAAGAAGCCGCCGAACGCGCCAAAGCGATTGTGGAAGGCATGGGTTGGGAAGGGAAGTACTACATGATCTCCGCCGCCAACCGCGAAGGCGTCAACGCGCTGTGCTGGGACGTGATGAACTTCATCAACACTCAGCCGAAAGCGATGGCGATTGAAGAAAGCGCGCCGGAAAAAGTCGAATTCATGTGGGATGACTACCACCGCGAGCAAATCGCGGAGGTGGAAGCCGAAGCGGAAGATGACTGGGATGACGACTGGGACGAAGACGACGACGAAGGCGTCGAAATCATTTACCAGAAGTAATTCGGTGATAAAGGGCTCAGCAACGCTGGGCCCTTGTTATTTGAGCGCCTTTTCCGGCAACCAGCACTGGGCGTTCAGGCCGCGCGCATCGCGGCGGTTTTCCAGCGTCAATCGCCCCTGGTGCAGTTGCGCGATGCGGATCACGATATTCAGGCCCAGTCCGCTGCCGCCGTAGCGTTGATCCATGCGGCGAAACGCCTGCGTCAGCTCCCCAACCATCTCTTCCTTGATACCCGGGCCATCGTCGATGACCTGCAGCAGATAGCCGCTGTCTTGCGGCGTTAATCGCACCTGCATCGCGCCGCCTTCCGGGCCGTAACGGTGGGCATTTTCGACCAGGTTGCGCAGCAGCAACCGCAGCAGCACCGGATCGCCGTTCACCGTGGCGACGGCCGGCAATTGCCAATCCAGCGTCTGTCCGCGTTGGGCGGTCATTTCGTCGAGTTCTTCGCGCAGCGGTTGGATCACATCGGCCACCCAATCGAAATGCTGATAATGGCCGCTGGCGAAGTCTTGCCCGGCGCGCGACAGCATCAGCAACTGCTCGACGGTGTGCATCAGTTGATCGATTCGGGCGATCAGCGCCTGGCTGCCCTTGACGCCCTGCTTTTCCATCAGTTCCAGGTGCAGGCGGATGCCGGCCAGCGGCGTGCGCAGCTCGTGGGCGGCGTCGGCAGTGAACAGGCGTTCCTGTTGAATGGTGTTATCCAGCCGTGAGAACAGCTGATTGAGTGCATTGGTGACCGCTACCATTTCCTGGCTGTCGCTGGTGATTGGCAGCGGCGCCAGGTTATCGGCAGAGCGCTTTTCCAGCCGCTGCTGCAATTGGTTTAGCGGGCGGATGATCCAGCTGATGGCCCAAAACGACGCCAGCAGCGTGACGACCATCATGATCAGCGAAGGCGCCAGCAGCGACGCGATGGCCTCGGCGATCTCGGTATCGACGCGCTCGGTACGCACTTTGGCGGACAGGGTTTCATCCACCAGGAAACTGATCTGCTCCTGGCTTTCGTGCCACAGCCAGAAGGCGCTGATGAGTTGTGTGACCAGCAGGATCAGCGCTAGCATCAGCAGCAGGCGGCGGCGCATGCTGATCATGACGAGGGTTCCAGGCGATAGCCGATGCCGCGCACGGTGCGGATGCGATCCTTGCCCAGTTTGCGGCGCAGGTTGTGGATGTGCACCTCCAGCGTGTTGGAACCCAGGTCGTCCTGCCAGGTGTAGAGATCCTGCTGCAGGAGTTCACGATTGACCGTCTGCCCGGCACGCATGATAAGACGCGCCAGAATGGCAAACTCTTTCGGCGTAACCTCCACCGGCTGTTGCTGCAGGTAGACCTGCTGGCTGGAGAGGTTCAACTGCAGGTCATCCACCTGCATCAGATTGTCGCTGTGGCCCTGGTAGCGCCGCAGAAGGGCCCGCACGCGCGCCTGCAGCTCAACCAGCGCGAAGGGTTTGACCAGGTAGTCATCGGCGCCGGCATCCAGCCCGTCGACGCGATCTTCCAGGGCATCACGGGCGGTCAGGATCAGCACCGGCAGATCGATCTGCTGGCGGCGCCACTGCCGCAGCAGTGCGGCGCCGTCCATGTCCGGCAGACCGAGATCCAGGATCACCATGCTGTATTGGCTGGTGATGAGCAGGCTGTTGGCCTCCGCCGCCGTGGCGGCGCAGTCGCAGACGTAACCTTCGCCGGTCAGCGCCAGTGCCAGCCCCTGTTGCAACAGTTCATCATCCTCAACGACCAGCAGCTTCATGACGATCCTCAGTTGTTTTGGTAAATGTCCCGATACAGGCGGCTTTCGAAGCGCACCAGCGGCGCGCGGCGCTGTTTCTGATCTTCTGGCGGCACGGCGTAGCCGGAGAGATACTGCACGAAGGCCATGCGCTGGCCGCTGGCGGTCGTGATGAAGCCCGCCAGGTTGTAGACGCCCTGCAGTGCACCGGTCTTGGCCGACACCTTGCCGTCGACGCCGGCTTCGTGCAGGCCGCCGCGGTAGCGCAGGGTGCCATCATAGCCGGACAGCGGCAGCATCGAGATGAAGTTCAGCTCGTTGTCGTGCTGAGCGATGTACTGCAGCGCCTGCATCATAGTCGCCGGCGCCAGCAGGTTGTGGCGCGACAGGCCGGAACCGTCGGCGATAATGGTATTGCCCAGATCGATGCCGGCCTTCTGGCGCAGCACCTGCCGCACTGCATCGGAGCCCGCTCGCCAGGTGCCCGGTACGCCGAAGCGCTCGTGGCCGATGGTGCGGAAGACGGTATCGGCGATCATGTTGTCCGATTTCTTCAGCATGATCTTCAACAGATCGTGCAGCGGCGCCGACTGAGTTTGCGCGATCACCGTGCCGGTGATGCCGGGACGCGTCTGGCGTTTCAAGTGCCCGTCGATCTGGATACCGGCCTGGGTCAGTTCGTCTTTCAGGATTGCGCCCGCATAGCTGGCGCCATCCTGGATGGCGAAGGCCAGCGGCAGCGGTTCGCTGCGCTGCGTCAGGCAGCCGGTCAGGGTAAAGCGGTTCAGCTCGCCTGGCACTACGTCCAGCTCGCAGTACTGTGCGTCTGCTGAACCGCGCGCCAGGGTGCGCACCTGGCTAAACATATTGACCGGATAATAGGAGGCGACGCGGATAAACGCCATGTCGCCCGGATTCGGTGCGCTGTACAGCGAGACCGAGAAACAGTTGCGATCGACGATGGCGGCAGCCGGTGGCGCGCTGAAGCACTGCGTCAGATCGTTCCACGGCCAGCCGGGCGCTTTGTCATGGCTGGCGAAGACCGAGGTATCGACCAGGACGTCGCCGCTGATTTGGCGCACGCCCTGTTTCTTCAAGACGGCCACCATATTGCGCAGGCTCTGGCGCTTGAAGGTCGGATCGCCGCTGAAGCGGGCGATCAGGTTGCCGCGCAGTACGCCGTCGCGGATATCGCCCTGGCTCTCCAGCGTGGTGGTAAAACGGTAATCGGGCCCGAGTTGCAGCAAGGCTGCCAGCGCCGTCAGCACTTTTTGGGTACTGGCCGGCAGCGCCATCTGCTGAGAGTGATAATCGATCGTCGGCGCGCCGGCACCGATTTTCTGAACGACCAGGGCAAGGTTGGCCCCATCAGGCAGATATTGTGTGTACTCTTCAACCGGGGCCGCATTCGCATTCAGAACAAATGCGCAAGCCAATGCACTGACAATTCGTGAAAAACGCATAATCTCGGGATAACAGCTGGATAACGTGCCGTCATACTACGGTGCAATCAGGGAAAAAGTAAACGATGACCCTCAAGGAACTCTAGGCTAAAATGCGTATCAAAATGCAAAACCAATCTTGGCTTGGGCCTCGTTCCGAGTCAGGTTTCTTTTGTTTGTCGCCTGGAGGCGGGTGGCGGTATGCCAACCGTGTTTTCATACGAATACGTCAGGATGACGGTTATTTGAACAGGAAAGATTTAGAGGTATTTATACGATGAACCAAATTCCGATGACCTTGTTTGGCGCTGAAAAACTGCGCGAAGAGCTCGAATATCTGAAAAGCGTGCGCCGCCCGAAAATCATTGCGGATATCGCTGACGCCCGTGAGCACGGCGATTTGAAAGAGAATGCCGAGTACCATGCCGCCCGTGAACAGCAGGGTTTCTGCGAAGGCCGCATTCAGGAGATCGAAGCCAAGCTGTCCAATGCTCAGGTGATCGATATCACCAAGATGCCGAACACCGGCCGGGTGATCTTCGGCGCCACCGTATCGGTGATGAATCTGGACAGTGAAGAAGAAGTGACTTACCGCATCGTTGGCGACGATGAGGCCGATTTCAAGAAAAATCTGATTTCGGTAAACTCGCCGATGGCGCGCGGCCTGATCGGCAAAGAGCAAGACGACGTGGTGGTGATCAAAACCCCCGGCGGCGACGTGGAATACGAGATCCTGAAGGTCGAGTATCTCTGATCGAGGCCGTTGGTCATTAATGCGCCAACGTTTTGTAAAGATAGGAAAAAGGCCGCAAGCGGCCTTTTATCTTCGTCAGGCGCATGGCACCTTTTCGTTAACCTGATGGTTATTAACGCGGTAGACTGATCTTGCGCTCTTTCGACGGGCGGTAAAGAATAAGCGTACTGCCGATAACTTGTACATTGCAGGCGCCCGTTTCACGCACGATAGCGTCGGCGATCAGGGTTTTGGTTTCGCGATCTTCAGCGGCGATTTTTACCTTGATCAGCTCATGATGCTCCAGAGCCTGTTCAATTTCAGCCAGCACCCCTTCGGTAAGACCGTTATTGCCCAGCATTACCACCGGTTTTAACGGATGCGCCAGGCCTTTCAGGTGCTGTTTTTGTTTATTATTCAGATTCATTGTCTTTTTTGCTTAAGTTGGGATTGAAAACGGTACATTCTACCGCCATCTCATGTATATCACCAAATCGGTCTTCACCGGTGTGAGTCTACGTGAGCAGCGACCCTGACATAAGACTCTTTTTATGATAGTTGGAAAACGAGATGGCTAATAAAAAGCGTTCGGCTAGCTCCAGTCGCTGGTTACAAGAACACTTTAGCGATAAATATGTGCAGCAGGCGCAGAAAAAGGGACTGCGTTCCCGTGCCTGGTTTAAACTTGATGAAATACAGCAGAGCGACAAACTGTTCAAACCGGGAATGACCGTGGTTGATCTGGGCGCCGCACCGGGCGGCTGGTCGCAGTATGTGGTCACCCAAATCGGCGGTACCGGGCGCATCATCGCCTGTGATATTTTGCCAATGGATCCTATCGTTGGCGTCGATTTCCTTCAGGGCGATTTTCGTGATGAACTGGTGCTGAAGGCGCTGTTGGAACGAGTAGGCGAGAGTAAGGTTCAGGTGGTCATGTCCGATATGGCCCCGAATATGAGTGGCACCCCGGCGGTCGATATTCCAAGGTCGATGTATCTGGTGGAGTTGGCGCTGGATATGTGTCGTGATGTCCTCGCACCAGGCGGAAGTTTCCTGGTGAAGGTGTTCCAGGGAGATGGCTTTGACGAGTACCTACGGGAAATTCGCTCCCTGTTTACGAAGGTTAAGATTCGTAAGCCAGACGCTTCCCGCGCCCGTTCGCGCGAAGTGTACATTGTAGCGACAGGGCGCAAACTGTAGTACCCTAACGCTGTTTGTTAACACAGTTGTAAGATGAGGTTAATCCCTTGAGTGACATGGCGAAAAACCTAATTCTCTGGTTAGTCATCGCGGTAGTGTTGATGTCTGTATTCCAGAGCTTTGGGCCCAGCGAGTCGAATGGCCGTAGGGTGGATTACTCTACCTTCATGTCCGAACTGACCCAGGACCAGGTTCGCGAAGCGCGAATCAACGGACGTGAAATTAACGTTACCAAGAAAGACAGTAACAAATACACGACCTACATCCCTGTCAACGATCCTAAGTTGCTGGATACGTTGTTAACGAAGAATGTGAAAGTTGTCGGCGAGCCGCCTGAAGAGCCGAGCCTGCTGGCTTCTATCTTTATCTCTTGGTTCCCGATGCTGTTGCTGATCGGGGTCTGGATCTTCTTTATGCGGCAAATGCAGGGCGGCGGCGGCAAGGGCGCGATGTCCTTCGGCAAGAGCAAGGCCCGCATGCTGACGGAAGACCAGATCAAGACCACTTTCGCCGATGTCGCCGGTTGTGACGAAGCGAAAGAAGAGGTGAGCGAACTGGTGGAATACCTGCGCGAACCGAGCCGTTTCCAGAAGCTGGGCGGCAAGATCCCGAAAGGCGTGCTGATGGTTGGCCCGCCGGGGACCGGTAAAACGCTGTTGGCGAAAGCGATCGCCGGCGAAGCGAAGGTACCGTTCTTCACCATTTCCGGTTCCGACTTCGTCGAAATGTTCGTCGGCGTGGGTGCATCCCGCGTGCGCGACATGTTCGAACAAGCGAAGAAAGCCGCGCCGTGCATCATCTTCATCGATGAAATCGACGCCGTCGGTCGCCAGCGTGGCGCCGGCCTGGGTGGCGGTCACGATGAGCGTGAGCAGACCCTGAACCAGATGCTGGTTGAGATGGACGGCTTCGAAGGCAACGAGGGCATCATCGTCATCGCGGCGACCAACCGTCCAGACGTGCTTGACCCTGCGCTGCTGCGCCCGGGCCGTTTCGACCGTCAGGTCGTGGTCGGGCTGCCGGATGTGCGTGGCCGTGAGCAGATCCTGAAGGTGCACATGCGCCGCGTGCCGTTGGCTGCCGACATCGACGCCTCCGTCATTGCGCGTGGTACGCCGGGCTTCTCCGGTGCCGACCTGGCCAACCTGGTCAACGAAGCGGCGCTGTTCGCCGCCCGCGGCAACAAGCGCGTGGTGTCGATGGTGGAGTTCGAAAAAGCCAAAGACAAGATCATGATGGGTGCGGAACGTCGCTCCATGGTGATGACCGAAGCGCAGAAAGAGTCGACCGCGTATCACGAAGCGGGCCACGCCATCATTGGCCGCCTGGTTCCTGAACACGATCCGGTACACAAGGTCACCATCATTCCTCGTGGTCGGGCGCTCGGTGTGACCTTCTTCCTGCCGGAAGGGGATGCGATCAGCGCCAGCCGTCAGAAGCTGGAGAGCCAAATCTCCACCCTGTACGGCGGTCGTCTGGCGGAAGAGATCATCTACGGGCCGGAAAAAGTCTCTACCGGTGCGTCGAACGACATTAAAGTGGCGACCTCCATTGCCCGCAACATGGTGACCCAATGGGGCTTCTCCGAGAAGCTGGGGCCGCTGTTGTATGCGGAAGAAGAGGGTGAAGTGTTCCTGGGCCGTTCCGTGGCCAAGGCGAAGCACATGTCGGATGAAACCGCGCGTATCATCGACCAGGAAGTGAAGTCGCTGATCGAACGTAACTACACGCGTGCTCGTTCGCTGTTGATGGAAAATATGGACATCCTGCATTCGATGAAGGATGCGCTGATGAAGTATGAAACTATCGATGCGCCGCAGATCGACGATCTGATGAACCGCAAAGACGTGCGTCCGCCGGCGGGCTGGGACGATGCGAACAAAGGCAACAGCTCCGACAACGGTGGCACTCCGAAAGCCCCGACGCCGGTAGATGAGCCGCGCACCCCAACGCCGGGCAACACCATGTCCGAACAGCTCGACAAGTAACAGCGGCTGTGTAATAACATCAAACCCCGGTACGCCGGGGTTTTTTTTTGCCCGGCGGGCAGTGAACCAGGCAACAGTAAGGTGGACCAACCATGCAGTTAACCGTGCGCGACATGACGCTCAACCTCTCCTATCCGCAGGTGATGGGTATCCTCAATGTGACGCCAGATTCGTTTTCCGACGGCGGCCGTCACAACACCCTGAACCAGGCGCTGCTCCACGCGCATGCGCTGATTTCGGCCGGTGCCACGATGATCGATATCGGCGGCGAATCGACAAGGCCGGGGGCAGCTGAGGTGAGTGAAGAGGAAGAATTGGAACGGGTCGTGCCGGTGGTGGAAGCGCTGGCGCAGCGCTTCGAAGTCTTTATCTCGGTCGATACCTCGAAAGCGGGCGTGATCCGCGAATCGGCGCATGCAGGCGCACATCTGATTAACGACATTCGTTCGCTGCAGGAGCCGGGTGCCCTGGCGGCGGCGGCGGAAAGCGGTCTGCCGGTCTGTCTGATGCATATGCAAGGGCAGCCGCGCACCATGCAGCAGGCGCCGCATTACGATGACCTGATTACCGATGTTCAGGCGTTTTTCGAGCATCATATTCAGCGCTGTAACGAGGCGGGGATAACAAATCAGAAATTGCTGCTCGACCCAGGCTTCGGTTTCGGTAAAAATTTGGCGCACAACTATCAGCTTCTGGCACGGTTGTCGGAGTTTCATCGTTTCGGTTTGCCGCTATTGGTCGGCATGTCGCGTAAATCGATGATTGGGCAACTGCTGAACGTGCCGCCGGATCAACGGGTTATCGGCAGCGTGGCCTGCGCGGTGATCGCGGCGATGCAGGGTGCGCAGATTGTCAGAGTGCATGACGTTAAAGAAACCGTCGAGGCGATGCGTGTCGTCGAGGCAACACTTTCAGCTAAGGGACAGTAGAGACATGAGCGAGCGCAAATATTTTGGCACCGACGGCATCCGTGGCAAGGTCGGGGACAGCCCCATCACGCCGGACTTCGTGCTGAAGCTGGGCTGGGCGGCCGGTAAAGTGCTGGCGCGTCACGGTTCCCGCAAGATCATCATCGGTAAGGATACGCGCATCTCCGGCTATATGCTGGAGTCCGCTCTGGAAGCCGGTCTGGCGGCCGCTGGATTGTCCGCCTCCTTCACCGGGCCGATGCCCACGCCGGCGGTGGCCTACCTGACGCGTACCTTCCGCGCCGAAGCAGGCATTGTCATTTCCGCTTCGCATAACCCGTTCTATGACAACGGTATCAAGTTCTTCTCAATCGACGGCGCCAAACTGCCGGACAACGTCGAAGAGGCAATTGAAGCCGAGATGGAAAAACCGCTGACCTGCGTGGAGTCCGCCGAGCTGGGTAAAGCCAGCCGTATCATCGACGCCGCCGGCCGTTACATCGAATTCTGCAAAGGTACCTTCCCGAGCGAGCTGAGCCTGAAGGGGCTGAAAATCGTGGTCGACTGCGCCAACGGCGCGACTTACCACATCGCGCCGAGCGTGCTGCGCGAATTGGGCGCCACGGTGATCGCCATCGGCGTAGAGCCGGACGGCATGAACATCAACGAGAAATGCGGCGCTACCGACGTGCGTCAGCTGCAGGAGCGCGTGCTGCAGGAAAAAGCGCACGTTGGCCTGGCGTTCGATGGCGACGGCGACCGCGTGATGATGGTGGATCACCTGGGCAACAAGGTGGACGGCGACCAGATCCTGTACATCATCGCCCGTGAAGGCCTGCGTCAGGGGCAGCTGCGCGGTGGTGCGGTCGGCACCCTGATGAGCAATATGGGGCTGGAGCTGGCGCTGAAACAGCTGGGCATTCCGTTCGCGCGCGCCAAAGTGGGCGACCGCTACGTGTTGGAGAAGCTGCAGGAACTGGGCTGGCGCATCGGTGCGGAAAACTCCGGTCATGTTATCCTGCTGGACAAAACCACCACCGGCGACGGCATCGTGGCCGGGCTGCAGGTGCTGACCGCCATGGTACGTAACCACATGAGCCTGCACGACCTGTGCAGCGGCATGAAGCTGCTGCCGCAGATCCTGGTCAACGTGCGCTTCGCCGGCGAGCATAATCCGCTGGAGTCTGACGCGGTGCGCAAGGTCACCGAGCAGGTGGAAACCGAGCTGGCCGGCCGTGGCCGGGTGCTGCTGCGCAAATCGGGCACCGAGCCGCTGATCCGCGTGATGGTGGAAGGCGAAGACGAGCAGCAGGTGACCGCGCTGGCGCATCGCATCGCCGACGCGGTGAAATCCGCAGGTTAAAACAGACAGTTAGCCGTCGGGCTCGGCATCGCTGAGCCCGAACAGACGATTGTTGGCGTTTTTTTCCGCAAACGCGCCGGCGGCAGCAAATTGCCCTTGCGCGGGTTGGCGGCTTTGGTTAGTATTCACACCCGCTTCAGTAGGCAGTTTGTAAAAACGCCTGCTTGATGAGTGTGAAGCATTTGGCATGCGGTGAGGCCGCAAGGATACGGGTACTACTATGTACGAAGCTCTTCTGGTAATTTTCCTGCTGATCTCAATCGGGCTGGTTGCTCTGATTATGCTGCAGCAAGGTAAAGGCGCTGATATGGGAGCCTCTTTCGGAGCAGGTGCATCAGGCACGTTGTTCGGTTCGAGTGGTTCCGGTAACTTTATGACCCGCATGACTGCTGTGCTGGCGACGCTGTTCTTCGTCATCAGCCTGATTCTGGGCAACCTCAGCAGCAACCAAAGCAAGAAAGGCAGCGAGTGGGAAAACCTCGGTCAGCCAGTGAAAACTGAGCAGACAACCGCGCCGGCAGCACCTGCCAAGCCGAGCAGCGACATCCCGCAGTAAGCCGCAAAAAGTTTGTAAACGGTGGTTGTGAACTCGAAGGAACAACGGCCGTTAGCAGTAAGAATCAGTACCGAGGTGGTGGAATTGGTAGACACGCTACCTTGAGGTGGTAGTGCCCTAACGGGCTTGTGGGTTCGAGTCCCATCCTCGGTACCAAATCCCAGAGATAACTTGCAATTTTGCGATTATCGGCGTAGTATTTGCCACGTTTTCGGACGCGGGGTGGAGCAGCCTGGTAGCTCGTCGGGCTCATAACCCGAAGGTCGTCGGTTCAAATCCGGCCCCCGCAACCACTTTCCTTTAAGTGTTTATTTTCAAATACACTTTTCGATTGAAACCCGCTTTTCTCGATCAACATTTGAAAATGACACTTGCTCGAAAGTTGTACCGAGGCCGCCTAGCGGCAAACAGGGTCCAGTTGCATAAAGCCCCGATTTTTCGGGGTTTTTTGTTATTTGGCAACAGAATCACTGGGCTATTTAGCCCTTTTTTTATGTCTTGGGGGTGGGCTTGTCCACATTAGAGCAACAGTTAACAGAGATGCTTTCGGCACCGGTAGAAGCGTTGGGCTTTGAGCTTGTAGGCATCGAATTCATTCGTGCGCGCCAATCGACGCTCCGCATCTATATTGATAGTGATAACGGCATCAATGTTGATGATTGCGCTGATGTCAGCCACCAGGTCAGCGCTGTATTGGACGTCGAAGATCCAATCACGGTCGCTTACAACTTGGAAGTCTCCTCTCCTGGCCTTGATCGCCCGATGTTCACCGCAGAGCACTATACGCGTTTCCTCGGTGAAGAAGTCAGCCTGGTCCTGCGCATGGCGGTACAGAACCGTCGCAAGTGGCAGGGTATTATCAAGTCTGTCGAAGGCGAGATGATCACGGTTACTGTGGAAGGGAAAGATGAAGTGTTCGCGCTGAGCAACATCCAGAAAGCGAACCTGGTACCCCACTTTTAAAGTTTGGAAGAGGCAACTAGGATGAACAAAGAGATTCTGGCTGTTGTTGAAGCAGTTTCCAATGAAAAATCCCTTCCGCGCGAGAAGATTTTCGAAGCGCTGGAAACTGCATTAGCCACCGCAACCAAGAAAAAATACGAGCAGGAAATCGACGTGCGCGTCAGCATTGACCGCAGAACCGGCGATTTCGACACCTTCCGCCGTTGGGTCGCCGTAGACGAAGTGACTCAGCCAACGCGTGAAATCACGCTGGAAGCCGCTCAGTTTGAAGATCCGAGCATCGAGCTCGGCGGCTACGTCGAAGATCAGATCGAATCCGTGACCTTTGACCGTATCACCACCCAAACCGCCAAGCAGGTTATCGTGCAGAAAGTGCGTGAAGCCGAGCGTGCGATGGTGGTCGACGCTTTCCGTGAACACGAAGGTGAGATCGTTACCGGCGTGGTGAAGAAAGTGAACCGTGACAGCATCGCGCTGGATCTGGGCAACAACGCCGAAGCGGTGATTGGCCGTGAAGACATGCTGCCGCGCGAAAACTTCCGCCCGGGCGACCGCATTCGCGGCGTACTGTACGCCGTGCGTCCTGAAGCTCGCGGCGCGCAGCTGTTCGTCAGCCGTTCCAGTTCGGAAATGCTGAAAGAACTGTTCCGCATCGAAGTGCCGGAAATCGGCGAAGAAGTGATTGAAATTAAAGCGGCAGCCCGCGATCCAGGCTCCCGCGCGAAAATTGCAGTGAAAACCAACGACAAGCGCATCGACCCGGTCGGCGCCTGCGTAGGTATGCGCGGTGCGCGCGTTCAGGCTGTGTCGAGCGAGCTCGGCGGCGAACGCATCGACATCATCCTGTGGGATGATAACCCTGCGCAATTCGTCATCAACGCCATGGCACCGGCCGACGTCGCGTCGATCGTGGTAGACGAAGATAACTGCACTATGGATATCGCCGTTGAAGCCAGCAACCTGGCACAGGCGATCGGCCGTAACGGCCAAAACGTGCGTTTGGCTTCCCAGCTGCTGAAACAACATCGCGGCGACGATCGTTGGGAACTGAACGTGATGACGGCGGACGACCTGCAGGCCAAGCACCAGGCCGAGGCTCATGCCGCTATTGATACCTTCACCAAGTATCTTGATATCGACGAAGATTTCGCCACCGTACTGGTTGAAGAAGGCTTCTCCACGCTGGAAGAGCTGGCCTACGTGCCGATCAAAGAGCTGTTGGAAATCGACGGTCTGGATGAAGATACGGTTGAAGCATTGCGCGAACGCGCCAAAGCTGCATTGACCACGCTGGCCCTGGCACAAGAAGAAAGCCTGGGCGACAACAAACCGGCCGACGATTTGCTCAACCTGCCGGGTCTTGAGCGCAGCATGGCCTTTAAACTGGCCGCGCGTGGGGTTTGTACGCTGGAAGATCTTGCCGAGCAGGGTGTTGACGATCTGGCTGATATTGAAGGGCTTAGCGATGAGCAAGCCGGCGAGCTGATCATGGCTGCACGCAATATCTGTTGGTTTGGCGACAACGCGTAATAACTGTAGCAGGAAGGAACAGCATGACGACAGATGTAACCGTAAAATCGCTGGCAGCAGAGATTCAGACTCCGGTTGATCGCCTGGTACAGCAGTTTGCTGATGCAGGGATCAACAAGTCCGAGTCGGACTCTGTTACCCAGCAAGAAAAAGAAACATTGCTGGCGCACCTGAACCGTGAACACGGCAGCGCGCCGGGTAAACTCACTTTGCAGCGCAAAACGCGCAGCACCTTGAATATCCCGAGCACCGGCGGTAAAAGTAAATCGGTGCAAATTGAGGTCCGCAAGAAACGCACTTATGTAAATCGCGATACGCAGGAAGCCCAGTTGGCTGAAGCGGCAGAGCAGGCACAGCGTGAAGCGGAAGAGCAGGCACGGCGCGAAGCGGAAGAGCTCGCAAAACGCGAAGCGGAAGCGAAGCGCGCAGCCGAAGAGCAAGCCAAACGTGAGGCCGCGGAGATTGCTAAGCGTAATTCAGCGGAAAAAGAAAAAGTGACCAATCAACATACCGACGAAATGACCAAGCCAGCTCAGGCGGAAAAAGCACGCCGTGAAGCCGAAGCCGCTGAACTGAAACGTAAAGCGGAAGAGGAAGTGCGCCGCAAGGTTGAAGAGGAAGCCAAGCGCGTGGCGGAAGAAGCCCGTCGCATGGCCGAAGAGAACGGCGAGAAGTGGGCCCAGGCCGACGCGGCAAGCGCTGCGGTTGAAAGTGCCGACTATCACGTGACCACTTCTCAGCATGCGCGTGCCGCAGAAGACGAAAACGACGCCAAAGTTGAAGGCGATCGTCGTAGCCGCACCCGCGGCGGCAAAGCGACCAAGCAGAAGAAAGGCAACAAGCTGTCCGAATCCAAAGCGGATCGCGAAGAAGCGCGTGCCGTTACCCGTGGCGGTAAAGGCAAACGCAAGCCTAGCGCTCTGCAGCAGGGCTTCAACAAGCCGGCGCAGGTGGTTAACCGTGACGTGGTGATCGGTGAAACCATCACCGTGGCCGAGCTGGCCAACAAGATGGCGGTAAAAGGTTCTCAGGTCATCAAAGTGATGATGAAGCTGGGCGCTATGGCCACCATCAACCAGGTTATCGACCAGGAAACCGCGCAGCTGGTTGCCGAAGAGATGGGCCACAAAGTTATTCTGCGTCGTGAAAACGAGCTGGAAGAAGCGCTGATGAGCGACCGTGATACGGGCGCTGCGGCTGAGCCGCGCGCGCCGGTCGTGACCATCATGGGCCACGTTGACCACGGTAAAACCTCTCTGCTGGACTACATCCGCTCCACCAAAGTGGCGGCGGGCGAAGCCGGCGGCATTACCCAGCACATCGGTGCCTACCACGTAGAAACCGAGAACGGCATGATCACCTTCCTGGATACCCCGGGCCACGCCGCGTTTACCTCGATGCGTGCTCGTGGTGCTCAGGCGACTGACATCGTGGTTCTGGTGGTGGCGGCCGACGACGGCGTGATGCCACAGACCATCGAAGCTATCCAGCACGCGAAAGCGGCGCAGGTGCCGTTGGTGGTTGCGGTGAACAAAATCGACAAGCCGGAAGCCGATCCGGACCGCGTTAAGCAGGAACTGTCTCAGTACGGCGTTATGCCGGAAGAGTGGGGCGGCGAAGCGCAGTTCGTTCACGTGTCCGCGAAAGCCGGTACCGGTATCGACGAGCTGCTGCAGGCTATCCTGCTGCAGGCCGAAGTTCTGGAACTGAAAGCGGTACGCAGCGGCATGGCGAGCGGCGTAGTGATCGAGTCCTTCCTGGATAAAGGCCGTGGCCCAGTGGCTACCGTACTGGTTCAGGAAGGTACGCTGAACAAGGGCGACATCGTCCTGTGCGGCTTCGAATACGGCCGTGTGCGTGCGATGCGTGACGAGCTGGGCCGTGAAGTGACCTCTGCCGGTCCGTCTATCCCTGTGGAAATCCTGGGTCTGTCCAGCGTGCCTGCAGCGGGTGACGAAGCGACCGTGGTGCGCGACGAGAAGAAAGCGCGTGAAGTGGCGCTGTATCGTCAGGGCAAGTTCCGCGAAGTCAAACTGGCGCGTCAGCAGAAGTCCAAGCTGGAAAACATGTTCGCCAACATGACCGACGGCGAAGTGTCCGAGCTGAACATCGTACTGAAGTCCGATGTGCAGGGTTCTTGCGAAGCGATCAGCGACTCGCTGCTGAAACTCTCTACCGACGAAGTGAAGGTGAAGATTGTCGGCTCCGGCGTAGGTGGGATCACCGAAACCGACGCGACGCTGGCTGCGGCTTCCAACGCCATCATCCTGGGCTTCAACGTGCGTGCCGACGCTTCTGCGCGCCGCGTGATCGAAGCGGAAAGCCTGGATCTGCGTTACTACTCCGTGATCTATAACCTGATCGACGAAGTGAAGCAGGCGATGAGCGGTATGCTGGCGCCGGAATACAAGCAGCAGATCATCGGCCTGGCCGAAGTGCGCGACGTGTTCAAATCGCCTAAGTTCGGCGCTATCGCCGGCTGTATGGTTACCGAAGGGACCATCAAGCGTCACAACCCAATCCGCGTACTGCGCGACAACGTGGTTATCTATGAAGGCGAGCTGGAATCCCTGCGCCGCTTCAAAGATGACGTTAACGAAGTCCGTAACGGCATGGAATGTGGTATCGGCGTTAAGAACTATAACGACGTGCGCGTCGGCGACATGATCGAAGTGTTCGAAATCATTGAGATCCAACGCACCATCGCTTAACGATTGCACATCTGCTTATATCTGTTTACGGGGGGCCTTTGTGCCCCCCGATTTGTCTGGAGAATCCAAAATGGCAAAAGAATTCAGCCGCGGTCAACGTGTGGCGCAAGAGATGCAGAAAGAGATTGCGATCATTCTGCAGCGTGAAGTTAAAGATCCGCGCGTCGGCATGGCGACCGTTTCCGGCGTGGAAGTGTCCCGCGACCTGGCGTATGCCAAGGTTTACGTCACCTTCCTGAACGTATTGACCGAGAACCACGATCCGGATCTGGTCACCAACGGCATCAAAGCGTTGCAGGACGCTTCCGGCTATATCCGTACCCTGCTGGGCAAAGCGATGCGCCTGCGCGTGGTGCCGGAGCTGACCTTCGCCTACGACAACTCCCTGGTGGAAGGCATGCGCATGTCCAACCTGGTGACCAACGTGGTGAAGAACGACGCCGAGCGCCGTTCCGCCTCAGGCGATGACAAGGAGGATTAATGAGTCGCCCTCGTCGCCGCGGCCGTGACATCCACGGCGTTCTGTTGCTGGACAAGCCGCAGGGGTTGTCGTCCAACGATGCGCTGCAAAAAGTAAAACGCCTGTACAACGCCAACCGAGCGGGCCACACCGGCGCGCTCGATCCGTTGGCGACCGGCATGCTGCCTATCTGCCTGGGCGAAGCGACCAAGTTTTCGCAATACCTGCTCGATTCCGACAAGCGTTATCGGGTGATCGCCAAGCTGGGGCAGCGCACCGATACCTCCGACGCCGACGGCCAGATCGTGCAGGAGCGCCCGGTGAATTTCACCCAGGCGCAGCTCGATGCGGCGCTGGACACCTTCCGCGGCGACATCCAGCAGGTGCCGTCGATGTATTCGGCGTTGAAATACCAGGGCAAGAAACTCTACGAGTATGCGCGCCAGGGGATTGAAGTGCCGCGCGAAGCGCGCAGCATCACGGTGTACGAGCTGCAGTTTATCCGCTGGGAAGGGGATGAGCTGGAGCTGGAGATCCACTGCTCGAAAGGCACCTACATCCGCACCATCACCGACGATCTCGGCGAGCTGCTGGGCTGCGGCGCGCACGTGATCTATCTGCGCCGCCTGCAGGTGGCGACTTATCCGATCGCGCGCATGGTGACGCTGGAACAGCTGAACGCCTTGCTGGCTCAGGCGCAGGAACAAGCGATCGCGCCCGGCGAGCTGCTCGATCCGCTGCTGATGCCGATGGACAGCCCGGTTGAGAACTATCCGGAAGTGAATTTGCTGCCGGTGGTCGCGGGTTACGTCAAGCAGGGGCAACCGGTGCAAGTGGCCGGCGCGCCGGCTTCCGGCCTGGTGCGTATCACCGAGGGTGAAGAGCGAAAATTCATCGGCGTTGGCGACATCGCCGAAGATGGTCGCGTGGCGCCGCGCCGCCTGGTGGTCGAGCATTTCGACTGACGGCGGGGCACTGCGTCGCCTTGCGATCGCACTGCGCTAAGAGTAGAATGGCGCAGCTTATGCATTGGGTTGCTGAATTAGAGATCGGCGCCTGTTTTTATTATCTATAATCTGGAGTATTACAATGTCTCTAAGTGTTGAAGCTAAAGCTCAAATCGTAGCTGATTTCGGTCGTGGTACTAACGACAGCGGTTCTACCGAAGTTCAGGTTGCCCTGCTGACTGCGCAGATCAACCATCTGCAAGGCCACTTCTCCGAGCACAAAAAAGATCACCACAGCCGTCGTGGTCTGCTGCGTATGGTTTCTCAGCGTCGTAAGCTGCTGGACTACCTGAAGCGTAAAGATGTAGCACGTTACACCAGCCTGATCGAGCGTCTGGGTCTGCGTCGCTAATCTAGCAAGTTTCAGTGGAAAGGGGCCTATTTTGGCCCCTTTCTTCTAGGAAGCATAAGCAAATCAGGTTAATGTATTACTGATGTTTCCAAACAGGTTCTTCCGTTACAGAGGTTCGCGCGGCTAATGAGAGGCTTTATCTCCTGCCTGAGATAAGGATTGTCATTAGTCGCGAGGATGTAGTGAGAAGGCAAATCGAGTCACAGGCGTGTCGAGTCGTCAATGCGATTGCGCGCCGCTAATCAAGGATATAATTTTGCTGACACCGATCATTCGCAAATTCCAGTATGGCCAGCATACCGTCACCATCGAAACCGGTATGATGGCTCGTCAGGCCACCGCCGCCGTTATGGTGAGCATGGATGACACCGCCGTATTCGTTACCGTCGTTGGCCAGAAAAAAGCCAAGCCGGGCCAGAGCTTCTTCCCGCTGACCGTTAACTACCAAGAGCGTACTTACGCCGCCGGCCGCATCCCGGGCAGCTTCTTCCGTCGCGAAGGCCGTCCGAGCGAAGGCGAGACCCTGACTTCCCGTCTGATCGACCGTCCGATCCGTCCACTGTTCCCGGACAGCTTCCTGAACGAAGTTCAGGTGATCGCGACCGTGGTTTCCGTTAACCCGCAGGTGAACCCGGACATCGTCGCGATGATCGGCGCCTCTGCCGCCCTGAGCCTGTCCGGTATTCCGTTCAACGGCCCAATCGGCGCAGCGCGCGTAGGTTACATCAACGATCAGTATGTGCTGAACCCGACAACTGACGAGCTGAAAGAAAGCCGTCTGGATCTGGTGGTTGCCGGTACTGCAGGCGCGGTGCTGATGGTTGAATCCGAAGCGGAAGTGCTGAGCGAAGATCAGATGCTGGGCGCCGTGGTGTTCGGCCACGACCAGCAGCAAGTGGTTATCGAAAACATCAACTCCCTGGTTGCCGAAGCCGGCAAGCCGAAGTGGGATTGGCAGGCCCCTGCGGTCAACGAAGCGCTGCACGCGCGCGTGGCTGAACTGGCCGAAGCTCGCCTGGGCGACGCTTACCACATCACCGAAAAACAAGAGCGTTACGCTCAGGTTGACGCGATCAAAGACAGCGTGGTTGAAACCCTGCTGGCGCAGGACGAAACGCTGGACGCCGGCGAAATCCAGGACATCCTGGGCAACGTCGAGAAGAACGTGGTGCGTAGCCGCGTACTGCGTGGCGAGCCGCGTATCGACGGCCGTGAAAAAGACATGATCCGTGGCCTGGACGTGCGCACCGGCGTACTGCCGCGCACCCACGGTTCCGCGCTGTTCACCCGTGGCGAAACTCAGGCGCTGGTTACCGCGACCCTGGGTACCGCGCGCGACGCACAGAACCTGGACGAGCTGATGGGCGAGAAGACCGACAGCTTCCTGTTCCACTACAACTTCCCTCCGTACTCCGTAGGCGAAACCGGCATGGTCGGTTCTCCTAAGCGTCGTGAAATCGGTCACGGTCGCCTGGCGAAACGCGGCGTATTGGCTATGATGCCTAAACCGGAAGATTTCCCGTACACGGTTCGCGTCGTGTCTGAAATCACCGAATCCAACGGTTCTTCTTCCATGGCTTCCGTGTGCGGCGCATCTCTGGCGCTGATGGACGCCGGTGTGCCAATCAAGGCTGCCGTTGCGGGTATCGCGATGGGCCTGGTGAAAGAAGCCGATAACTTTGTGGTTCTGTCCGACATTCTGGGTGACGAAGATCACCTGGGCGACATGGACTTCAAAGTGGCCGGTAGCCGCGACGGTATCACCGCGCTGCAGATGGACATCAAAATCGAAGGCATCACCCGCGAGATCATGCAGGTGGCTCTGAACCAGGCCAAGGGCGCGCGTCTGCACATCCTGGGCGTGATGGAACAGGCTATCAGCTCCCCACGCGGCGATATCTCCGAATTCGCACCGCGTATTCATACTATCCGCATCAACCCGGATAAAATCAAAGACGTGATCGGTAAGGGCGGTTCCGTTATCCGCGCACTGACCGAAGAGACTGGCACTACCATCGAAATTGAAGATGATGGTACAGTTAAAATCGCTGCGACCGACGGTGAGAAGGCGAAATTCGCTATCCGTCGTATCGAAGAGATCACGGCAGAGATCGAAGTGGGTCGTATCTACCAGGGTAAAGTGACCCGTATCGTTGATTTCGGCGCATTCGTCGCTATCGGCGGTGGTAAAGAAGGTCTGGTGCACATTTCTCAGATCGCCGACAAGCGCGTTGAGAAAGTGACCGACTATCTGCAGATGGGTCAGGAAGTGCCGGTTAAGGTACTGGAAGTTGACCGTCAGGGCCGCGTGCGTCTGAGCATCAAAGAAGCGATGGCGCCGGAAGCAGGTTCACCTGCGCCTGAAGCAGAATAACTGTATAGATAGTTTTACAGCTCCCCGCCATGGGGTTGGGAGCTGTTCGTATCGCGCGGGTAGGATACCCGCGTTTTAGCAAACGGAGGACAGGACGTTCATCCAATGTTTGTCTTCGGGAGTGGGAAATGAAGCCTTTCTTGCGCTGGTGTTACGTTGCGACAGCACTCATGCTGGCAGGATGCAGCAACCATGATTGGCGTAAAGACGAAGTTTTGGCAATCCCGTTGCAGCCTACGTTGCAGCAGGAAGTGATCCTGGCGCGCATGGAACAAATTCTTGCCAGCCGGGCACTGACGGATGACGAACGCGCACAGCTTTTATATGAGCGCGGTGTGCTGTATGATAGCCTCGGGTTACGTGCATTAGCGCGCAATGATTTCTCGCAGGCGCTGGCGATACGTCCCGACATGCCGGAAGTTTTCAACTACCTGGGCATTTACTTAACGCAGGCAGGCAATTTTGATGCTGCCTATGAAGCGTTTGATTCTGTACTAGAGCTTGATCCAACTTACAATTACGCGCGTTTAAACCGGGGCATCGCACTGTATTATGGCGGCCGCTTCCCGTTGGCGCAGGATGATCTGCAGGCGTTTTATCAAGACGACCCAAACGATCCCTTCCGTTCGTTATGGCTGTATCTGGTGGAGCGAGAAATCGATCCCAAGAAGGCCGAGGTAGCGCTTCAGCAGCGCTATGACAAATCGGACAGAGGGCAATGGGGATGGAATATTGTCGAATTCTACCTGGGCAAGATCAGCGAAAAAACGCTGATGGAACGCCTCAAGGCAGATGCAACGGATAACACTTCGCTCGCTGAGCATCTCAGTGAAACTGACTTCTATTTGGGTAAACACTACCTGAGTCTGGGGGACAAGGACACCGCTTCGGCGCTGTTCAAACTGACGGTGTCTAACAACGTTCACAACTTCGTTGAGCACCGCTATGCATTGTTGGAATTGGCGCTTTTGGGCCAAGAGCAAGACGACCTATCGGAATCGGACCAGCAATAGCTGACGAACACCTATCAGCCTGATGAACATTGGTTTTTAACCAAAGTTATCGCCTTAACGGGCGAGGGCTTTTTTGTTCGTTTTATAATCTAATTTGAGCCGGTTCACACTTTTCAATGAAAATGACTGAAAATTTTCTCGACGAGTTATGTAGACTGGCTGCCATTATTAATGAGGCACGTGTACATGACGACTGAGTTTGAAACCTCTTTTGCTGATCTGGGGCTGTCTGCTCCAATCATTTCCGCCCTGAACGATCTGGGCTATGAAAAACCATCTCCGATCCAGGCTGAGTGTATTCCTCACCTGTTGAACGGCCGCGACGTGCTGGGCATGGCACAGACCGGTAGTGGTAAAACCGCAGCGTTCTCGCTGCCGCTGCTGCACAACCTGCAGGCAGACCTGAAAGCACCTCAGATCCTGGTGCTGGCACCGACCCGCGAACTGGCGGTTCAGGTTGCCGAAGCGATGACCGATTTCTCCAAACACATGAACGGCGTCAACGTGGTAGCCCTGTACGGCGGCCAGCGTTACGACGTACAGCTGCGCGCTCTGCGCCAGGGCCCGCAAATCGTTGTGGGTACCCCAGGTCGTCTGCTGGACCACCTGAAGCGCGGCACCCTGAACCTCTCTAACCTGAGCGGTCTGGTGCTGGATGAAGCCGACGAAATGCTGCGCATGGGCTTTATCGAAGACGTAGAAACCATCATGGCTGAGATCCCGGCAGAACATCAGACCGCGCTGTTCTCCGCCACCATGCCGGAAGCGATCCGTCGCATTACCCGCCGCTTCATGAAAGAGCCGCAGGAAGTGCGCATCCAGTCCAGCGTGACCACCCGTCCGGACATCAGCCAGAGCTACTGGTCGGTCTACGGCATGCGTAAAAACGAAGCGCTGGTGCGTTTCCTGGAAGCCGAAGACTTTGACGCGGCGATCATCTTCGTTCGTACCAAGAACGCGACCCTGGAAGTGGCCGAAGCGCTGGAGCGCAGCGGTTACAGCAGCGCCGCGCTGAACGGCGACATGAACCAGGCGCTGCGTGAGCAGACCCTGGAGCGCCTGAAAGACGGTCGTCTGGATATCCTGATCGCGACCGACGTTGCGGCCCGCGGCCTGGACGTTGAGCGCATCAGCCTGGTTGTCAACTATGACATCCCGATGGACTCCGAGTCTTACGTTCACCGTATCGGCCGTACCGGCCGTGCGGGTCGCGCCGGCCGTGCGCTGCTGTTCGTGGAAAACCGCGAACGCCGCCTGCTGCGCAACATCGAACGCACCATGAAGCTGACCATCCCTGAAGTGGAGCTGCCAAACGCAGAACTGCTGGGCGAGCGTCGTCTGGCCAAGTTCGCTGCGAAAGTTCAGCAGCAGCTGGAAAGCAGCGATCTGGATCTGTACCGCGCACTGCTGACCAAACTGCAGCCGGAAGAAGAGCTGGATATGGAAACCCTGGCCGCAGCGCTGCTGAAAATGGCTCAGGGCGAACGTCCGCTGATCCTGCCGCCGGATCCGGTCTTCAAACCGCGCCAGCGCCGTGAGTTCAACGACCGTGACGATCGCCGCGGTGATCGTGGCGACCGTCGCGATAGCCGTGACGGCGACCGTCCGCGTCGCGAACGTCGTGACGTTGGCGAAATGCAGCTGTACCGCATCGAAGTGGGCCGCGACGATGGCGTAGAAGTCCGTCATATCGTTGGCGCTATCGCTAACGAAGGCGACATCAGCAGCCGTTACATCGGTAACATCAAGCTGTTCGCTTCCCACTCCACCATCGAGCTGCCAAAAGGCATGCCGGGCGAGATCCTGAATCACTTCACTCGCACTCGCATCCTGAACAAGCCGATGAACATGCAGCTGTTGGGCGATGCACAGCCGTTCGAACGTCGCGAGCGTCGTGACGGTGGCAACGGTGGCGAGCGTCGTGGCAACGGTAACGGCCGTCCGTTCAACGGTGAACGTCGCGAAGGCGGCCCACGTCGTTCCTTCGGAGAACGTCGCGAAGGCGGTAACGGCGGCGAGCGTCGTGGCGGTAACTACAACCGTGACGGCAAGCCGGCGCCACGCCGTGATGACAGCGCACCGGCAGCACCACGTCGTCGTTTCGGCGACGCGTAATCGCTGATTCACCGTTCGCGGTGAAGCGCTCTGAAAAACCAGCCTGCGGGCTGGTTTTTTTATGCCTGAAAATTGCCGTCAAACGCCCCTGAATGGCGTATCATTCATAAGGTTTTTTCTTATGGATGATATGCACGGGAGATGCCATGAGTTGGCAGCAGTTCAAATCTCAATACCTGGTGCGCTTTTGGGCGCCGCTGCCGGCGGTGATCGCTGCCGGGATCCTTTCTACCTACTACTTCGGCATGACCGGCACCTTCTGGGCGGTGACCGGGGAATTCACCCGCTGGGGCGGCCATGTGCTGCAGTGGTTCGGCCTGCACCCCGAGCAGTGGGGCTATTTCAAGGTTATCGGCCTGCAGGGCACGCCGCTGGAACGCATCGACGGGCGCATGATCATCGGCATGTTCGCCGGCTGCACCGCCGCCGCGCTGTGGGCCAACAACATCAAGCTGCGCCAGCCGCAGCACCGCATTCGCATCGTACAGGCGCTGCTGGGCGGCATCATCGCCGGTTTCGGCGCGCGCCTGGCGATGGGCTGTAACCTGGCAGCGTTTTTCACCGGCATCCCGCAGTTCTCGCTGCATGCCTGGTTCTTCGCGCTGGCGACCGCCGCCGGCTCCTACTTCGGCGCCAAATTCACGCTGTTGCCGATGTTCCGCATCCCGGTCAAATTGCAAAAGGTGAAGTCCGCCGCGCCGTTGACGCAGAAGCCTGAGCAGGCGCGCCGCCGCTTCCGGCTGGGCATGGCGGTCTTCGGCCTAGCGGTGGCCTGGTCGCTGTGGACGCTTTTCGATGCGCCGAAGCTCGGCATCGCCATGCTGTTCGGTATCGGCTTCGGTTTGCTGATCGAACGCGCGCAGATCTGCTTCACCTCGGCGTTCCGCGATCTGTGGATCACCGGCCGCACTCACATGGCGAAAGCCATCATCATCGGCATGGCGGTGAGCGCCATCGGCATCTTCAGCTACGTGCAGCTCGGCGTGGCGCCGAAGATCATGTGGGCCGGCCCGAATGCGGTGCTGGGCGGCTTGCTGTTCGGCTTCGGCATCGTGCTGGCTGGCGGTTGCGAAACCGGCTGGATGTACCGCGCGGTGGAAGGGCAGGTGCACTACTGGTGGGTGGGGCTGGGCAACATCATCGGCGCTACGCTGCTGGCCTATTACTGGGACGATCTGGCGCCGGCGCTGGCGACCGACTACGACAAGATCAACCTGCTCGACACCTTCGGCCCGATCGGCGGCCTGCTGGTGACTTACCTGCTGCTGGCGCTGGCCTTCGCCGCCATGCTGTGGTGGGAGAAACGCTTTTTCCGCGCCCGGCCTGAGGCGCAGGTGGTGAATTTGAGGAGCATGCCATGAAAGCGACGACGATAGTGCCGGACTACCGGCTGGACATGCTGGGCGAGCCTTGCCCGTACCCGGCGGTGGCGACGCTGGAGGCGATGCCGCAGTTGAAACCGGGGGAGATCCTGGAGGTGATCAGCGATTGCCCGCAGTCGATCAACAACATCCCGCTTGATGCGCGCAACCACGGCTACAAGGTGCTGGATATCCAGCAGGACGGGCCGACCATCCGCTACCTGATCCAGCGTTAACGCCGAGGCGGTGGGGTTCCCCACCGTCTTTTCGCTTTTTATCCCTTCACGATGTCGCCCTTCACGCCGGCAACAATCTCGAACGAACGCAGCCGCGCCTGGTGATCGAAAATCTGGCCGTTGACCATGATCTCGTCGGCATCGGTTTCACGCAGCAGCGTTTGCAGCCCGTGGCGCACCGTTTTTTCATCGCCGACGATCGACATCCGCAGCGCCTGTTCGACGCCGTATTGTTCACCGGCGGTCCACAGCGCGTGGATGTTATCCACTGGCGGCGGCAGCGGACCGGGCGAACCGCGGCGCAGATTGATGAACTGCTGCTGCATCGAGCTGAACAGGAAGCGTGCATCGCTGTCGCTCTCGGCGGCGATCACGTTGACGCACACCATGGCGTGCGGCTGCGCCAGCTGTTTGGACGGTTTGAAGTTCTCGCGGTACAGCTGCAGCGCCTGGAACAGCATATCCGGGGCGAAGTGCGAGGCGAAGGCGAACGGCAGGCCGAGCTGCGCCGCCAGCTGCGCGCTGTAGAGGCTGGAACCGAGCAGCCAGAGCGGCACGTGCAGCCCCTGGCCCGGCACCGCCTGCACCGGCTGGCCGGGCTGCGCATCGCAGAAATAGTTTTGCAGTTCCTGCACGTCGCGCGGGAAGGTATCCACGTCGCCGGACAGGTGGCGGCGCAGCGCCATCATGGTGCGCTGATCGGTGCCGGGCGCGCGGCCCAACCCCAAATCGATGCGCCCTGGGTAGAGCGACTCCAGCGTGCCGAACTGCTCGGCAATCACCAGCGGCGCATGGTTCGGCAGCATCACACCGCCGGAGCCGAGGCGAATGCTTTGGGTGCCGGCGGCCAGATAGCCCAGCAGCACCGAGGTGGCGGCGCTGCCGATGCCGGTCATGTTGTGGTGCTCGGCCAGCCAGTAGCGCTGGTAGCCCCAGCGTTCGGCGTGCTGCGCTAAGTCCAGCGAACAGTGGAAAGCGTCGCGCGCTTTGGCCCCTTGCGGGATTGGCGATAAATCCAGTACCGACAGCGGTACCGCAGTGTGTTCAGTCATGACATCGTCCATCAGAGAGTGGATCGCTTAAAGGGCGATTGCAGGAGTCTGCATACCAAAAAGCCGAAAAAAGATGCTTTTTAGTGTTAAAAGCATAATCCAATTTATAGTTATAAAAGAGGAGATATGTGCTTGTGATATCCTCATGAGAGCAATGGTGTTTTTTGGAGCAATTTGAGACATGGAAATGATGATCCCCGCCCGCCGCTTACCGTTCCGGGAGCTGACATAATGAAAAAAAAGACGCTGTTTACCCTGTTGCTGATGTTGGCGGCGATCGCATTGGCGATCCTGTTCCGCGCGCACAATCAGGATCTGTTGCTGCAGGGTGAAGTGGATGCCCCCGAAGTGATCGTCGCATCCAAGGCGAAAGGCCGGGTCGTTGAACGCCTGATCGAACGCGGCGACGACGTGAAAAGCGGCCAACTGATCATTCAACTCGATAGCCCCGAACTGATGGCGCAGCTGCGTTCCGCACAGGCGACGCGCGACGAGGCCAAGGCGCAGCTTGAGCTGTCGCTGCACGGCACCCGTGAAGAGAGCATCCGCAACCTGCGCGCCAACCTGGCGCAGGCCGAGGCGCAGTACCGCAATGCGCAAAACGACTACAACCGCAACCTGAGCGTGGCCGGCAAGGGCTATATCTCGAAGTCCGAGCTGGACGCTTCGCGCCGGTCGCGCGACACCGCCTTCCAACAGGTGCAGGCCGCCAAGGCCAATCTGGATGAAGGCATTAACGGCGACCGCGTCGAGCAGCGGCAGCAATATGCGGCGGCGCTGCGGGCGGCGGAAGAGAATCTGCTGCAGATCCAGGCGCAGAGCGACGATCTGCAGGTGAAAGCGCCGGTGGACGGCGAAGTGGGGCCGATCCCGGCCGAAGTGGGCGAATTGCTGAACGCCGGCAGCCCGCTGGTGACGTTGATCCGGGTGCCGGACGCCTACTTCGTGTTTAACCTGCGTGAAGACATCCTGGCCCACGTGCGCAAAGGCGACAAGGTCACGCTGCGGGTGCCGGCGCTGAAGGACAAAATGATCGACACCGAGGTGCGCTACATCGCGCCGCTGGGGGATTACGCCACCAAACGCGCCACCCGCGCCACTGGCGACTTCGACCTGAAAACCTTCGAAGTGCGCCTGTATCCGTCACAGCCGGTGGACGGCCTGCGTCCGGGGATGAGCACCTTATGGCAATGGAAAGAGTAAGGGCCGGCTGGCGCTGCTTCAGTCACGCGTTCGACAAAGAGTGTCGCGTCGCCTTTCGCAGCCCGGTGGTGCACTGGCTGAGCTGGATCTTTCCGCTGATCCTGTTTGCGCTGATCAGCAGCAACTTCTCCGAAGGCACGCTGCTCGATCTGCCGGTCTCGGTGGTGGACAGCGATCACAGCCCGCTGTCCAAATCGCTGACGCGGCGGCTGGACGCCGGCTCGCACGCCCACGTCGAGGCATATGGCGGCGGGCTGCCGGAGTCGCTGAGCCGCCTGCGCAGCGCGCAGGATTACGCGTTGCTGTATATCCCGCCGGACTTTGAGGCCAACGCGCTGTCGGGCAAACAGCCTAGCGTAGTGATGTACTACAATGCGTTGTTCTACGGTGCCGGGCTGTACTCCACCCAGGACTTTGGCGGCCTGATGAACGAAATCAACGCCAGCACCCGCAGCATCATCGCCACCGAGATGGGTAAAACGCTGCCGCCGTTGGCGGACGTGACGCTCTCCTACGGCAGCCTGTTCAACGCCAGCGGCAGCTATATCTATTACCAGCAGTTCGCCGCCACCATCCACCTGCTGCAGCTGTTCGCGGTGACCTGCATGATCTACGTGCTGGCGCGCAGCAAGTCGCTGCTGCAGGCCAAGCCGTTCAGCCTGGCGCTGCTCGGCAAGCTGGCACCGTACACGCTGTGTTTCACCACCCTGCTGATGGTGGAGATCGCGGCGCTGGTGGGTATCTTTGACGCCCGCGTCAGCGGCAATCCGCTGTTTATGCTGATGATCGGCCTGTTCTACGTGATGGCGGCGCAGAGCATCGGCCTGCTGCTGTACACCTTTACCGGCAGCACCATCACCGCCTACAGCCTGATTGGTATTTTGGTCAGTATCGCGATGACCTTCTCCGGCATGGCGGTGCCTGAGCTGTCGATGCCGCTGCCGGCGCGCATCATTTCCAACATCGAACCGCTGACCCACGCGCTGTACGCGATGTTCGACGTGTTCCTGCGGCAGGTGCACGCCAGCGCCATCTTCAGCGTGTGCGCGCTGCTGGCGGTCTATCCGCTGGTGGCCGCGCTGCTGGTGCGCAATCGCCTGCCGGCGCGGCTGGCAAAAGAGGGGAACGCCGGATGAAGCTCTATTGGCAAACCTTCGTTAAGGTGTTGCTCGGCATGCTGGAGCGGCCGGTGTGGCTGATGCTGATCCTGTCGCTGTGCATCATGAGCCTGGTGTACGCCAACCGCACGGTGTGGGATCTGCCGGTGGGGGTGGTCGATCAGGACCACAGCACCGCCAGCCGCCAGCTGATCCGCCAACTGGACGCCACCTCCAAGATAGCGATTGAAACCTACGACAGCCTGGAACAGGCACAGCGCGATCTCAGCTGGCGCAAGCTGTTTGCGGTGATCATCATGCCGGTGGATCTGGAGAAGAAGATCCTCAGCGGGCAGAACATCGTGGTGCCGGTGTACGGCGACGCCACCAACCGTCTGGCCAACGGCCAGATCCAACAGGACGTGGTGGCGGCCTATCAGCAGCTGCTGACGGAGTACAACAACGGGCTGCTGCTGCGCAGCGGTTTCAGCGAACGGCAGGCGCAGATACTGCTGACGCCGATACTGGGGCAAACGCTGGACGTGTTTAACCCCGGCATCAGCTTCGCGGCGATCATCTTTCCCGGCCTGTTGGTGATGCTGTTGCAGCACTCGCTGCTGATCGCCTGTATCCGCGTCAATATCGCCATGAAGAGCATGCCCGGCGGCAAAGCGCCGCTGGCGGCGCACCTCGGCGGGCTGACGGCGCTGCTGCCGATCTGGCTGTTCCTGTCGATCGTGCTGTTCGTGCTGTGGCCGTGGGTATTGGGCTATCGGCAGACGGCGAACATCGCCGAACTGCTGCTGCTGACCTTCCCGTTCCTGCTGGCGGTACTGGGGCTGGGCAAGCTGGTGACCGAGTGCCTGCGCAGCGTCGAGATGATCTACCTGACGCTGGCGTTCATCACGACGCCGGTCTTCTACCTGTCCGGCACCATCTGGCCACTGCAGTCGATGCCGGCCTGGGTGCGCGCCATCTCGTACAGCATTCCCTCCACCTGGGGCACCAAGGCGATCGCCGGCGTCAACCAGATGGGGCTGTCGCTGAATGAAGTGTGGGGCGACGTGGTGATGATGCTGATACTCGGCGTGGTCTACACCCTACTGGGCTTCGGCGTCGGCTTCTTGCGCAACAGCGTGGCGCTGCGCGGGATGTTCAGGAAACGGCGGGCGAGTTGATCCCCTCATTGACCCTTTTTTGGTGACTAAAATTAATGCTTTTAATTTCAATAAAATGCATTCTCTGCCGGAAAAAGGGTTTTTGGGTGAGTAACGGCCGATTATCTTTTTTTCTCAGCAGGTTAGAATCACTTGCTAACTGTTCACTGCCGTACAGGCAGCTTAGAAAATACAGGCGGAATTGCTCAGCAGCCACCAGGTGTTCACTGCCGTACAGGCAGCTTAGAAACGTAGCCCGGCGTTTTGCGCTTGCTTTAGCGCGTTCACTGCCGTACAGGCAGCTTAGAAAAAGCTGTGGGGCGTGTTCCGGTCTGCGTTTGCGTTCACTGCCGTACAGGCAGCTTAGAAAGCCGGCACCGCCGGCGGGCTGGTGCCGGTGAAGTTCACTGCCGTACAGGCAGCTTAGAAACCGACCCTTTAACTTTCTCAAAGGTTCGTAAATGTTCACTGCCGTACAGGCAGCTTAGAAAGAGTGGATAAGCTTCCTAACGAGCGTAAAGGGGTTCACTGCCGTACAGGCAGCTTAGAAAAGCGGGCGTTACTAAATCTGTGCGAATTGGGAGTTCACTGCCGTACAGGCAGCTTAGAAAGCCAAACTCTCCCTCACCCAGCGCCAGAAGAAGTTCACTGCCGTACAGGCAGCTTAGAAAACAGTGGTGATATAGCGCCAGTGGTTATCCGGGTTCACTGCCGTACAGGCAGCTTAGAAAAACGGCCCGTATCTGGTCGGCCTGGCGATGACGTTCACTGCCGTACAGGCAGCTTAGAAATCAGCAGCAAGTTATCAATCAACCACCTCAAAGTTCACTGCCGTACAGGCAGCTTAGAAATGACAGCATGCTGAGCTTCGACAAGGAATCTAGTTCACTGCCGTACAGGCAGCTTAGAAACTAACGCTGACCCAACGACCGAACATTGCCCAGTTCACTGCCGTACAGGCAGCTTAGAAAAGACACAGCTGGCGATCTGTTTGGGAATCAATGTTCACTGCCGTACAGGCAGCTTAGAAAATCGTCCCCTGTTTAGGGGCCAACAGGAATAATTTCACTGCCGTACAGGCAGCTTAGAAACTGGCTATTTGTCTGTGGTCTGTCTCGTACTAGTTCACTGCCGTACAGGCAGCTTAGAAATGCGGGATGGCTCAGTATCGCAAATGAGTCGCGTTCACTGCCGTACAGGCAGCTTAGAAACGTTTGGCGATCGATGACTGAGCCATTCATCAGTTCACTGCCGTACAGGCAGCTTAGAAAAGCAAGTAATTCTGTCGCCGGTACAGCGGCAAGTTCACTGCCGTACAGGCAGCTTAGAAAACCGAGTGTACTTACTTCAAGCTGACCGTGGAGTTCACTGCCGTACAGGCAGCTTAGAAATATGCCGCACCGGTGGCGAAAAATGCCGGTATGTTCACTGCCGTACAGGCAGCTTAGAAAAGTCCGCTGCGATCTGCTGATCGGTCTTGCGCGTTCACTGCCGTACAGGCAGATCTAATGAGCACCACAATAGGTACCCATTTGTTGAATACAAGAGGGCATTACCCCACCAACTCCAACCCCGCCACGCGGCGCCAGTAGCCGTTGCAGTCGACGTGGTTGGTCAAGGCCAGCGGCTGCTCGCCGCGCTCGTTGGCGCGGAAGGCGTCGATCTGTGCCAGCGTCTCGGCGCCCTGCGGCGACAGTCGCACGATGTCCACCAGCCCCTGCATGCTTGGCAGCTCGTTGCCGAGGTTGTAGCAGTAACCGCTCATGGTCTGGATGCCGTTGAGTACGAACACCTGCTGCTGTTCCTGGGAGCGCATCATGCGACCCTGCGGATACTTGATGCAGCAGGTTTCGCACTCGTCCTTGCCGCGGTTTTCCGAGCGGGCGGTGAAGCAGCGCGCCGAATAGGCCAGCGGCAGATGGCCGTAGCTCAGCACCTCCACCTCGAAGTCGTGGCGGAAGCCCAGCTCGTCGCACTGTGCCAGCAGGTTGGCCAGCCAGTCGTGCGACAGCTCGACCGGCATGCACCAGCGCATCATGCCTTGGCGGCGCAGCAGGCGAAGGGTATAGGCGTTGTAGCAGTTCAGCGCATGGCCGGCGACGAACGGCAGACCGCGTTCCGCCGCCATGTTGACCGCGCCCAGATCGTTGGCTTCAAACAGGAACTCGCCGTTCTCCACATAGCGTTTCAGCTCATTCAGCTCGGACGGCGCCTGCAGCAGCGCCAGCGTGGAGATCACCACCTGCTTGCCGCTGCTGGCGATCTCGCGCGCTAGCGCCAGCCAATCGCCGACCTTCATCTCGCGCCGCTTGGTGCAGACGCTCTCGCCGAGATAAATGATGTCGGCGTTACTCTCCGCCGCCTGTTGATAGAACGCCGCGATGTCATTTTTCGGCCAGTAGTAGAGTACCGGCCCCAGTGCATATTTCATGTTTCCTCCGGCTACTGCCATTTGCGGTGATAGGCGCCCAGCGTGGTCTGGGTGCCCTCGGACATCGCGCCCAGCGTCTCCATCCAGGCGGCGTCGGCGCGGTAGGCGGACGGATCGGCCTGGCAACGGTCGATCGCCTGGCGCCAGACGCGCGCCACCTGGCTGACGTAAGCCGGGCTGCGCTGGCGGCCTTCGATCTTCACCGAGGCGATGTTGGCGGCCAGCAGTTCCGGCAGCAGCTCCAGCGTATTGAGGCTGGTGGGCTCTTCCAGCGCGTGGTAGCGCACGTCGTCCACCAGATAGCGGCCCTTGCACAGCGTCGGGTAACCGGCGTTTTCATGATCCTGATAGCGGTCGATCAGCACGTCGTTCAGGCGCGACTCCATGCCCTGCGGGGTTTGCTGCCAGCGCACGAACCGCGCCGGCGAACAGGCGCCGACGGTGTTCGGCGACTCGCCGGTCAGGTAGGAAGAGAGATAGCAGCGCCCCTCGGCCATGATGCACAGGCTGCCGAAGGCGAACACTTCCAGCGGCACCGGGCTGGTGCGTGCCAGCTGTTTCACCTGATGCATCGACAGCACGCGCGGCAGCACCACCCGGCCGACCTCGAAGTTGCGCTGGTAAAAACGGATCGCTTCCTCGTTGGTGGCGGAAGCCTGCACCGAAACGTGGCGTTCCAGCTGCGGGTAGCGTTGGGCGGCGTATTCCAACATTGCCAGATCCGCCAGAATCAGGGCGTCGGCGCCCAGCTGGGCCGCCATATCCACCGCGCGCTGCCAGCGGGCGTAGCCGTCGGGATGGGCGAAGGTGTTGATGGCGATATGCAGTTTGCGGCCGTGGCGATGCACGTAATCGACCGCTTCCTGCAGCTTTTTCTCGGTGAAGTTAAGGCCGGCGAAGTGGCGCGCGTTGGTATCGTCTTTCAGACCGATGTAAACGGCATCGGCGCCGTTATCCACCGCGGCCTTCAGGGCCGGCAGGTTGCCGGCGGGACAAAGCAGCTCCATAGATTTATCCTGGCTTAGCCGTGCGCCCGGCCGGGCGCACGCTGTCTTTAAAGGTTGCCGGCGGCGGTGTTCCGCCGGCAAATGCGAATCGGGGAGGTCATTTTAGGCAATGGGGCACACACAGGTTTTGATTTGAGGCAGCTTATGGCGTATTGATAAACATGGCGGTGAAATGCACTATTTGTTGATATAGACCGCTGAAGCCGCGCGTCAGTGTGGCAAAATAGCGGTAGTCCGTATTAAAAGGAGTGGATGACCGTGTTGGAACAACTACGAGCACGCCTTGTGCGCCAGGGGCCGTCGCTGCTGCGCATCCCGCTGAAATTCACGCCGTTCGCTCTGCAGCGTCAGCTGCTGCAACAGGTGCTGAGCTGGCAGTTCCGCCAGGCATTGGCGGATGGGGATCTGGAGTTTCTCGAATCGCGTTGGCTGAAGATCGAAGTTCGCGATCTGGCGCTACAATGGTTTATGACGGTAGAAAACGACAAACTGGTGGTCAGCCAGCACGCCGAAGCGGACGTCAGCTTCAGCGGCGATGCCAACGATCTGATCCTGATCGCGGCGCGCAAGCAAGATCCGGATACGCTGTTCTTTCAGCGTCGGCTGCAGATTGAAGGGGATACCGAATTGGGCCTGTATGTGAAAAATTTGATGGACGCCATCGAGCTGGAAAGCATGCCTGCGCCGCTGCGCATGGGGCTGTTGCAGTTGGCTGATTTTGTCGAAAAAGGGTTGCAGGAGGGCACGGCGTCGGCTTCCCGTGTGGCGGTATCATGCTGATCCGCGTAGAGATCCCGGTAGACGCGGCGGGCATCGACACCTTGCTGCGCCGCGCCTTTGGCCGCGACGACGAAGCCGATCTGGTGCAGCAGCTGCGCGAAGACGGCCTGCTGACGCTGGGCGTGGTCGCCACTGACGACGAAGGCGGGGTAGTGGGTTACGCCGCGTTCAGCCCGGTAGACGTGGCCGGCGAAGACCGCCAATGGGTGGCGCTGGCGCCGCTGGCGGTAGACGAAAGCCTGCGCCGCCAGGGGCTGGCTGAAAAGCTGGTGTACGAAGGCCTGGATTCGCTGAACGAATTCAGCTACGCCGCGGTGGTGGTGCTGGGCGATCCGGCCTACTACGGCCGCTTCGGCTTTAAACCGGCCGCCACCTATGGCCTGAACTGCCGCTGGCCGGACACGGAAAGCGCGTTCCAGGTGTATCCGCTGGCGGAAGACGCCCTGAATGGCGTCAGCGGCGAAGTGGCTTTTTCGGCGCCGTTTAATCGCTTTTAACGACCGGCAATAGATACGCCAACGACAGCGGCGGGTGATTCACCAGCCGCTCTTTTTGTATTTTGCTCAGCTGTTTGAGTGAACAATTCAGTTCATCTGTCGTGTCTCTGCGTCGCAGTGAGACGGATGGTGATACCAAAGAGGGAACCTATAATTCCCCCTAAAATTTAGAAATGTCACCTTATTCCATTCTTGATTGCCGAACCCTTTTTTGAATACCATTTTTAATTTATTGATTTAAAATAATATTTTTAAACGTTTTAAAAAAGGCTTTTTAGACGGGTAATTTGATTTTCCTCCATCAATCAGCTGACTAGCGCTAATATGCAACGGTGCACTGCCGTACAGGCAGCTTAGAAAAAGAAGGAAATGCAATAATGGCTATCGTCACTGTGCACTGCCGTACAGGCAGCTTAGAAAAACAACCCCGCCCTGGACGGCATGAACCAAGTGTGCACTGCCGTACAGGCAGCTTAGAAATTCATCATTGGCGTTATCAGCCATCTTAATCAGTGCACTGCCGTACAGGCAGCTTAGAAATTGACCTTATCGGCATCGCTGACGCCCATTTTGTGCACTGCCGTACAGGCAGCTTAGAAACAAATACGACCGATTTAGATACGGTTAAAGCGGTGCACTGCCGTACAGGCAGCTTAGAAAATTTTGGTACCGCGTTGCGGGTCTATTTGAGTGTGCACTGCCGTACAGGCAGCTTAGAAAGATGCCCGGGCACTGGAATAACTGACCTGTGAGTGCACTGCCGTACAGGCAGCTTAGAAACATCGTCGAGGCTTACATTGCGAACATGTCCGGTGCACTGCCGTACAGGTAGCTTAGAAACCAAAGCTTCCCCTCTGGCCACACTCCTTTTTGTGCACTGCCGTACAGGCAGCTTAGAAAGCTTTCGTCGTCTGTTAGCCCGTCCAGCGCATGTGCACTGCCGTACAGGCAGCTTAGAAAGGCGGAATGTCTGCGGTTGGCATCACCAACCCGTGCACTGCCGTACAGGCAGCTTAGAAATGAGAAACCTAATTTGCCTGATAGCTGTTGAAGTGCACTGCCGTACAGGCAGCTTAGAAAAAATCACGCAATGCAACACCTGGGCGACGCTGGTGCACTGCCGTACAGGCAGCTTAGAAATGACTGGGGAGTAGTCTCTTGGCTCGCCAGACGTGCACTGCCGTACAGGCAGCTTAGAAAATACCCAGCCCAGCGCAGTGCCGATGAGCTCAGTGCACTGCCGTACAGGCAGCTTAGAAAAAAATATCGAATCCTGTTCCGCGGTAAAATATGTGCACTGCCGTACAGGCAGCTTAGAAAACAGCAGCGCAGTAAAGGCCGGTGACAAAGTTGTGCACTGCCGTACAGGCAGCTTAGAAATGGAGCGCGTCGGCCCCAACGGCTGGCAGGGCGTGCACTGCCGTACAGACAGCTTAGAAATGAAACGAAAAAACCCGCCGGAGCGGGTCAGTGTGCACTGCCGTACAGGCAGCTTAGAAAGATGCAGCCCGCCGCGCTGGCGTAACATTGACGTGCACTGCCGTACAGGCAGCTTAGAAAGCTAACCTTTGTCGGATCGTGAGATTCAACCTGTGCACTGCCGTACAGGCAGCTTAGAAAAACCTCTTTTGCTCATGCTTTCCTCAGTGCGCGTGCACTGCCGTACAGGCAGCTTAGAAATTGAACTGCGCCGCCAGGGTGCGTTCGGCGATGTGCACTGCCGTACAGGCAGCTTAGAAATGGCCGGCATGGCGATGGAAGGCCTCGGCAGCGTGCACTGCCGTACAGGCAGCTTAGAAATCAGCCCGCGCTTTCAACGCTCCGGACAACCCGTGCACTGCCGTACAGGCAGCTTAGAAAATCAAAGCCGATGCGGCCACTCAGGGGAAAGAGTGCACTGCCGTACAGGCAGCTTAGAAATTGAGGAACCGGCTGGCTGTCGGAGCCTTCTTGTGCACTGCCGTACAGACAGCTTAGAAAATGCAGCACATCCGTAGCGTTTACCGAATTTTGTGCACTGCCGTACAGGCAGCTTAGAAATGCTGGTTCGCGTCGTAGATATCGGCTACCTGGTGCACTGCCGTACAGGCAGCTTAGAAAATATCCCGTGCCGTCACCGTTAACTTCGAAAGGTGCACTGCCGTACAGGCAGCTTAGAAAGCAATGATGCCGCCGGGGCCCGCCGGTAAGGAGTGCACTGCCGTACAGGCAGCTTAGAAACGCAGGCGGAACAGCGCCAGCGACTCGCCAGGGTGCACTGCCGTACAGGCAGCTTAGAAAACTATGTCACCCGCATTGCGCGGCGTGACAGCGTGCACTGCCGTACAGGCAGCTTAGAAAGGCTTGCTTCACAGGCAATGATGATGATGTCGGTGCACTGCCGTACAGGCAGCTTAGAAATGCAGGACTACATCCGCAACGTGTGCCTAACCGTGCACTGCCGTACAGGCAGCTTAGAAATGTGGGCGCATAGCGACGTGCTCGACGGGCCGGTTCACTGCCGTATAGGCAGCTTAGAAAAGGCGTTGATACGCAGGACGTTCGGGGTTGTGGTTTACTGCCGTATAGGCAGCTTAGAAAATAATGACGGCGCAAGATTTTCGCGCGCTCGCGTTCACTGCCGTATAGGCAGCTTAGAAAATCAGGAGAGCAACTGCGCCGTCGATTTTTGAGTTCACTGCCGTATAGGCAGCTTAGAAAATACCTGTGCTGGCGTTGAGTCGAAGCTACATGTTCACTGCCGTACAGGCAGCTTAGAAATCTGTTTCGAATGGCGTTTCTGAGACGAGCGGGTGCACTGCCGTAAAGGCAGCTTAGAAATTCGTGGCGGTTTTGACGTTGACGTTCTGTGTGCACTGCCGTACAGGCAGAATATAGGAAAAAGTAATATGTATTTGGCTCATTCCGGCAGTGATCAATAAGTGGATGATTTTATTTGTCCGATTGATGGATATTGACTCGGTTACAACGGATTTCCTTGGAGAAACGTGGTAGAACGTTGGTGTCGCCTGCATTGATATGCATTGCTTGTTATTTATTTTAATTGTAATTATTTCATTATGGATAAGAAATATAACAATGAAAAATGCCCTCTCTTCCTCTGAATTAAAAACAATACTGCACTCGAAACGAGCAAACTTGTATTACCTGCAATATTGCCGAGTTTTAGTGAATGGCGGCCGCGTCGAATATGTCACGGACGAAGGAAAGCAGTCCCTTTACTGGAACATCCCCATTGCCAACACCACCGCCATCATGCTGGGAACCGGAACCTCGGTTACGCAGGCTGCAATGCGTGAATTTGCTCGCGCCGGCGTTTTAGTCGGATTCTGTGGCGGCGGAGGGACACCCCTATTTGCTGCCAACGAAGTGGAAGTCGCCGTTTCGTGGCTGACTCCGCAAAGCGAGTATCGTCCTACGGAATATCTTCAGAACTGGGTTAGCTTTTGGTTCGACGAGACAAAAAGGCTTGAGGCTGCCCGAATTTTTCAACAGGTGCGTATCGAGCAAATTAAACGGCATTGGCTGGGTGCCCGAATGCAGCGCGAAGACGGGTTTGTGTTGGGTGAAGAGCGGTTATTGGCGTTGGTTGAGCGCTATCAGTCAAAGCTCAGCGAGAGTGCAACGCATAATGAATTGATGTTGCAAGAAGCCGTAATGACCAAAGCGCTGTATAAGTTAGCGGCGGAAGCGGTCAGCTATGGTGATTTTATTCGCGCCAAGCGTGGTGGCGGCAGCGATCTGGCTAACCGTTTTCTCGATCACGGTAATTACCTGGCCTATGGGCTGGCGGCAACGGCAACCTGGGTGACCGGTTTGCCCCACGGTTTAGCCGTCTTGCATGGCAAAACGCGGCGCGGAGGGTTGGTTTTCGACGTAGCGGACTTGATAAAAGATGCATTGATTTTACCCCAAGCCTTCATCGCGGCGATGGCGGGGGAAGAGGAGCAAGACTTTAGGCAACGCTGCCTGAATGGTTTTCAGCATGCCGACGCATTGGATCTGATGATTGATACCCTACAAGAAACCGCCTTACGTTTAGGGGCGGGCCCCTCATGAATATTCTGCTGATTTCGCAATGCAATAAGTTCGCACTTACTCAAACGCGTAAAATTCTTGATCAGTTCGCAGAACGAAAGGGGGACCGCACCTGGCAAACGGCAATCACTTTGCAGGGGCTGGACACGTTGCGGCGGGCATTGCGTAAGACGGCGCGCCGAAATACTGCGGTTGCCTGCCATTGGATCCGAGGGGCAAACCAGACGGAGTTGCTGTGGGTAGTAGGCAATTCGCGCAGGTTTAACGCCCAGGGAACCGTGCCGACCAATAGCACCGTCCGCGATGTTTTGAAAAGCCAGGATGAGAATCACTGGCACAGCGCTGAGGCGATGGCGTTGATGGCAGGGATTGCCGGGCTGTTTCATGACTTTGGCAAGGCGAACGCGTTGTTTCAGGCGGGGTTGATACAACCAGGGGCTAAACGGTTTCAACCGTATCGCCATGAATGGGTTTCTTTGCGCCTGTTCCAGGCCTTTGTCGGTCAGCAGCAAGATAAGCAGTGGTTGGCCGCGCTAGCTGAAATCACTGCAGAAGATGAACCGGCTTTATTACAGCGCTTGTATCGGGATCGGCAAGGGATGTCAGATAGTCCTTTCAATGCCTTACCTCCCTTGGCGCAGGCGATTGGCTGGCTGATAGTGGCTCACCATCGATTACCGGCATATCCCCGGCAAGATGATGCCGAACGTTATCGTGATACCCCAGACTTTGCTTGCAGCGACAGTTGGTTGGAAAATCAGCTTAATGCATGCTGGAACTCGACGAATCAAGATCACAGTGACTGGATACCGGAGGATTTCGCTCAGGTATGGCAGTTCCCACAAGGCACACCGCTGCAAAGTGCCTTATGGTGCGCGAAAGCGCAAAAGCTGGCCAAGCGCGCTCAACAACTTGGTTCATTGGTTCAATTCGGCAATCTGGATCAACAGTTTGCCGTTCATTTGGCGCGTTTGACGCTGATGTTGGCGGATCATGTCTATTCCGCTGGGCCGGCGGTAACCGATTGGCAGGCACCTGGGTATGCGGCATGGGCGAATACCGATCGTCAGACCGGCCAGCGTAAACAGCAGTTGGACGAGCATAATATTGGCGTAGGGCAAGGCGCGTTGCTTTTAGGGCGCTTACTGCCGCATGTGCGCAAAACGCTGCCCGCCATCACTCGCCACAAAGGCTTCAAACGCCGCTCTGCGCACGAAAGATATCGCTGGCAGGACAAGGCCTACGACGTTGCGGCCGCACTGCGGCAGCGTTCGGTTAAACAAGGCTTTTTTGGCGTGAACATGGCGTCGACCGGCTGCGGAAAAACATTTGCCAACGCTCGCATTATGTATGCGCTGGCGGATGAACAGGAGGGATGCCGTTTCAGCATTGCGCTTGGCCTGCGTACGTTGACGTTGCAAACTGGCGATGCGTTACGTGACCGGCTGCATTTACAAGACGACGATCTTGCCGTGATGATCGGTTCCACGGCCGTTCAGCAACTGCATAAGACTCCTGTTTCAGATGTCGGTAGCGTTTCTGCTGAAGCGCTATTTGCCGAACATCAGTATGTCCGTTACGACGGTTCGCTGGATGATGGCCGCCTGAGCCGCTGGCTGGCCCAGGATAGCCGCCTGCACAAGTTGATCAGTGCACCGGTCTTGGTCAGCACTATCGATTACCTCATCCCGGCGACGGAGGGCGTTCGTGGCGGGCGGCAAATAGCCCCGATGTTGCGCCTGCTTACCGCCGATCTGGTGCTGGATGAGCCGGATGACTTCGACATTGCTGACTTGCCGGCGCTCTGCCGTTTGGTTAATTGGGCAGGAATGCTGGGTACCCGCGTGTTGCTTTCGTCCGCGACGCTGCCCCCTGCGTTGGTGCAGGCACTGTTTAACGCCTACTGCACGGGAAGACGCGAGTATCAACGTTCCTGCTCTGAGCCGGGCACACCGCTGAATGTTTGCTGCGCCTGGTTCGATGAGCATGGCGCTGTCAGTGCTGAGATAGATAAAGCGTCGATGTTTTTGGATGAGCACACCCGTTTTGTCACGCAGCGTATCGGCAAGCTGGAACAGCTTACGCCTTTACGTCAGGCGGAATTGTTGCCCGTCGTGGTGGCGGGGCGGCAAAAAGAGGGGGTGTTGGAGGCTGTCGCGGCCTGTTTGCACTCTGCCATTATCCAACTGCATCAGCATCACTGCCAGCAGCATACAAACGGTAAGACAGTCTCCATCGGCCTGATTCGCATGGCGAATATCGATCCGTTAGTGGCGGTAGCACAATGCCTGATGCAACTCGCGCCACCGGCCGGTTATCGCATTCATTATTGCGTTTACCACAGCCAGCATCCTTTGGCGATGCGATCGCATATCGAACGGCGGCTGGATGCCACGCTGACGCGCCACCAACCGGAAACTTTATGGGAGGTTGAGGAGATCAAGCGGGCTGTCGCGTGTGATGGTGAATCGAACCATCTTTTTGTCGTACTGGCTTCACCGGTCGCAGAGGTTGGGCGTGACTGGGATCTGGATTGGGCAATCGCCGAACCCAGCTCCATGCGTTCGCTTATCCAATTGGCGGGACGTGTTCAGCGACACCGGCAGCAGACGGTGGTAACGCCTAATTTGTTAATTCTCAATAAAAACATTAAAGCGCTGCGCGAGCGAAATAGCGAAGGCCTGGCGTATTGCCGGCCGGGGTTCGAATCCCGACATTTCCGGTTAGCCAGCCACGATCTGCAGGCGTTGCTGTTACCTCAGCAATACCAATTCCCCAGCGCTATCCCACGAATTCGCGAACGGCAAGGCGCCGGTAAGGGGCCCCTGTTCGAGAATTTGGTCGATCTGGAGCATCGCCGGTTGTGGGAAACGTTACTGGGTACGCAGAAAGCCACAGAAAGCGCCGCTCTGTGGTGGCGTTATCCCCTGAGCTGGAATGCTGAAATGCAACGGCGCCACCCATTCCGTCAGTCTGCCCAAGAAACACAGTATTACCTGTCTCTGGAGGAAGACGAAGAAAGCATGGTGTTTGTGAATCGCGACGCAGGCTCCAGCGGCAGTAAACAGAGCGGTGATTTTGACTACCCGAGTCTGGCATTAGTGGATGGCAACAGCCTTTGGATGGATAACGATTATCCGCAGCTATACCGCCGGCTGGCGGATACGCTGGGGATGGAATTTGCGCAGATCAGCGAGAGGTTTGGCGAAATCAATTTACGCAAGCTGGATGAGGACGACACCGAGACGTGGCGCTTCCATCCGGCGCTTGGAGTGTTCCGCGCCCTCAAATGAGGGCGCGGGCTGCCTGTGCGGCAGTGTCATGCTTATGCTTTGCATATATTTCTAAGCTGCCCATAACGGCAGTGAAAAGAGTGTAGTGAAATCGTGTTAAAAACGCCACCTCACAACCAATTTTATACTTTGAATATAGGTGTTGATATTTCTCTTGTCGGAGTGTATTTTTTGCTCATGGTGAAATGAGGGTGAGTAAAAATGAAGCAACCTACTGGTCACAATTTTTATCTGGCATGCAGTTTGGTAATTGTGTGCATGGTTTTATTAAAACCCGTTTATATTCAACATAATAATGTTGATTTCACTCAGGGGAACAATAACTTCTTTTCTGTGATAACCCTGAACCGTTAAACAGCACAAGGAGCTTAATATGCCACAACAAGGACTGGCTTCTTTTATCGTGACCTACATAGAAGGGAGGCGAGAGCCCAAGCTGGAAGCCTTCGACAAGGACGCGCAAAAGAAGCTGGCGGCAGCAACGGAGGCCGAACAGGGTGTGTTGCAACAGCAGTTGGCGCAGGAACGGCGCGATCTGGAGCAGCGTTATGAGGTGCGGGCCTGGTTAACGGACGCCGCCGCGCGTGCCGGGCAAATTAGCCTGGTCACCCATGCCGCCAAATACACCCACAGCGATGCCAAAGGCAGCAGCGTGTATGGGGAGGTGGAAGGTGATGAACGTTACCTGTCGACGGCTACATTGCCAAAGCCAGCGGTGGATGCCGTCGGCAATGCCGCCGCGCTGGATGTTGCCAAACTGCTGCAAACTGAGCATCAAGGCGATTCTCTGCTGGCCTGCTTACAGCGGCAGGATTGTTCGGCGTTAGCTGAGCTGGCTGAAAATGCTGAGCAGCTTGAACAGTGGGTTCTCGGTTTTAGCCAGGCGCTGATGAACAAACAACCCAGTTCGCATAAGTTGGCCAAGCAGATCTATTTCCCGGTGGGGGACGATTATCATTTGCTGAGCCCACTGTTTTCTTCCTCCCTTGCCCAGGCATTGCACGATCGTTTGCTGCACGTACGTTTCAGCGACGAAACCAAAGAGGTCAATCAGGCGCGCAGAGCGGGGCAGTGGCACCCGCAGCAGCTGACCTATTTCCCGCAGACGGCGGTGATGAATATGGGCGGCACCAAACCGCAGAATATTTCCTACCTTAACAGCGCACGTGGCGGCCGAGTGTGGCTGCTGCCATGTACGCCGCCGGACTGGAAAAGCCTGGATAAGCCGCCTTATGGCTGTAAATCCATATTTGATCGGCGCGGGCCGTTCAGCTATCTGGTACGTGGCATCGTGGCGCAGCTGAGGCATTTCTTGCTTGGGGTACAGGAGCGGGAAAGCACCAAAGAGATCCGTCGACGTCGCCAAGATTATATCGATCAGATCATCGACATGCTGTTTAACGTTGTAGCAGATATTCAACGTGAGGAATGGTGCGGCTGGAGCCGTAACGATAATTGCGAGCTGAAACCGGCGCAGCAATTATGGCTCGATCCCTTCCGGAGTATGGACGACGAGCTGTTCCGAGCCGAACGGGAAAAGGATGCGTGGCAGGTTGATATTGCCGATGACTTCGCCGTTTGGCTGAATCGTCAGTTGAGTATTGAACCGATGAATATGGGAATGGTGGAGCGCCGAGACTGGCGCGCTGCGCCGCTGTTCCGTCAACGCTTAAGGACGTTGGAAGACGCGCTGGCGGAGGATCTTAAATGAGCCATGTGATCGTATTGCGTCATCTTCAGGTTGAGAATGCCAACGCGGTGGCGGGGCTGACCTACGGTTTTCCTGCCATCAGCCACTTCCTCGGCTATGTGCACGCGCTGTCGCGCAAGTTACAAGCCAGCCACGGTTTAACGTTGGGCGGTTGCGGTGTGATATGCCACCGGCGCCAAATTCATGCCCATTCATCGGGGCGTGACTACCAGTTCGCGTTGACGCGCAATCCATTGACTAAAGAGGCTAAAACCGCCGCCTTCAATGAAGAAGGGCGTATGCACATGACGGTTTCTCTGGTGATTGAATGCACCGGTGAGATTGCCAACGGCGATATTGGCTTGGATCAGCTGCAAGAACACCTTTACCGCTTATGCCAAACGCAAAAACTGGCCGGCGGCAGTATTACGCGGCTGCGTGGCGTGAGCGTGCGCGACTATCCGCAGCAGCCTGATGACGTGCGGCGTTTAGTGTGCAGGCTGTTACCTGGCTTTGCTTTGTTGGACCGTTCAGAGCTGTTGCAACAACATTTTATGGCGCTAAAACAGCATCGGCCGCAAGCGGAAATGCTGGATGCCTGGCTCGACTTCGCCGCATTGAAAATGCAGGCGGTGTCCACTTATCAGGAGAAACCGCCTGAAGTGGGAGACAAGGCTGATTGGGAATACGTAGGTAAACCTCACCCCGGCTATTTAGTGCCACTGATGACGGGATATCAGCGTATTTCTCCTCTCTACCCGGCGGGTGAAGTGCTGAATGCGCGCGATGCGTCAACGCCGTTTTGCTTCGCTGAAGCGGTTTACGGCGTGGGTGAATGGTGCGGCCTGCACCGTATTCACGATTTATCCGCGCTGTTCTGGCGCTATCAAACGACCGACAACGGCTATTACTGCCGTACCCCGTCTGCAGTGATTCCGCAGGATGACGAATCCGCTGACTCAATTCATCTCGACGACTTTTAAAGGATTATGGCAATGGCTAAATCAACGATTAAAACCGCTTCGGTGTTGGCATTTGAACGCAAATTGGCAAACTCGGACGCCATCATGTTGGCGGGTGAGTGGGGCTCCGATAGCTGGCAGTCTATCGTCATTAAAGAAAAGGCGGTGCGTGGGACTATCTCTAACCGCCTGAAAAACGCGATTACCAGCGATCCCGCCAAGCTTGATGCGGAAATTCAGAAACCAAACCTGCAAACGGTCGATGTTGCGGCGCTGCCGCAAAATGCCGATACCCTAAAAGTGGCGTTCACGCTGCGTGTGTTGGGCAATCTGGTGGTGCCGTCGGTCTGTAACGATCAGGACTACCAAAATGCGCTGCAGGCGGTGATCGAAGGCTATATCGCCGAGCATGGTTTTGGTGCTTTAGCCGCGCGCTACGCCGAGAACCTGGCGAATGGGCGCTTCTTGTGGCGTAACCGCGTGGGGGCTGAAAAGATCGCCGTGCGAGTGACCGGCAGTAAAACCTGGGAATTCAACGCGCATGAGTACAGCCTGCGCGAATTTAGCCAACCGAAGGGGGCGCTAGGCGAGCTGGCGGCGGAAATTGAACGTGGCCTGGCGGGCGAAAGTTTTGCCTTGTTCAATGTCGAGGCGTTTGTACGCCTGGGGAATGGGCAGGAAATTTTCCCTTCTCAGGAGCTGGTATTAGACAGCAACAGTAAGAAAAGTAAGCTGCTGTACCAGGTGGATGGCGTTGCCGCGATGCACTCGCAGAAAGTCGGTAACGCTTTGCGCACTATCGATACCTGGCATTCTCAGGCCGATTCTCTTGGCGCGATCGCCGTAGAACCTTATGGGTCGGTGACCAGTCGTGGCATCGCCTGCCGTCAGCCAAAGGAAAAGATGGATTTTTATACGCTACTCGATCGCTGGGTGATTAAAGAAGAGAAACCGTCGGTTGAACAGCAGCACTACGTGATGGCGGTGCTGATCCGCGGCGGCGTATTTGGCGAAAAAGGCGAATAAGGGGATACCATGGATCATTATCAGGACGTCCGCGTATTGCCCGATCCTGAGTTCAGCGAACCCATTTTGCTGTCGGCATTGTTCGCGAAGTTGCATCGGGCGCTGGCTGCCTATGGCAAAGGCGATATCGGTATCAGCTTTCCGCAGATGCAACGTACACCAGGTGCCATTTTGCGGTTGCATGGCAGCCACGATGCGCTGACGGCGCTGGGGGAATTCGACTGGCTTAAAGGGCTGCGAGACTATACCGACCTATCGCTCATCCAGGCCGTGCCTGCTGAGGCGGTATTTCGTACGGTCAGCAGAGTTCAGGTAAAGAGCAGCGTAGAGCGTATACGCCGCCGGGCCGTCAGTAAAGGTTGGCTGACTGAAGAACAGGCACGGGAAAGAATACCGATGGCGAACGAGCAGCGAACCTCATTGCCCTTTATTGCCTTGAAAAGTCTCTCCACCGGACAACATTTTCGCTTGTTCGTGAAACAGGGCCAATTACAGGAAAAACCAACGTCGGGCGTTTTTAGTTTTTATGGGCTGAGTGCGTCCGCTACGGTACCTTGGTTTTAACCCTTTTTTTTTCGTTCAGAGGTAACACATTGATTTTGTTGTCTCTGAACGGTATCTGAAAAATTAGGGTTAAACCGAGGTATTTGCCTGTTGTTCTTTAATAATCAGATCGTTAGTGATTTTTTGTTCTGTTCACTGCCGTATAGGCAGCTTAGAAATCGATCGGCGCCAACGCCACCGCCGCCGGGATGTTCACTGCCGTATAGGCAGCTTAGAAAAAAGGCGTTATTCAAGATTCCAAAGCGTGAGCGTTCACTGCCGTATAGGCAGCTTAGAAAAGTCAGAGGTCAAGCGAGTCATTGCAGCAGAGGTTCACTGCCGTATAGGCAGCTTAGAAACCAAAACGGCCTGGACGGTCGATTTACCGTCCCGTTCACTGCCGTATAGGCAGCTTAGAAATGAGCCTGGCGGCGGCGGGGGCGATAGCCAACGTTCACTGCCGTATAGGCAGCTTAGAAATTACGGATATATTTGTCTTCTGGCTCAAACGTGTTCACTGCCGTATAGGCAGCTTAGAAAGGGCTTTATCAGCAGCCGCTCCACATCAAAGTGTTCACTGCCGTATAGGCAGCTTAGAAATACTGGGAGTACGTCCATAGCGACGTCGTCGAGTTCACTGCCGTATAGGCAGCTTAGAAATCCCACGGGTCATTGCCGTACACCAACACCACGTTCACTGCCGTATAGGCAGCTTAGAAATCGTACTCCATCACCGCCATTTGGTATTGGTTGTTCACTGCCGTATAGGCAGCTTAGAAATATTCTGCACCTTTCTCTATCGGTTCGTTGTATGTTCACTGCCGTATAGGCAGCTTAGAAAGCGATCGCCTCTGCGGCCGGAATAACGACGCAGTTCACTGCCGTATAGGCAGCTTAGAAATCGATGATCAGGAGCTGGTGAGATTGGTCAATGTTCACTGCCGTATAGGCAGCTTAGAAACGTGTACGGCTGTTCGCCTGTTTCTCGATACGGTTCACTGCCGTATAGGCAGCTTAGAAAACTCGTATGCAGCAGGCCGCTTCATCCCAAATGTTCACTGCCGTATAGGCAGCTTAGAAATGGCTGGATGAGGAGTTGACTACGGCCGAAACGTTCACTGCCGTATAGGCAGCTTAGAAAATGAAATCGTTAGAAGATATGCAACGCCATGTGTTCACTGCCGTATAGGCAGCTTAGAAATAGCAGCGTCGGGTTATTCGGATTAAATGCCGGTTCACTGCCGTATAGGCAGCTTAGAAAAAGCACCAAACGCCTGTTGGTTGAATCGAAGTGTTCACTGCCGTATAGGCAGCTTAGAAAATCGAACGAGCTATTGTTTGCCGATGATTTATGTTCACTGCCGTATAGGCAGCTTAGAAATTGGCGAGGCATTCGTTTTAAACCAGGTTGGAGTTCACTGCCGTATAGGCAGCTTAGAAATGTCTGATTGCGGTGATTCAGGGTCTGATTATGTTCACTGCCGTATAGGCAGCTTAGAAACTTCGCTGTCATTGCCGTCCACATAGCGATAGGTTCACTGCCGTATAGGCAGCTTAGAAAAGACGGCGTTACTAAATCTGTGCGAATTGGCAGTTCACTGCCGTATAGGCAGCTTAGAAAAATACCATTACCAGTAATGACGACGTTTGAAAGTTCACTGCCGTATAGGCAGCTTAGAAAAGGCATTGCCCCATGACTCGCGCTCAACCTCAGTTCACTGCCGTATAGGCAGCTTAGAAAAGCAGCGCTTCCGCGCGCAGGAGTCACCCGACGTTCACTGCCGTATAGGCAGCTTAGAAATAAAAGGTGATTTAAGGAGTGAGCAGTGAGCAGTTCACTGCCGTATAGGCAGCTTAGAAAGTTCACCTTGATAGAGCGCAGCGCGTATTTCTGTTCACTGCCGTATAGGCAGCTTAGAAATCTGCCGCCAGCGTTTTAAAGTCCTTGCCGGTGTTCACTGCCGTATAGGCAGCTTAGAAATCATCCACCAACTGCGCCAGGCGCGCCCAGGCGTTCACTGCCGTATAGGCAGCTTAGAAATCTAGCGGCTCGCATGAGCCGTTTATGGCGTTGTTCACTGCCGTATAGGCAGCTTAGAAATTGCGCCGGATGTCTTGCGTGATCAGCAGTTCGTTCACTGCCGTACAGGCAGCTTAGAAATTCGCATGTGCCGTGCCAAGCATGGCGATGAGGTGCGCTGCCGTACAGGCAGCTTAGAAAGGCGGCTATTGGCTGTTCCTGGAACAAGGGGAGTTCACTGCCGTATAGGCAGCTTAGAAAAGTCAGATGCCAGCGTGTTGATGCGGGTTATCGTTCACTGCCGTATAGGCAGCTTAGAAAAACGTGCGAAATGCCGCTGATCTCAAAATCCAGTTCACTGCCGTATAGGCAGCTTAGAAATTCGCCAAATGTGGCATGTTCAGCCGTAAATCGTTCACTGCCGTACAGGCAGCTTAGAAGTTCTCGCAAGAATACGTCTTCGCCTTACTAGTGTGTACTGCCGTACAGGCAGTTTGAAATAGAAGGGATAAAACTTTACCGACACCTGTTAACTGGGAAGCAAATACCCCAACGACAGCGGCGGGTGATTCACCAGCCGCTCTTTTTGTATTTTGCTCAGCTGTTTGACGCGGTATTCCAGCCTCAGCGCCGTTGAGCGATCTCCTACCTGGCAGTGAAACGCCAGCGTCAGTTCCCCTTTGCCGCGTAGCGCCTTGGCGCCTTTGCCGGCCTGGTGTTCTGCCATGCGGCGCGCCACGTCAGTGGTGATGCCGGTGTACAGCATGCCGCTCGGCAAACGCAGCATATAGAGGTGCCAAACTGGAGTTGTCATCGTTCTTCCGAATTAGATAAGGCCACAGTCTGTCGCTAGAGTGCGGCATCTTGCTTTTAATTAATTGACTTTAAAATATAAATTCATAGAAAGTAAACGTCTTGAGTCGGAAAGGTACTGGCTTTCTTATCATCAACTTGCCCACGTTATTCGTTCAAACATCTACTGCCGTACAGGCAGCTTAGAAACTGTCACGGATCAGGTCCCGGGTTCGAATATCGTATACTGCCGCACAGGCAGCTTTCAAAATTAAGGTTCTTCATGGGGACAGATCTGGAACACATCCGCCTTTTCATCGGCAAGCAACATGTCTTAACGCTGTGCGCCGGCGACGGCCTCGACATGTGGTGCGCCAACTGTTTTTACGTGTTCGACGCCGCGACGATGGCGCTGTGGCTGATGACCGAACCGCACACCCGCCACGGCGGGCTGATGCTGAACAACGGCCGGGTGGTCGGCACCATCGCGCCGAAACCGAAAAGCATCGCGCTGATCCGCGGCGTGCAATACCGCGCCGAGGCGGTGCTGCTGAGCGGTGAAGAAGCCGAGGCGGCGCGCGCGCGTTACTGCAAGCGCTTCCCGATCGCCAGGGCGATGAAGGCCTCGGTATGGCGGCTGGATCTGCACGAGGTGAAGATGACCGACAACACCCTCGGCTTCGGCAAGAAGCTGCATTGGGCGCGGTCTATACTTTAAGTCGACGTATTGATTACAACGGGAGATTGCATGGCGCGAGCACTGTTAGTCGGCGCAACCGGGCTGGTGGGGCGCGAGTTGCTGCAGCGGTTGCAAAGCGATCCGCAGATAACGGCCATCGTGGCGCCGACGCGCACGCCGCTGCCGCCGCACGGCAAGCTGACCAACCCGGTCGGCGATGCGCTGTTCGAGCTGCTGAGTAGCCTGCAGCAGCCGGTCGATCTGGTGTTCTGCTGCCTGGGCACCACCCGCCAGGCGGCGGGCAGCGCCGATGCCTTCCGCTACGTCGATTACCAACTGGTGGTGGAGAGCGCGCTGACCGGCCGCCGCTTGGGGGCGCAGCACTGCCTGGTGGTAAGCGCGTTGGGCGCCAACGCGGATTCCACCTTCCTGTATAACCGCACCAAAGGCGAGATGGAGCAGGCGCTGCGCGAACAGCGCTGGCCGCGCCTGACGCTGGTGCGGCCTTCCATGCTGGTAGGGGAGCGCCCTGCGCCGCGCCTGATGGAGCGCCTCACGCTGCCGCTGTTCAGGCTGTTGCCCGGCAAATGGCGCGCCGTCTCCGCCAAAGACGTGGCGCAGACGCTGCTGCAGCAGGCGTTCACGCCGGGCGAAGGGGTCAGGGTGCTGGAGTCGGATCGGCTGCACTGCTACCGAGACTGACGCTGAGGTGGTCGAACGCCAGCTCCAGCCCGGCGGGCAGCTCGTTGTCCAGCAGCCACAGATCGAGATGATGGCTGATGTGCGTCAGCAGCGTGCGCTTGGGCTGCAGCAACTGCTGCGTCTCCTGCGCGCGGGTCAGGTCGTTGTGGTTGCGCGGCGCCTGCGGCTGAGGCGGCAGGCTGCAATCGAGCACCAGCAGATCCAGCGCCACGTTCTGCAGATAGTCGGCGGTGGCCGGCGGCAGGCCGACGGTGTCGGTCAGGTAGGCCAGCGCAGCGCCCGCCGCCTGGATCAGGTAGCCGTGGGTCAGTTTGGAGTGTTGCAGCGGCAGCGGGGTGATGCGCATGCCGCCCAGTTCGACGGTGGCAAAGGGCGCCAGCGGCGGCTGAAACGCCAGAATGCCGGGGTGTTTGAACAGATCGTCGCAGCCCTGTTCATCCGGCGGGCCATACACCGGAATAGAATTTCCGCACCCCCAACGCAAAGGAAATAACCCCTGAACGTGATCCATGTGGTAATGTGTCAGTAAAAAACGTTGAATTTGCCCCGCCGAAAATCGCCGCTCCAAAGCCGGTAATCCCGCATCCAATAAGGTCGTTTCCCCCTGATAGTTAAGCATGGCGCTGCACGCTCGCCGTCGAAATGCCGGCTCGCGCCGCGCCCGTTGGCAGATCAGGCAGTCGCAGCCGAACACCGGCACCTGCTGCGCGCCGCCGGTGCCGAGAAAGGTCAGTTGCATCGCTCCCCCTCCGTTAAAGGTATTTCTCCGCGAAGCGGTTGATGTCGCGAAAATCCGCCAGCCGCGCCTGCAGCGTGGCGTGATCCCAGTGCCACCACTGGCTGCGTTCGATGCGTTCTATCAGCGCGTCGTCAAAGCGCATGCCGATCTTTTTGGCCGCCACGCCGGCGACGATGCTGTAGGGCTCCACGTCCTTGGTGACCACCGCCGCGCTGCCGATCACCGCGCCGTTGCCGACGCTGACGCCCGGCATCAGAATGGCGTTATGGCCGATCCACACATCGTGGCCGACGGTAACGTGGTGCTCGCGCCGCCAGTCGAAGAACGCCGCGTCGTCTTCCCCCAGCCCGTATTCGGAAGCGCGGTAGGTGAAGTGATGCTGCGCGATGCGTTGGTAGGTCGGGTGGTTGCCGGGATTGATGCGCGCATAGGAGGCGATGGAGACGAACTTGCCGATGGTGGCGTAAAAAATCTGGTTGTGCCCGGCGGTGTAGGAGTAGTCCCCCATCTCCACCTCTTCCAGGATCGCATCGTCGGCCAGGTGCACATACTGGCCGAGCCGGGTGCGGTTAAGGGTCACGTTGTCGCCGATTTTCGGCTGGGCAAAGTCGTTCATGGCGTCGCATCCTGAGCTTGTCGGGTAGGGGTGGGCAGCAGCGCCAGCAGCGCCGCCAGGGTGTCGTCGAGTGGGCCGTCGTTGTGCAGCACCCGGCAGCCGGCGGGCAGATTCTGCTGATATTCCGCCGCCCGCGCCAGCCGCTGCTCGATCTGTTCGGCGCTTTCTCGCCCCCGATCCTGCAGGCGCCGGCGCAGGATCGCGGCGTTGACCTGCAGGCATACCGGCAGCAGCTGCGTACCATAGCGCTGCTGCGCCTGCGGCAGGTGGGCGCGCGAACCGTTGACCGCCACGTCGATCCCCTGCAGCAACCAAAGATCCACTTCGATCCCGAACGCGTAGTGCTGCTGGTGGGCCTGCCAGTCGAGCGCGAACAGCCCTTTGGCGCGGCGGCGCAGAAATTCCGGTTCGCTCAGCGCGATGTGATTCTCGCAGCCGGCGTCCGCCGGCCGGGTGATGTAACGGTGCGCCACCAGCGGCGCGTGGTCGGCGTCGGCCCGCAGCGCGGCCAGCAGGCTGTCCTTGCCTGCGCCGGAAGGCCCCATCAGGTAGATGAGCCGCGCCATCAGAACACCTGCCTGCCCTGGCGCCACACGTTCTGCACGTAAACGTGCTCGCCGTGCGGCCGCGCCAGCACCAGATCCGCCCGCAATCCTTCGGCGAGGGTGCCGCGATCCTGCAGATCCAGCGCCCGCGCCGGGTTGCGGGTGATCATGCGCACCGCCTGGGGCAGATCGTAGGCGTTGCGTTCGTCCGCCGCGAGGCGAAACGCCGCATCCAGCAGGCTGGCCGGGTAATAATCGGAAGAGAGGATATCCAGCACGCCCAGCGCCGCCAGGTGGTGCGCCGCCACGTTGCCGGAGTGGGAACCGCCGCGCACGATGTTCGGCGCGCCCATCAGCACCTGCAGGCCCTGCTGGTGCGAGGCGCGGGCGGCCGCCTCGGTGGTGGGGAACTCGGCGATCGCGCTGCCCAGCGCGCAGGATTCGGCCACGTGCGCGGCGGTGGCGTCGTCATGGCTGGCCAGCGAGATGCGGCGCGCGCGACAGTGGGCGGCGATCGCCTCGCGGTTCGGCGCGGCCCAGCGGGCGGACAGGGCGACCTGCTGCTCCTCGTACTCGCTCATCTGCTGGTCGTTGAGGTGATATTTGCCCTGATAATATTCGCGGTACTTTTCGCGCGAGGCGAACTGGCGCTGGCCCGGCGAATGGTCCATCAGCGACACCAGCGACACGCCCGGCTTGTCCATCAGCTGTTCGAACAGCGGCAGCGTGCTCTCGTGCGGCAGCTCGCAGCGCAGGTGCAGCCGGTGCTCGGCGCGGTTCACCCCGGCGCGCTGGCTGTGGATCACCGCGTCGATCATCTTCTGCAGGTTTTCCAGCCGGTGGCCGCCGTCGCGCACGTCGCCGATCGCCACCGCGTCCAGCACCGTGGTGATGCCGTTGGCCACCATCAGCGCATCGTGGCTGCTCATCGCCGAATGGGCTGGCCAGTCGACGTTCGGGCGTGGGGTGAAGAACTTGTCCAGGTTGTCGGTATGCAGCTCGATCAGCCCCGGCAGCAGCCAGCCGCCGTCGCCGTCCAGCGCCTGCGGCAGCCGGCTCGGGCCGTCGGCGAAGCTGCGGATCACGCCGTCCTGCATCTCCAGCGAGCCTTGCACCACCTGGTCATCCAGCACCAGCTTAACGTTATTGACGATCATCAGAGGGCCTCCAGCGCCTGTGGCGCCTGCATATCATAAAGCCGGTCGGCGACCTGTTGGCGGACGCCTTCATCATGAAAAATGCCGACGATCGCCGCGCCGCGCGCCTTGGCGCGTTCGATAAGCTGCACCACCGCCGCGCTGTTGCGGCTGTCGAGCGAGGCGGTCGGTTCATCCAGCAACAGGATCGGGTAGTCGACGATAAAGCCGCGCGCGATGTTTACCCGCTGCTGCTCGCCGCCGGAGAAGGTGGACGGCGCCAGCGGCCACAGGCGCGGCGGCACGTTGAGCGCGGCGAGCAGCGCTTCGGCGCGGTCGCGGCATTCGGCGCGCTCGACGCCCTGTTCCAGCAGCGGCTGCATCACCACCTCCAGCGCGCTGATGCGTGGGATCACCCGCAGGAACTGGCTGACCCAGCCCAGCGTATGGCGACGCACCGCCAGAATTTGGCGCGCATCGGCGCTGACCATGTCCAGCCAGTCGCCCTGGTGGTGGATCCAGATATGGCCGCTGTCCGGCAGGTAGTTGGCGTACAGCGAACGCAGCAGGGTGGATTTGCCGCTGCCGGAGTGGCCGTGCAGCACCACGCATTCGCCGCGGTGGACCGTCAGGTTGGCGTCGTGCAGCACCGGCAGGCGGGTGCCGTACTGCTGATGCAGCACAAAGGTTTTACTGAGATGTTCAACTCGGATTTGCATAGTCATCTGTTATCGCCTTGGGTTACGACAGCACCGAAGAAACCAGCAGCTGGGTGTAAGGATGGTGCGGATCGTCGAGCACCCGATCGGTCAGGCCGCTCTCCACCACTTCGCCCTGTTTCATCACCAGCAGGCGGTGGGCCAGCAGCCGCGCCACGCCGAGATCGTGGGTGACGATCACCGCCGCCAGCTGCATTTCCACCACCAGATTGCGCAGCAGATCGAGCAGGCGCGCCTGCACCGATACGTCCAGCCCGCCGGTCGGCTCGTCCATAAACACCAGCTTGGGGTGGGTGATCAGATTGCGGGCGATCTGCAGCCGCTGCTGCATGCCGCCGGAGAAGGTGGTCGGCAGATCGTCGAGGCGCGACAGCGGGATTTCGACGTCTTCCAGCCACTGGCCGGCCTGGCGGCGAATGTCGCCATAGTGGCGCTGGCCGATGGCCATCAGCCGCTCGCCGATGTTGCCGCCGGCGGAGACCTGCGGCCGCAGCCCGTCGAGCGGGTGCTGGTGCACCACGCCCCAGTCGGTGCGCAGCAAGCGGCGGCGATCGCTCTCCGCCATGGCGTACAGATCCTGTTCCCGGTCCGCCTGCGGGCGGTAAAGGATCTGCCCGCGCTGCGGCGCCAGCCGCGCGGAGATCGACTTCAGCAGCGTGGTTTTGCCGGAGCCGGATTCGCCGACGATGCCCAGCACTTCACCGGGGTAGATGTCGAACGACACGTCGCTGAAGCCCTTGCCGGGGGCGTACAGGTGGGTGAGCCGGTTCACCGACAGCAGCGGGGTGGTGCTCAAAGGGGTGGAAGTCATCAGTGCTGCGCCTCTTGCGAAGATTGCGCCAGCTGCTGCCGGCAGTAGTCGGTGTCCGAACAGACGAACATGCGGTTGCCTTGATCGTCGAGCACCACCTCGTCCAGGTAGCTGTGGCGCGAGCCGCACAGCGCGCAGGGTTCGTCCCACTGCTGCACGCTGAACGGATGGTCGTCGAAGTCCAGGCTTTCCACCTTGGTGAACGGCGGCAGGGCGTAGATGCGTTTCTCGCGCCCGGCGCCGAACAGCTGCAGCGCCGGCATCATGTGCATTTTCGGGTTGTCGAATTTCGGGATCGGCGACGGATCCATCACGTAGCGATCGTTGACCTTCACCGGGTAGGCGTAGGTGGTGGCGATATGGCCGTAGCGCGCGATGTCTTCATACAGCTTCACCTGCATCACGCCGTACTCCTCCAGCGCGTGCATCTTGCGGGTCTCGGTTTCGCGCGGTTCGATAAAGCGCAGCGGCTCCGGGATCGGCACCTGATAGATCAGGATCTGGTCTTCGCGCAGCGCGGTTTCCGGAATGCGGTGACGGGTTTGGATCAGCGTGGCCTCCGGCGTGCGTTCGGTGGTTTCCACCCCGGCGACGCGCTGGAAGAAGCGGCGGATCGACACCGCGTTGGTGGTGTCGTCGGCGCCCTGGTCGATCACCTTCAGCACGTCGGCGCGGCCGATAACGCTGGCGGTGAGCTGGATGCCGCCGGTGCCCCAGCCGTAGGGCATCGGCATCTCGCGGCCGCCGAACGGCACCTGATAGCCGGGGATCGCCACCGCTTTGAGGATGGCGCGGCGGATCATGCGCTTGGTCTGTTCGTCCAGATAACCGAGGTTATAGCCGGTCAATACTTCACTCATCGCGGGCCTCCTGACGCTCGCTGTATTCCTGCCGCAGCCGCTTGAGCAGTTCCAATTCGGCCTGGAAGTCGACGTAGTGCGGCAGCTTGAGATGGGAGACGAAGCCGGCGGCCTCGACGTTGTCGGCGTGGGCCAGCACGAACTCTTCGTCCTGCGCCGGGCCGGCGACGCCTTCGCCGTAGTCGGGGCTTTGCAATGCGCGGTCCACCAACGCCATCGCCATCGCCTTACGTTCGGCGCGGCCGAATACCAGCCCGTAACCGCGGGTGAAGTGCGGCGGATGGTCCTTGGGATCGACGAAGCCGTTGACCATTTCGCACTCGGTCAGCAGGATTTCGCCGATATCGATGGCGAAACCGAGCTCTTCAGGCACGATCTCCACCGAAACGTGGCCGCTGCGGATCTCGCCGGCGAACGGGTGGTTGCGGCCGTAGCCGCGCTGGGTGGCGTAGCCGAGCGCCAGCAGAAAACCTTCGTCGCCGCGCACCAGCTGCTGCAGGCGCGCCGAGCGCGAGCAGGGGTAAACCGGCGGGTTGCGGGTGATGTCGTCCGGCGCGCTGCCGTCGTCTTGTTCCTCCCGCGCCAGCTGCTGGCGACACAATAGATCGAACACGTGGCTGCAGTTGTCCGGCAGCGGTTCGTCGGCCTGCGGCGCGCGCGGCGCCTCGCCTTCCGCCAGCAGCGCGAAGTCCAGCAGCCGGTGGGTGTAGTCGTAGGTCGGCCCCAGCACCTGCCCGCCGGGCAAGTCCTTGTAAACCGCCGAGATGCGCCGCTCCAGCCGCATGTTTTCGCTGGCCAGCGGCTCGCTGACCGCCAGGCGCGGCAGGGTGGTGCGGTAGGCGCGCAGCAGGAAGATCGCCTCCACCAAATCGCCGCTGGCCTGTTTGATGGCCAGCGCCGCCAGCTCGCGATCGTAGATGCCGCCTTCGGTCATCACCCGATCCACCGCCAGCCCCAGCTGCTGTTCGATTTGTTCCGCGCCGAGCGCCGGCAGCGCGTCGTCGCCGCGCCGCAGCTGTTCCTGCAGCTGATGGGCGGCCTCAATGGCTTTTTCGCCCCCTTTTACCGCTACGTACATCAGCACACCTCCACGCGGGTGGTCCGCGGGATCGCCAGCAGGCGATCGCCGCAGGTCAGTAAAATATCCAGCCCCAGCGGGAAGCGCTGCGGACGGTTGACCAGGTAATCCAGCAGCGCCGGCGGCAGGCGCGGCGCAATCAGGCGATGATTCTCGATGCCGGGGCCGGTCAGGCGCAGCGCGGCGCCGTTCTCCAGCTCAGCAAGCTGCACCACCACCGTGGCGCCGAATTCCGGCGAGATTTCCGTGCCGTGCGGCAACGCCTGCAGATCGGCGGCCTGCAGCTGCTCATCGAACAGGGCAAAACAGACCTCCTGCGCCGCGGTGGCCAGCGGCGCGCCGCTGTGAAAACGAATGTTTGTTAGCACTTGCTCACTATTGAGCGCAGCGCACAGCTGCAGCGGCGTTTCCTGATCGGCCAGCGTCAGCAGCGCGGCGGTGCTGGCGGCGTTCAGCGGCGCCCAGGCCGGGCCGGCCGGCAGCGTCACCCGGTGGCCCGGTTCGCTCAAGGCTTTAAGAATCAAACGGAAAGCGTGCTGCGATTGGTCTATCGGTTGTTCAAAACCGGTCAATAAACTCATGGCTTAATCCCCTCGCACCAGCGTAAAGAAGTCCACCCGGCTGGCGGCGATCGCCCGGGCGCGCAGCTGGCGCTGTTCGTGCTGCAGCGCGGCCAGCGGCGCGATCAGCTGTTGTTGCAGGCGTTCGCCGTGTTCCGGCTGTTGCAGCAGCGCATCGGCCAGCGCGCACAGCTCGGCGTGCGCCTTGTCGCGCCCGGCGATGTAGCTGTAGCCGTAGCCGCCGTTGTCCAGCTGCACCACCGCGCGGGTGACCGTCATGTCCCCCAATACGAAGCGGCGGCCGGTGGCGCCCATGCGCCCCTGCAGCTGGGCCAGGCCGATCTCCGGCGCGCGGATGCTGCGGTAACCCGGGCTGAGGTTCAGCGCCTGCCAGTGGCTGCGCAGCTGCTCGGGCCGGCTGTGCGCCAGCACCGACATCCAGCGTTGTCTCGACTCTAAGGCTTGCATTCAGTGCTCCATCGTCAGTTCAATCATGTCGGCGCGGGCCAGGCTGACGGAGTATTCCGCCACGTCTTCGCCGCCGCTGCGGACGTTAAGGGTGCGCACGCACAGCAGCGGCGCGTGGGTGGCGATCTCCAGCAGCCGGCTCTCTTTGGCCTGCGCGCGGCGCGCGCTGATGCGCGTCTGGCGGCGGGTCAGCGGCTGCTGCAGGTGCTGTTCGATAAACTGGTGCAGCGAACCGCTGTGGAACTGCTGCAGCGCCGGCCACCAGTCCAGATCGGGCAGATAATGGTCGATCACGCTCATCGGCACGCCGTTGACCCGGCGCAGGGTGCGCAGGTGGATCACCATTTCGCCTTCTTCACGCGAGAGTGCGCTGGCAACATGCCCATTGCACGGGCGCAAGACAGCGAGTAAGCGCTCACTGGTGGGGTGGCTGCCCTGCTCGAACAGGTTCTGGCTGAAGCGGGTATTGGCGTGCAGCGGGTAGTCGTAAGGCCGCATCAGCACCAGAATGCCGACGCCGTGGCGGCGCTGCAGCCAGCCGCGCTCCACCAGCTGATCCACCGCGCGGCGCAGGGTGTGGCGATTGACCTGATAACGCTCGGCCAGCTGCTGTTCCGAAGGCAGGTAGTCGCCGCAGCGGTATTGCGTGCGCAGCTCCTGTTCCAGCTGTGCGGCGATCTGCTGATAGCGCGTGGGGTAAGTGGTCGGATGTCTAGATAACTCCATCATAATAAAAACCTCGTCATACCGATGGCTGTGCGATGAAGGCGGAAGCGGTGCGTTTCATCGTGCGTCTACCCTGTGGTTTTCAAGTTGGCATCATGGTGCCGGGCGCAGATGACAATCGCGTTACGCGTCGGTGGCGAACAGATGAACTATTTAGGACAGCCCGGGCGTGCACGGGTGGCGACGGCGCGCTATGCTGGCGCCTCTGTTGACTGACTCTGGCCGCTACTATGCCGCAACCTCTGAACGCCCCTGAACCCGCCCCACGCGCCTGGCCGCTGTGGAAACCGATCCTGTTTCTGCTGGTGGTGGCCGTCGGCCTCTACTACGTCAAATGGCAGCCTTACTACGGCAAGGCGTTCGTGGCGGCGGACAGCCACTCGATCGGCAAGTCGATCCTGGCCGACGGCGCCGCGAGCCCCTGGTTGGCAGCCTGGCAGTATGCGCTGGTCTACTTCACCGCGGTATGGAAGGCGGCGCTGCTCGGGGTGCTGTTAGGTTCGCTGGTGCAGGTGCTGATCCCGCGCGACTGGCTGGCGCGCACGCTCGGCCACCGGCGTTTTTCCGGCACCGTGCTGGGGGCGCTGATCGCGCTGCCGGGCATGATGTGCACCTGCTGCGCCGCGCCGGTTGCCGCCGGCATGCGCCGCCAGTCGGTGTCCAGCGGCGCCGCGCTGGCCTTTTGGCTCGCCAACCCGGTGTTGAACCCGGCGACGCTGGTATTCATGGGGTTTGTGCTCGGTTGGCCGTTCGCCGCCATCCGCCTGGTGGCGGGCGTGGTGATGGTGCTGGGCATCGCCTGGCTGGTGCAGCGCGTGACCGCCAACGATCCGCAGCCCGCCGCGCCGCAGCCGCCGGTGATGATGGCGCAGAGCGAGGAACAGCCGTTCCTTGCGCGCTGGGGCAAAGCGCTGTGGGCGCTGTTTTGGTCGACCATTCCGATCTACGTGCTGGCGGTGCTGGCGCTGGGCGCGGCGCGGGTCTGGCTGTTCCCGCACGCCGACGGCGCCGTCGACAATAGCCTGCTGTGGATCATCGGCCTGGCGATCGTCGGCTGCCTGTTTGTTATCCCCACCGCGGCGGAAATCCCGATCGTACAGACCATGATGCTGGCGGGCATGGGCGCAGGCCCGGCGCTGGCGCTGCTGATGACCCTACCTGCGGTCAGCCTGCCTTCGCTGTTGATGCTCAACAAGGCCTTCTCCGCCCGGGCGCTGTGCCTGACGGCGGCGCTGGTGGCGCTGTGCGGCGTGCTGACCGGCGTGGTGGGTATGGGGTTGGTGTAACTAATTCATGACCTGATGCTGTCTCAAGGAAGAGATGGCATCTTTGAACGCTTAAGAAACGGCACAGCGGTTTATCTAAGCCATTCGGAGGCAGGAAAACGAATGGCTTTATTTAAAGCGAAAATCATGGCGCGCTATCGGCGGGGGGAGGGTGAGGGGGGGATCGGCTCAGGGTTAGGTTGTCAGTTTATATAGTTAAAACAAAATTTTATGTTGTTAACAGGTTTGGGCGATAAGCCGATTTCGCGACTACTGCATAGTATTCTCGCTCAATTGATGTAGTTGCCCGAGCTCCGCTTCATCACGTTGAATAAACAGAACCGCTATACTGGCTTGCGATTGCAGCAGAGCTATCTTTTCAGTTAGTTTGCGCAGCAAGTTGAACTGGCGGCAGACAAGGTTTGCACTCGCTTTAATTTACTCGGTCTGCGCTGCCAGTGTAGCTATTTAGCAATAGGACGTTTTGAGAGGTGGTGTGCGATGAGTAAGCTGTTTTTCTGTCTGGCGACATGGTGCGCTCGTCGTCGCACGAGGCCTAATGCTTACGTGGCAAAGAATGAGCGGCCGGATAGAGGGATCGGAGCGGAGGCGCCGATTCAGACAGCACACGAAGATCGCCTCAGAAGAGCCGAATTTGCGGCTCGCATAGCAGATGTGCTTTCGGAACTTAGTTTGCGCGAGGGCCGGGTGTTTGCTATTCGCGGGGGATGGGGCTTCGGCAAATCATCACTGAAAAACCTCATCACCGAACGGCTCGATGCCAAGAGCAGCGGAGCTGACTGGCTCGACTTTAACCCCTGGCAATGGGGGGACGGCGACGTAATTGCCCGCGCGCTATTTGGACAAATAGCAGATCGCTTGGGAGGCGAGCATTCGAAGGCTGAACTCGACCGAGCCAAAGCACTGCGAAGCTACGGCGCGATTCTCACAGGGGCTGGTAAGCCTCTTAAAGAGGTTGGGAGTTCAGGCCTTCTAATCTCGACGGTGTTAACAAATGCTTCGGTTATAGCGGTCGCGTCAGCCATTGGCTTTGACCTTCCGACGGTCGCAAAAGTTGCGGCTGTTCTTGCGTTTCTCTCGGTCGGAGTACCTCTTGTCGGACGGTTGCTATCGCATCTCGGGCGTGACTATAGCGGTGAGCCTCTCGACAAGGTACGCAGATCGCTTGAAGCTCGTCTTCGCGAACTCGACCGGCCCCTAGCTGTCTTCGTCGACGACATTGACCGACTTGAGCCAGAGCAGATAAGGATGCTGCTTCGGCAGGTAAAGGCAAATGCTAATCTACCGAACATTGTTTTTGTGCTCTTGTTCCAGCCGAGCATCGTAGAACGAGCTCTTGATCCGGTCGCCGACGGCGACGGCCGAGCCTTCCTTGAGAAGGTTGTGCAGGCTAACTTTGATCTACCAGCTGTCCCGGCATCGCTCGTGCATCGTATGTTCGAAGAGGAACTCTCTGAAATAGCGGGCCCATACGCGACTGAGGCTAACGGGTTCTCTCAGAGACGCTGGGGTAACGCTTGCATTGGCTGCATTCAGCCCCTGCTTCGCAACATGCGCGATGCGCGTCGTCTCATCTCGTCCATTGTTGTACACATGCCCCTGCATGTGGTCGGTGACGTGTTCGAGGTGAACATTGTAGATTTCCTGCTTCTGGAAACACTCCGGGTCTTCGAACCTGACCTTCACGATGCACTGTTCCGTGAGAGAGGATTGGTTCTCCAGGAAGGACGCTTCTCCCGTGATGGCCGACGGAAGGTGGACCAAGCAGCGGCTGAAGAGCTTCTTGAGATCGTCTCAGAGGAGCGCCGAAATATCATTTGTGATGCGCTTAAAGACTTATTTCCTCCCCTCGAATGGGCATATGGGGGGACAAACTATGCAGACGGCTTCCATCGCCGGTGGTTGACGGAGAAACGAATATGCACTTCGCGTTACTTCCCACGTTATTTTGAACTCCAAACGGCGGTCGGAGAAATGTCAGAGCGCCGTTTTGTTGATTTTCTCGATGCAACAGCGACAGAGGACGAGCTCTTTGCGGCAATCGCTACCGTCGAAGCTGACGGGCTGCTGAATTCACTCGTTGCAAGGCTCGACGAATCCGTCGACCGATTACCAACCGAGAACGCTGCTGTTCTGCTCCCAGGGATGTTCGGACTTGCTGAAAAACTCGCAGGTACGAACAGCGGCTCTTTCGACTCGTCATATGTAGCAGCATGGCGAGCGACAAGTTGGTTCCTGAAGCGGATTCCTGAGGATATTCGAGGTGGTTTGGCTCTCGAAGCTCTCCGTAAAACTGAAGCGCTATCCGTCTCCTCGCTCCTTATTCATCTAAGCGATCCAGACGATCAAAATGAGAGTGACGGTGGGGCCTTCGAACCGGAGCTCGATCTAAACACCGTTGCGGCAATGAAAGCAGAATGGCTGCGATTGATGAGGGGCCGCGCAGCCAACGGCAACACGCTGTTCGCCGAACCGGATCTCATATCTCTGCTCTATCGCTGGAGAACCTATACAGACTCAATGGACGAACCACGAAAGTGGATGATGAATGCAATTCAAACCGACCAGGGCTTCGCAACCGTGGTCACACGCTTGATGAGCCGTGGTACAAGCCACACGTATGGTGATAGGATCTCCACGCCCCACAATAGTTTCAACAAAGAAACAATTGACGATTTTATTGGTATTGATGTTGCTAAGGCTAGGATTGACTCGATTAATCCTGACCAGTTCCCCGAGCACGAAGAAGCCCTGCGAGTGCTGCTTAGGCATCTAGAAAAGTGGCTTGGGTTGAGAGCAAACGACATTCTCGATTTATAGATCGTTGGAACAGCAACAGCTCAAGCAAGGAGTTCTGCTGTATATCTCTCACCTAAGTGGACTATGCGCTTTTAGATATCTGACCTAACGTGCCATAACGTCCGCGATGTCCGCTTCTGGCACGGAGTGGGCAAGCCAACTGCGCCAAAGGTCCGCTGTGAGCGATGAACGGAAGTTCGTTTTCGGGTAACATAATCCATATGCTAGAGGATCTCTAAAAGAGAATGGGGCGTCTAATCGGGATACTTACAACGATTCTTACCGTATTCACAGTAAGCATGACCTGCTCCCCGTTGATCAACTCAGACTGTTGTTAGCAACGTCCGCTTCAGCACAGAGCGGACAGGCTTACTGAACCAAAGGTCCGTCATGAGCGAAGAGCGGAAGTACTGGCGTAACTTGCACTCGGCGACTACCTTAGTCAGATTACTAGGCCCGATATATCGACGTAACCTGTAGCTATTCGATAGACAGGTCACAGAATAATATGGAAAACTGTGGATTGGGGGATGAGAAAATTAATAAAAATCAACATAATTCAAGAAAACTAATCTACACTAAGCAAGGCGAAAGATGGTTAAGCCAATTCGATGCATTAGACCAGGAAACTGCGAAGCTTCTGCTTAACTCACTGACTCTTGTCTCTCATACTGAATTTCGTCGGAATCTTGAAGCCCTTATTTTGGACATTTCAACAAAGATAGTGGGTCCAGTCGCCCTTTATGCCGTAAGGGAACTAAAAAAGGAACCCGATAAAGGCCAATTATTCAGCAGTCATGTAGTGCCATTTTTTGATCAAGTGATTAAAAGTAGTAATGGGAAAAATGTAAACTCGATTGGTGTCTCATCAGATCAAGGTAGCGAAGCAATTGTCGCTCAAATAATTAGACAGCTTTCTAAAGCCAATCCGGAAAAAATACTTAACCACCCTTCAAAAGAAGAGCTTCGAGTTCAAAGATGTGACTCGTTGATATTTGTTGATGACTACATTGGGTCTGGGAAAAGAGTCTCTGATTTTATTGACGCATTCTGGAGAGACAGAACTATAGCCTCTTGGTTATCATCAAAACATATTAAGATTCAGGTTGTAGCTTATTCTGCAACGGAGAAAGGGCTCAGCCGCCTAGAATTTTTGAAAGCATCCCCGGAATTGATTATCTACCGAGACTCAGCAACTTTTACAACCCTCCCCATTAAGATGGAAAGAAAAGAAGCACTGCTGAAACTTTGTGAAAAATATGGTCGTAAAGCACTGAAAGGAAGAAAGCACTTTTGGTGGGGTTATCAAAAAAGTATGTCTTCGCTTGTTTTTGAGCATGGATGCCCCAACAATACACCAGCCATATTATGGGATCCCGATGAGAAAAAAGGGGAGTGGGTTGGTATATTTCCAAATAGGACAGTGGATACAACAACGGCTTCGGTTTTTCCGCCTGAAATTGTGTGTGGCGATACCATACAAACCCTCCATGATGTAGGTCAGACACGATTGGCGATGTCTGGCGCACTAATGAGACGAGGGGCGATTGGAGCACTCATTCTCGTAGTTCTAGGCTTGATCGCAAAAGGCCAACGTAAGCGTTCAACTATCTGCTATGCAACAGGATTAAATTCAAAAGACTGTGAGTTACTTCTTTCGAAATGTATTAAGTGGAAATTCCTTACATCTGAACGAAGGATCACCCCTCGGGGGCTATCGGAACTATCTGCGGCAAAGCAAATATCCTTTTCACCGAAAGGATATCTTGCCGTTGGTTCCGACTACTACTATCCTAGGCAACTGAGAGAGACTACATATGACTAGTGCTAACGAGCAATACAAAGTCACCCCTTTGGGGATGATAGAGGGTTGCTACACCACTTTACAGTGGGTGTTGGGGGATGGATTTCCTGAACCTCACGAAAAAGCCCACGCTTGGCTGGAGACGGCGCACTCTGCCTCCGCCGGCGTAAGTCTTGGGTTACCAGAGTGCGCCGTCGCCTGCGGCGACGCATCGGAGTAGTTATATGTGGTCCTCTCAATCCTACAAAAACCAGGGACTAGCCAACGGGCTCTCGCTACCCTTGCTCGATGAGGCTATCGCCCAGAGCGAGCTTCTTATTTACTCGGAATACACCCTCCCCTCCATTTTAAGCCTCAAACACTTGGCCAAACGTACTAGCGTTGAATATGAGTGGCTTCGCAGTTTCGTGATTCGGAGTGCACTACATGGGGTTGAGAATTTTGAAATTTACAAGAAATTTTCTATTCGTAAACGATCTGGTGGGCGCCGTTTTATTCATGTTCCATCGCCAAAGCTGATGCACACTCAGCGCTGGATCAGTGAACATATTCTCAAAGACCTGCCCGTTCATCCCGCAAGTCATGCTTTCAGAAAGGGCAACTCAATTAAGAAATGTGCTTCACGACATTGCGGAGCAAAGTGGTTAATTAAGATTGACATAGCAGATTTCTTCAGTTCAGTGTCTGAGATTCAAGTCTACCGTATTTTTAGAGCTTTAAAATATCAACCATTAGTAGCCTTTGAACTTACACGCCTGTGTACGGTTGGCACCGCCGATTTAAGCCCTAGAACTGAGTTTCCGCAATGGAGGACAAATAAGTTCAATGAGGCTATCCCGTTGTATCACCAGACTGTGCTAGGTTATCTGCCACAGGGAGCCCCCACTAGCCCATTCCTTGCAAACCTTGTCATGAAAAAATGCGATAGCGCGTTGAATAATTTGGCTAAAAAGAATGGATTAGTTTATACGCGCTATAGTGATGACCTGAGTTTCTCTACAGGAGACAAAGATTTTGGACGCTCTCGGGCTAAGCATTTTATTTTTGAGGCTTACAAAATCATTTCGCAGTCTGGCTTTCGGCCACAATTTAGAAAAACTACAATTGTTCCACCAGGTGGTAAAAAGATCATATTAGGCCTGAACGTAGAATCAGAATTTCCAAGGCTAGCGAAGAGCATAAGAGATTCAATTCGGCAGCATCTCTACTTTTTGGAAAAAGTGGGGCCTGTGCAACATGCCTTCAACCGAAAGTTCGACTCTGTATGGGGGCTGAAGTCACATGTCCGCGGGTTAATTGACTACGCAAACATGATTGAACCCGACTTTGCCGAGGTGTCTCTTGAAAAATTCCAATCTATTGAATGGCCAGTATAAGTTGCAGACCAGCTTATGAAACACCGCCACAATATTCTCTCTGACAAAGGGCTGTTGCAGCAGCCTTATTAACAACTCATACTGATCTACCTCCCATTTATTAATGAGCCGCGATGTGAGTAACGTCCGCTTCTGGCACAAAGCCGCCTTTCAGATCAGGTTTAGCTCTGTGCCGTAGCCGTATCATGCCGACTTTGTATTAACACACGTCGAGACACGAGCTATCAACTCATCGCAACCTATGCACCACCTGGTTGCTACTGCCGCGCCAAATCAGCGCCGGGTCTTTCAAATCCTGCACGAACTTGCCGTCGATCAGCACGTTGATCCTGTCTACTACCTGCATTTGCTGTGCGTCCAGCTCCGCCAGCCGGTAGCCGGTCCACAACCAGATATCCTTGCCGGGGCATTCGGCGCGTACCCGTTTCACCAGTTGCAAGATGCTCGGCACGTTGGCCGGGTGCAGCGGATCGCCGCCGGAGAGCGACAGCCCCTGGCGCGGCACGCGCGTATCGTTCAGATCGGTGATGATGCGGTCTTCCAGCGCTGGGGTAAACGGCTGGCCGGAGTTGAGCCGCCAGGTGCTTTTGTTGTAGCAACCGGGGCACTGGTGCACGCAGCCGGCGACAAACAGCGTGCAGCGGGTGCCGGGGCCGTTGACGACGTCGATCGGGTAATACTGGTGATAATTCATGTGAGGCCTGCCCATCAGGCTATTTTACTGGCCATTTTGCCTCCGGGCAGTGCTCCCAATCCTCACGTACTGCGTGTACGCTGCGGTTGGTGCGCGCTGGCCGAAGGCAAACCGGCTGCGACAATCACGCCTGATGAACAGGCTTCTGCCTTGGTTGCACGGCGTTTCTCAGCCGAGCTGCCCGTTGCCGAGGTGTTTCACCCGGCGTTTCACCTCTTCCTGCTTGCCGGCGTTGAACGGCCGGGCATCGGGGCTGCCGAGATAGCCGCACACCCGGCGGGTGACCGAGACCTTGGCCGAGTCGTGATTGCCGCATTTCGGGCAGGTGAAGCCTTTGCTGGTGCAGGAGAATTCACCGGTGAAGCCGCATTCGTAGCACTCGTCGATCGGCGTGTTGGTGCCGTAGTAAGGCACCCGGGTGTAGCTGTAGTCCCACACGTCTTCCAGCGCCTTCAGGTTGTGCTGCAGGTTCGGGTATTCGCCGTAGCAGATGAAGCCGCCGCTGGCCAACGGCGGGTAGGGCGCTTCGAAGTCCAGCTTGTCGTACGGATTGACCTTCTTCTCCACGTCGAGGTGGAAGCTGTTGGTGTAATAGCCCTTGTCGGTGACGCCCGGCACTACGCCGAAATCGGCGGTGTCCAGTCGGCAGAAGCGATCGCACAGGTTCTCGCTCGGCGTGCTGTAGAGGCTGAAGCCGTAGCCGGTCTCGTCTTTCCAGGCGTCGACGGCGGCGCGCAGCCGCGTGACGATCGCCACCGCTTTGGCGCGCAGCGCCTCGTCGTCATACACGTGGTTTTTGCCGCCGAACAGCGCGTTGATGGTCTCGTGCAGGCCGATATAGCCCAGCGAAATCGAGGCGCGGCCATTCTTGAAGATATCCGCGATGTTGTCGTCGGCCTTGAGCCGCACGCCGCAGGCGCCTTCCATGTACAAGATTGGTGCCACCCGCGCCTTGATGCCTTCCAGCCGGGCGATGCGCGTCATCAGGGCCTTTTTCGCCAGCTGCAGGCGCTGTTCCAGCAGCGCCCAGAAGCGCGACTCATCGCCCATCGCCTCCAGCGCGATGCGCGGCAGGTTGAGGCTGATGACGCCGATGTTGTTGCGGCCGTCGTGCACCAGTTCGCCGTCCTGCTCGTAGGTGCCGAGGAAGCTGCGGCAGCCCATCGGCGTTTTGAACGAGCCGGTGACTTTAACCACTTGATCGTAGTTGAGGATGTCCGGGTACATGCGCTTGCTGGCGCACTCCAGCGCCAGCTGCTTGATGTCGTAGTTCGGATCGCCGTACTGGTGGTTGAGGCCGTCGCGGATGGCGAACACCAGTTTGGGGAACACGGCGGTCTTGCGGTTTTTGCCCAGCCCGGCGATGCGGTTTTTCAGGATCGAGCGTTGGATCAGGCGCGACTCCCAACTGGTGCCAAGGCCGAAGCCGAAGGTGACGAACGGCGTCTGGCCGTTGGCGGTGTGCAGGGTGTTGACCTCGTACTCCAGCGACTGGAAGGCGTCGTAACACTCTTTCTCGGTACGCGCCATGGCATAGCCTTTGGCATCCGGGATCTGCCACGCTTCCGCCACCTGCAGGTGTTTGCGGAAGCTCTCGTCGACGAACGGCGCCAGGATTTCATCGATGCGGTTGATGGTGGTGCCGCCATAGATATGGCTGGCGACCTGGGCGATGATCTGCGCGGTCACGGCGGTGGCGGTGGAGATCGACTTCGGCGGCTCAATCTCGGCGTTGCCCATCTTGAAGCCGTTGGTCAGCATGCCTTTCAGATCGATCAGCATGCAGTTGAACATTGGGAAGAACGGCGAGTAGTCGAGATCGTGGTAGTGAATTTCGCCGCGTTCATGGGCCAGCACCACGTCGCGCGGCAGGATGTGCTGCTTGGCGTAGTGTTTGGCGACGATGCCCGCCAGCAGGTCGCGCTGGGTGGGGATCACCTTGCTGTCCTTGTTGGCGTTCTCGTTCAGCAGCGCGCGGTTGCTCTGCTCGACCAGGCCGCGGATCTCCTGGTTCAGGCGGCCGCGCAGCTCGCGCGCCACGTCGCGATCGTGGCGGTATTCGATATAGGCGCGCGCCAGCTGTTTGTATTCACCGGCCATCAGCTGGTTTTCCACCGCCTGCTGGATCTCGTGGATATCGACGCGCGGCTGCTGCTCCATGCGCTGAGCGACCACGCGGGCGACGGTGGCGCAGTAGTCGGCGTCGACCACGCCCACCGCCAGCGCGGCGCGCTCGATGGCCTGCGCGATGCGCGCTTCGTCAAAAGGTACCTGGCAACCGTCCCGCTTAATCACTACTGGTTTCACGTTGTACTCCTTGTTCCCCGAGGGAGCGTTCATACCCGCCTGGCATGGCGAGCAACCGTCAAATTTCGCTTATCCACAGGGCAAAGCCGCAGCGCGTAAGGGCTGTGGCGACGTGTGGATGATTTTGTGGATAACTACTATATATAGGCGTTCGTAATTCTTAATGCACTATATATAGATATTGGCGAGATTCTTTTGATGTAGAACAAGGAAAACGGAAGAGCGTGTGCAAGCTGAACAGACGTCAATCGCCGGTTGGTCGATCGCGAAAATGTTCCAGCAGAAAATCGACCCAGACGCGCACCCGCGGCGGCAGATCCGCCGAGGCGTAATAGAGCCACAGCTGCACCGGGCGCGGCCAGCATTCCGCCAGCACCGGCCGCAGCGTGCCCTGTTCGAAGTGCCTATCGAGGTACCAGCGCGCCAGGTTGACGATGCCCAGCCCGGCCAGCGCCGCATCCAGCAACATCTCCGGGCGGCTGACCACCAGCCGGCCGTTCAGATCCAGCGCCAGCGTTTCGCCCTGATGGCGCAGCTGCCATTTGACGTGGCGGCCGTTGGCCGGGTTGCGGTGCAGCAGGCAGTCGTGCCGCAGCAGATCGTGCGGCGTTTGCGGTTCACCGCGCCGCGCCAGATAGTCCGGCGACGCCGCCAGCACCATGTGCATCGGGTAGAGCGGGCGGGCCACCAGCCGGCTGTCGGGATCGACCCGGCTGCCGATGCCGACGTCGAAACCTTCGCCCACCAGATTCACCACCCGGGCATCCAGCGACAGATCGAGATCGATCTGCGGGTAGCGCGCCAGAAATTGCGGGATCAACGGCATCAGCATCTGGCGGCCGAAGCCGGGGATCATCGTGACGCGCACCACGCCGGCCGGCGCCTGCCGTTCGCCGCCGGCGCTTTCCAGCGTGGCCGCCAACGCCTGCCACAGCGGCGCCACCTGCGCCAGCAGCGCTTTGCCCTCGTCGGTCAGCAGCACGTTGTGGGTGTTGCGCTGAAACAGCCGCAGCGCCAGCTTCTCTTCCAGCGCGCGGATGTTTTTGCTGACCGCCGCCGGCGTCACGCCCAGCTGGCGGGCGGCGGCGGAGAAATTTTGCGCCTGCGCGGCGGCGAGGAAGGCCGGCAACAGGCGATGCACGTCAAAGGGCAGTGACATAGTGGTTGATACTTTCGGTTGAAATTGAAGTGACCTCTAACAGCCTACACCCGAAGCGGCGGAAATGGAAAAATGCCCCCATCTTCTTATGACCGAGGAATCGTTATGTCACGCATTTTAGTGTTAACCGCCCACCGCACCCCCGACGAGTCGCGCATCAACAAAGCGCTGATCGAGGCCGTACGCACGCTGCCTAACGTGACCGTACATGAGCTGATCCGCGCGTACCCGGATTACCGCATCGACGTGGCGCGTGAACAGGAGTTGCTGCAGAGCCACGATGCGGTAGTGATGCTGTTCCCGTTTTACTGGTACAGCTCGCCGGCGATCCTCAGCGAATGGCAGGATGCGGTATTAACCTACGGTTTCGCCTACGGCAGCGAGGGCACTAAACTGCACGGCAAGCCGTTGCAGCTGGTGGTGAGCACCGGCGGTAACGCGCAGGCTTATACGGCGGAAGGGTACAACCGTTATCCGGTGCAGGATCTGCTGCTGCCGTTCCACGCCATGGCCAACCTGACCGGCATGGATTACCTGCCGCCGCATTTGGTGCAGGGCGTATTCGACATGAGCGACGAACGCCTGGCGCAAGAGGCCGCCGGCGTGGTGGCGCTGCTGGGGAAATGGTAGGGCGCAGCGCTCGCCGCGCCCTGCGGGGTTAGTCTTCGAGTAGCCACCACACCGCTTCGAACGGCCGCAGCGTCAGCGCCTGCGGCTGATCCGCCGAGTCGCTGTAGTTGCTCATCAGCGGGCGCCACTGCGCGGAGGCTTCCACGCCCTCCGCCGCCCAGGCCAGCGGTTCGCGGCTCAGGTTGGCCGCGACCAGCAGGCGCTGGCCGTTCCAGCTGCGCTGATAGCACCACAGCGCCGGGTGTTCCGGCGCCAGATCCTGATAGTCGCCGTGGGTCAGCAGCGGGTACTGCTTGCGCAGGGTGATCAGCTGGCGATAGGCGTAAAACACCGAGTCGAGGTCGGCCAGCGCCGTGTCGGCGTTGATCTGCGGGTAGTTCTCGGCGCAGCCGATCCACGGCGTGCCGGTGGTGAAACCGGCGTGCGGCGCGGCGCTCCACTGCATCGGGGTGCGGCCGTTGTCGCGCGATTTGTCGGCCAGGATCGCCAGCAGCTCCGCGTCGCCGCGGCCCTGGGCGCGCAGTTCGGCGTACATGTTCAGGCTTTCCACGTCGCGATACTGTTCGATGGCGCGGAAGCCGGGGTTGGTCATACCGAGTTCTTCGCCTTGATAGATATAAGGCGTGCCCTGCATACCGTGCAGCACCATTGCCAGCATTTTGGCGGCCGGCACCCGCAGTGCGCCTTCATCGCCGAAGCGCGACACGATGCGTGGCTGATCGTGGTTGCACCAGAACAGCGCGTTCCAGGCGCGGTTATGCATCCCTTGCTGCCAGTGGCGGAAGATCTGCTTCAGTTCCACGTAATCCGGCGCCGCCCGCGTCCATTTTTCACCGCCGGCGTAGTCCACCTTCAGGTGGTGGAAGTTGAAGGTCATCGACAGCTCTTCGCCGCTCTGCGCCGCGTAGCGCTGGCAATGCTCAAGCGTGGTGGAGGACATCTCGCCCACCGTCATCAGGCCGCGCGGCTGAAACACGTCGCGGCTCATCTCCTGCAGGAACTCGTGGATGCGCGGGCCGTCGGTGTAGAAGCGGCGGCCGTCGCCCTGGCTGTCGGACGGGAAGTCCTGCTGTTTGGACACCAGGTTGATCACGTCGAGGCGCAGGCCGTCGACGCCTTTGTCCGCCCAGAACTGACACACTTTCTTCAGCTCTTCGCGCACCGGCGGGTGTTCCCAGTTGAGATCCGCCTGCTCGGCGGCGAACAGGTGCAGGTAGTACTGGCCGCTGTCGGCGTGCCACTGCCAGGCGTTGCCGCCGAACTTGGAGCGCCAGTTGTTCGGCGGCGTTTCACCGTCGCCGTCGCGCCAGACGTAGAACTGACGATACGGGCTGTGGCGATCCTGCGCGGCCTTGAACCACGGGTGCTCGGTCGAGGTGTGGTTGAACACCATGTCCATCACGATGCGGATACCGCGCTGGTGGGCGGCGGCGATCAACTGCTCGAAGTCGGCCATCGTGCCGTAAGCCGGATCGATGGCGCAGTAGTCCGCCACGTCATAGCCGTTGTCCACCTGCGGCGATACGTAGACCGGCGTCAGCCAGATGGCGTCGACGCCCAGTTCCTGCAGATAGTCCAGCCGCCGGGTCACCCCGGCCAAATCGCCGTAGCCGTTGCCGGTGCTGTCCTGAAAACTCTTCGGATAAATTTGGTAGATGACGCCGTTCTGCCACCAGGGGGTTGGGTTGCTCATAGTTCAATACCTTTGAATCGTGACAACGGGCCCGCGTGAGCAGGCCCCTACATTCATCTTGCGTCAATCAAACCGGCAGCTCGCCGCGGGCGGCCTTGCGTTTGTAGACCATGATGGTCAGCACCAGCGGGATGACGATCGCCACCAGAATCGCCAGCGAGTAAATCAGCCAGAACTGCGGCTTGATAGACAGAATGCCCGGCAGGCCGCCGACGCCGATGCCGTTGGCCATCACGCCGTCCAGCCCGCAGATAAGGCCGGCGATCGCGGAGCCGATCATCGCGCACAGCATTGGGAAGCGGTATTTGAGGTTGATGCCGTACATCGCCGGTTCGGTCACGCCGAGGTAGGCGGAGATCGCCGCCGGCACCGAGATTTCACGCTCGTTGGCCTTGCGGCTGATGATGATGATGCCGAGCACCGCCGAGGCCTGCGCGATGTTGGACAGCGCAATCAGCGGCCACACCGGGGTGCCGCCCATGCTCTGGATCATCTGCATGTCGATAGCCAGCGTGGTCTGGTGCACGCCGGTGATCACCAGCGGCGCATACAGGAAGCCGAACAGCGCGGCGCCCACCGGCGCGAAGCTGCCGGTCATCACCGCTTTCACCGCCCAGGCGACGCCGTCGCCGATCATGCGGCCGAATGGCCCGATCAGCGCGTGTGCCAGGAACACCGCCAGCAGCAGCGAGACCACCGGCACCACCACCAGATAGAGATAGTCGGGAACGATCTTTTTCAGCCGGGTTTCGATCCAGCCCAGCGCCATGCCCGCCAGGATCGACGGGATCACCTGCGCCTGATAGCCCACTTTCTGGATCACGAACCAGCCGAAGTTCCACACTTCCGGCGTTTGCTGGCCGAGCAGGTAGGAGTTCATCAGCTGCGGAGACACCAGGGTGACGCCCAGCACGATGCCGAGCACCGGCGTGCCGCCCATCTTTTTCACCGTCGACCAGCAGATGGCCACCGGCAGGAACATGAAGATCGCTTCACCGAGCAGCCACAGGAAGTCGTAAACGGTTTTCCACGCCGGGTGCATCTGCGCCAGCGTTTGGCCGCCGGACATCGGGATGTCGCCGATCACGTTGCGGAAGCCGAGGATCAGACCGCCGCTGATCAGCGCCGGCAGCAGTGGGAAGAAGATCTCGGCGAAGTGGGAGATGGTGCGCTCAGTCCAGGTCATGTTCTGGCGCGCGGCCACCTTGGCCTGCTCCTTGTCGGCCTCGTTGACGCCGGTGCTGGCGATCAGCGCCTGATAGTAGTCGCCGACGTCGGTGCCGATCACCACCTGGAACTGCCCGGCGTTGGTGAAGCAACCCTTGACCATCGGTAGCGCTTCGATCTCTTTCGGTTTCGCCTTGTTGGGATCGTTGAGGACGAAACGCAGCCGGGTAATGCAATGGCTGACGGTGGCGATGTTCTCGCGGCCGCCGACCAAAACAATCAGGCGATCAATATCCTGCTGTTTTACTTTGCTCATTATGGGATACCTGCAGAGGTGTTGACTGAGTAATGATCAAAGCTTAGCCACTCGGCTTTTTGAATGAAATGGGAACGTTCCCGGATTGGGGCGAGGATCACAAAATGACAAAAAATGGTCAACTTCTAATCAGGTCGTCAGGAAAGTTTGCTGGGCACCACCAGGCGGCGGATCCCCTGTTCGCCACTGAGCTGTGCCAACAGCTGCTGCGCCGCCAGCAGGCCGGCGCTGCCGTAGCCGAACTCCACCGACAGGGTGTCGGGGAACAGGAAGCTGAGCAGCGGGGTGTTGCCGATGGCGCATACCTGGATGGCGCGCGTCGGCTGCTGTTGCAGGTATTTGATCGCCCCCAGGGCGATGCTGTCGGAGGCGCAAATCAGCGCGCTGGTGTGCGCGTCAATCACTTCGGCGGCGTGCTGGAAACCGCTCTGGTAACTCAGCTCGCCCAGCGTGGCGCGCGGCGTGAGCGTGAGGCGTTCACAGGCGTCGAGATAGGCCTGATAGCGGCGCTGGCCGGTGGTGGCGTCGCTGAGCTGCACCCCCAGATAGCCGATATGCCGATGCCCTTGCTGATACAGGCGATCCATCAGCAGGTTCACCGCGCCGGCGTCGTCGTAGCAGACGGACGAGAAGCCGTCGTATTCGCGCACCATCACCACCATTTTTTCCTGCCACGGCTTGAGCATCGCCGCGGTCAGGCCGGTGAAGCCAAACAGGATCACGCCGTCGACGTTGCGCTGATGCAGTACGTGCAGATGCTCCTGCACCAGGCGGGTTTCGAACTGGCTCTCCATCACGATCGGATCGAAGCCCTGCTGGTACAGCAACGGCAGCATGGTGCGCACCGCCTGGTTTTCCGACGGCGAATCGAGACGGGAAACGATAATGCCCACCACTTTGTCGCTCTGGCCGCGCATGGCGCGCGCCGACTTGGAGGGGGTAAACCCCTGCTGACGGATCACCGCTTCCACCCGTTCGCGGGTTTGCGGGCTCACGCTGCCTTCATTGTTCAACACGCGTGAGACGGTGGATTTACCTACGCCGCTCAGGCGTGCGATGTCCTTGATGGTCAGCCGGTTTTGCATGGTTTACTTGTCGTTTAGGTTGTAAGGCGTAAATTGACGGCCAATAATGAATGCCCGTCAGCATAGCTCATTTTCCGACGCGGATCTTGATGCAAAACGGGATTGTGACATTGCGATGAACGGCCGCTCCTGCCGCTCTGTTTTTCCCTTTACCGGAGGTTATTCCCCATATGGACCCCGACCCGACTGCTTTAGACACTCACTCGGTTCTCCGGTAAAACCTCTCCGCCTGGCGCTGCTGTTTTACCGGTGAAGTACATCACGGTAACCGGTGGCGCGCGCTTCGTCGTTCGCTCCTGCTGCTGAAAAAAAGAATAAGGATCTGCATTGGCAGAGGCTTTTTGGCGTGCCCGCCATCCGCCCGGCCGATGACGATCCCCGTTTACCCGCTGCCGTGAGGCACCGGGCGACGAGGTGCGAACCATGAAACTGAAAAAACTCCCCCGTCAGCTGCTGGGCCTGTTTGCCCGCGGCCTTCCGCGCCGTTTGGTGCGCCGCGACAGCCTGCTGGACAGCGTCGGCGGCGCTGCGCGCGATATGCCGGCCGGCCTGGCGCAGCAGCGGCTGGAATGCGCCGCCGCAGAGACGATGCAGCTGTTTGAGCGTTTCCACAGCCACCCGGAAGGCATCACCGCCCATGAGGCGGAACAGGTGCGCCAGCGCTGCGGCGAGAACGTCATCGACGATCAACAGAAAGAGGCCTGGTGGCAACACCTCTGGCACTGCTACCGCAACCCGTTCAACCTGCTGCTGACCGCGCTCGGCATGATCTCTTATGCCACCGAGGATCTGACCGGCGCCTTGGTGATCGCGCTGATGGTGGTGATCTCCACGCTGCTCAACTTCATCCAGGAGGCGCGCTCTAACCGGGCGGCCGACGCGCTGAAGGCCATGGTGAGTAACACCGCCACGGTGATCCGCAGCGATGCGCTCACCGGCAAGAGCGAGCACGTGGAGCTGCCGATCGCGCAGCTGGTGCCGGGCGATATCATCAAGCTGGCGGCCGGCGACATGATCCCGGCGGATCTGCGCGTGCTGTCGGCCAAGGATCTGTTCATCAGCCAGGCGGCGCTGACCGGCGAATCGCTGCCGGTGGAAAAATCCGCGGCGCCGCAGGCGTTGGCGGCCGATCCGCTCGACTGCCCGAACCTGTGCTTCATGGGCACCAACGTGGTCAGCGGCACCGCGCTGGCGATGGTGATCGGCACCGGCGGCAACACCTATTTCGGCCAGCTGGCGCAGCGCGTCACCAGCCAGGATGAGCAGCCGAACGCCTTCCAGAGCGGCATCAGCAAGGTCAGCTGGCTGCTGATCCGCTTTATGCTGGTGATGACGCCGATCGTGCTGCTGATCAACGGCTACACCAAGGGCGACTGGTGGGAGGCGGCGCTGTTCGCGCTGTCGGTGGCGGTCGGGCTGACGCCGGAAATGCTGCCGATGATCGTCACCTCGACGCTGGCCAAAGGGGCGGTGAAGCTGTCGCGCCAGAAGGTGATCGTCAAACGCCTGGACGCCATTCAGAACTTCGGCGCGATGGACATTCTGTGCACCGACAAAACCGGCACCCTGACCCAGGACAAGATCGTGCTGGAGCGCCACACCGACGTGTTCGGTGCCAGCAGCGAGCGGGTGCTGCGCTACGCCTGGCTGAACAGCTTCTACCAGACCGGGCTGAAAAACCTGCTCGACGTAGCGGTGCTGAGCTGCGCGGAGCAAAATCAGCAGCCGGAAGCGCTGCAGCACTACCGCAAGGTGGATGAGATCCCGTTCGACTTCGTGCGCCGCCGCATGTCGGTGGTGGTGGCCAAGGACAACGAGTATCACGAGCTGGTGTGCAAGGGCGCGCTGGAAGAGATGCTGGCGATTTGCAGCCACGTGCGCCACGAAGACGAGGTGATCCCGCTGAGCGAGGCGCTGCTGGCGAGGATCCGCCGCATCACCGACGATCTCAACCAGCAGGGGCTGCGGGTGGTGGCGGTGGCCAACAAGATCCTGCCGGCGCAAACCCATGAATACGGCGTGGCGGACGAGTCGGATCTGATCCTCGAAGGCTACGTCGCCTTCCTCGATCCGCCGAAGGAGAGCACCGCGCCGGCGCTGGCGGCGCTGAAACAGAACGGCGTCACGGTGAAGATCCTCACCGGCGACAACGAGCTAGTGGCCGCCAAAGTGTGCCGGGACGTCGGGCTGGCGGCCGAGCACCTGCTGCGCGGCAGCGAGATCGAACAGATGGACGACGAGCAGCTGGCGCAGGCGGCGGCGCGCACCACGGTGTTCGCCAAGCTGACGCCGCTGCACAAAGAGCGCATCGTTAAACTGCTGCGCCGCCAGGGGCACGTGGTGGGCTTTATGGGCGATGGCATCAACGACGCGCCGGCGCTGCGCGCGGCTGATATCGGCATCTCCGTCGATTCGGCGGTGGACATCGCCAAGGAAGCGGCGGACATCATCCTGCTGGAAAAAAGCCTGATGGTGTTGGAGCAGGGGGTGATCGAAGGGCGCCGTACCTTCGCCAACATGCTGAAATACATCAAGATGACCGCCAGCTCCAACTTCGGCAACGTGTTCAGCGTGCTGATTGCCAGCGCCTTCCTGCCGTTCCTGCCGATGTTGCCGCTGCACCTGTTGATTCAGAACCTGATGTACGATATCTCGCAGATCGCCATCCCGTTCGATAACGTCGACGACGATCAGATCACCCAGCCGCAGCGCTGGAACTCCGCCGATCTGGGGCGGTTTATGGTGTTCTTCGGGCCGATCAGCTCGATCTTCGACGTGCTGACCTTCTGCCTGATGTGGTGGGTATTCAAGGCCAACACGCCGGAAATGCAGACGCTGTTCCAGTCCGGCTGGTTCGTGGAAGGGCTGCTGTCGCAAACGCTGATCGTGCACATGATCCGCACGCGCAAAATTCCGTTTATCCAGAGCCGCCCGTCCTGGCCGCTGTGCATCATGACGCTGGCGGTGATCGCCACCGGCATCGGCCTGGTGTTCTCGCCGCTGGCCGGCTTCCTGCAGCTGCAGGCGCTGCCGCTCGGTTACTTCCCGTGGCTGGTGCTGATCCTCGCCGGTTACATGGTGCTGACCCAGTGTGTGAAAGGCTGGTTCGTGCGCCGCTACGGCTGGCAATAACCCGTTCGCCCCCTCCGGCCGGGAGGGGGCAACTGTGATCCCGTCCGCTTTTTCACCGCAACGGTTGGACATCTGTTCTGTGCTGAGTCTTTATCTACAGCGTTGGCTGTTTTCCCCTGCGCCTTTCAAACCAACGCGTTGTTGTTTATCGCCTAGCGGTGGTTTGAAATTCATTGGGGATATTTTGTTTTTTTCCTCTGAGGAATTTCCGATGCACAGACCTTTCCGTTATACGCTACTGGCTTCATCGTTATGGTTTTCTTGCGGCGCACTGGCGCAGCCGGCGGGTGATTTGCCGCTGATGCCCTGGCCGCAGCAGGTGGAAGTGACGCAACCGGCGGGCAAGCTGGTGCTGGATCACCGCTTGTCCCTGACGCTGCAGGGTGACGACTTGGGCGACGCGCTGCCGCGCTGGCGCCAGCGCATCGAACTGCAGACCGGCTGGACGCTGGCGCCGGCGGGTGAAGCGAAGGGCGGCGCGACGATCAGGGTGATGATTAAAGACCGGGTGGCGGCGCAGCCGCTGCCGGGCAGCGACGAGAGTTACCGGCTGGCGGTCACGCCGCAGGGTGCCACGCTGACCGCCAACACCCGCTTCGGCGCGCTGCGCGGCATGGAAACCCTGCTGCAGCTGCTGCAGACCGACGGGCAAAACACCTTCCTGCCGCTGGTGGATATCCGCGACGTGCCGCGTTTTCCGTGGCGCGGTGTGCTGCTGGATTCGGCGCGCCATTTTCTGCCGCTGCCGGACATTTTGCGCCAGCTCGACGGCATGGCGGCGGCCAAGCTTAACGTGTTCCACTGGCACCTGACCGACGATCAGGGCTGGCGCTTTGCCTCCGAGCATTACCCCAAACTGCAACAGCAGGCCAGCGACGGCCAGTTCTACACCCGCGAGCAGATGCGGCAGGTGGTGGCTTACGCCACGGCGCGCGGCATTCGCGTGGTGCCGGAGATAGACATGCCGGGGCACGCCTCCAGCATCGCGGTGGCCTATCCCGACCTGATGAGCGCGCCGGGGCCGTATCGCATGGAGCGCGAGTGGGGCGTGCATAAGCCGACGCTCGATCCGACCCGCGACGAGGTGTATCAGTTTGTCGACACGATCGTCGGCGAGCTGGCGGCGATCTTCCCCGATCCTTATCTGCACATCGGTGGCGACGAGGTGGACGCCAGCCAGTGGCGGGCGTCGCCGTCGATTCAGGCGTTTATGCAGAAGAACGGGCTGGCGGATACCCATGCGCTGCAGGCCTACTTCAACCAGAAGCTGGAAAAGATCCTCGAGAAACACCAGCGGCAGATGGTCGGCTGGGATGAGATCTACCATCCGTCGCTGCCGCGCTCGATCGTAATTCAGTCCTGGCAGGGGCAAGACTCGCTGGGCGCCAGCGCGCAGGACGGCTATCAGGGCATTCTTTCCACCGGTTTCTACCTCGATCAGCCGCAAAGCACTGCCTATCACTACCGCAATGAAATTCTGCCGCAGCCGCTGGGGGTCGAGACGGCGGTGCAACCCGGCGAACAGGCGCAAAGCTGGCGTTTCAGCATGCCGCGCCTGAAGGGCAGCGCGGTGGAGGGCAGCTTCACGCTGATCGAGGGCAAGCAGGGCTGGCGCGGCTTTATCGATTTCAACGGCAAATCGCGCCGCGCGGTGCACGACATCGTCTGGCGCACGCCGCAGCAGGTGACGTTCCGCGTCGATACCTGGATGGGCGACACGCGGCCGGTGTTCACGCTGCAGCAGGACAAGCTCAGCGGCTATACGTTGATCGGCAACGTGCGTTACCCCACCCGCGGCGACAAGCTGGCGGCGGCGCCGGCGGGCAAGATGCCGGTGGTGCCGGACGAGAAGGGACAGGCCAACATTCTCGGCGGTGAAGCGGCGCTGTGGGCGGAAAACGTGCGTGCGCCGCTGATCGATCTCAAGCTGTGGCCGCGCGCCTTCGCGGTGGCCGAGCGGCTGTGGTCGGCGCAGGACGTCACCGACGAAAGCAGCATGTACCGGCGGCTGGCGGCGATCGATGCCTGGTCGGTGGTATCGGTCGGCCTGCAGCAGCACGCGGAAACGGCGCGCGAATTCACCCGGCTGAGCAACAGCGTGCAGATCCTGCCGCTGCAGATCCTGGCCGAGGCGGTGGAGCCGGCGCACTATTACACCCGCCAGCACCTGAAGTTCCAGGCCGGTAACTATCACCAGTTCGAACCGCTGAACCGCTTTGCCGATGCGCTGCCGCCGGAGAGCGGCGCGGTGCGCGACATGCATGCGCAGGTCGCGGCCTTGTTGAAGGATAAGCGCGATAAGGCGGCCGCGCAGGCGCTGCGCGAACGGCTGCAGCGCTGGCAGGCGAATGGCACGGCGTTGCAAACGGCGATCGCGGGCAACCGCACGTTGCGGGATCTGGCGCCGGTGGCGCAGGACGTCGGTGCCTTGGCCTCGCTGGGCTTAACGCTGCTGGATCGCCATCAGCATGGCAAACCGCTGAGCCGGGCCGAGGCCGAGCAAGCGCAGCGCCAGCTGGATGCGGCGGCGCAGACGCGCGACGAAGTGGTGATTGCCGCGGTGTACCCGCTGGAGGCGCTGCTGCGGGGGCTTAAAACGGAGTGAGGGTGACGGGGCTCGGCCAGTTGAGCCCCGGTTTTGTTACGCCTGTAGCGACAGCGGCGCATACCCGATGGCGTGCTGCAGGTAATTCAGCAGCAGCTGGCGGGTGAAGCGCGGCTCATCGATACCGCTGCCCTGCAGGAAGCGTTGCAGGTTGCTGCAGTCCCACCGATAGGTGTCTTGATAGAGCTCCACCGTCGATAGCTCGTCCACCATAGGATCCTTGAACAGGCTGAGCAGCGGGTACAGCGGCGCGTCGCTGTCGTTTTCCCATTGTGCCCGCCACTGTGCGAAGGGCAAGGGGCGAAAACGATAACCGAACTCGCGCTCCAGCAGGCTGAAAAACTCACGCAGCGTCAGATTATTGTCACCTTGATGGATCAGGTTGAATTTCTGCCCCAGCGCCTGCGGGTTGCGAGAGACGTGGGCGATGGCCCGGGTCATGTAATCCACCGTGGTCAACCCTTCGCGCATATCCCGTAAATCCGGCACCGTGCCGCTGCTGATGCAGGTTTTCACCAGCCGTCCCCACCATTGATAATCGGCATTGACGCCGGTACGGCTGTGGCAGGTGGCGTAGCCCAGGCGGAAGGTCATCAGCGGCAGGCCTTGCGCCGCCGCTAAATCGGCGATTTTCTCCATCACCCATTTGCTGCGCACGTAGCCGATATCGCGGCTGACCGCCGGCAGGTTTTGGTCGATATCGTCGCTTTCCCGCATCACCCGCTTGCCGGTGTGCAGATGCCCCCAGCTGTATACGGAGATGGTCGACAGCAGCATCAGCGGCTTGGTGCGGCTATGCGCCGCGAAGCGAATGATTTCCCGCAGGCCCTGCACGTTGTCGCGCTTCATGTAGGCGTAAGGCTGGATAAAATTCACCGCGCTGGCCGAATGGTAAATCAGATCGATATCTCGGCTTAACGCCCTGTAGGCCGCCGGCGTCAGCGAAAAGTCGTGTTCCGCGACGTTGCCAGGCACGATATGAATGCGCGCGTGCTGGCTGGCGTTCAGCGCGATCCGGTAGCGCTGCAGCACCGCCTCCAGCCGCTGTCTCGGCGGCAGTTTGGCGCCGTCGCGCACCAGACAGTACAGCTCGGCGTCGGTGGTGCGCAGCAGATCGGCCAACAGATGCGCGCCGACGAAGCCGGTGGCGCCGGTCAGCAAAATGGCGCGCGGCGCGCTGATTTGCCGCGGATCGAACGTCGGATCGATGACGAGATCCGACGGCAAATAAACATCATCCTGCAAGGCACGCGCTTCGCCTTGCCGCTGTGTCGGTTGCCGGTCTCTGCGTTGTGCCAGTGCCTGCGCTAGGGCGCCCAGAGTGGGATATTCATAGATGTCGTGCACCGAAGTCTCGACGGCAAATGCCTCGGCCAGCGCCGCCATCAGTTTGGCCGCTAACAGCGAATGGCCGCCCAGCGAGAAAAAATCATCGCCGGATGCGGGCTGTTCCACTTTCAGCAGCGAGCGCCAGAGATCGGCGACGACGCGCTGGTCGGCGGTCAGCGGCTGCGCAACGCCGACACTGACGCTGACCGGTTGGTAATGCGCCAACAGAGCCGCTTTGTCGATCTTGCCGTTGTTGTTCAGCGGCATGTGTTCCAGTAAACGATAATCGGCGGGCAGAAATGCGGTGGGCAGCGTTTCTTTCAGTTTCTGTCGGACGCGTGCGGTCACGTTTTCGCTGTCACTCTCCGCGATCAGAAACGCCACGATTTTCTTGCCCAGCGGATCGTCAGCCATTGCCACGGCGGCCACCGCTTTACGGACGCCCGCAACCTGCAGCATGGCGTTTTCGATTTCGCCCAGTTCAATGCGATTGCCGCGGATTTTGACCTGATCGTCGATACGGCCCAGATATTGAATGCGGCCATCCGCCAGCCAACGAGCCCGATCGCCGCTGCGATACAGACGTAACCCGGCGAAGTGAGGCGGGGTGATGAAGCGTTCGGCCGTCAATGCCGGATTGTTCAGGTAGCCGCGTGCCAGGCAACGACCGCTGATATACAGCTCGCCGGGGCGATCGCCGATCACGGGCTGCAGTCGGTCATCGAGGATGAAGATTTCGGTATCGCCGATGGGCCGCCCAATGCTGGCGGGCGGATTTTGCGTGGCGCAAGCCACCCGGTTGCAGGTGACGAATATGGTGGCTTCTGTCGGGCCGTAGTAATCGATCAAGGGATAATCGATGCCGCGCAGATCGACCGGATGAAGTTTTTCCCCCGAGCTGAACAGATACCGCAGCGCCAGATTGGCCGGCTGCGGCGCGCCGACCACTTCGGCAACCAGTACGGCGGGCAGGCTGGCGTGAGTGATACCCTGTTCGGCAAAATAGACCAGCAGCACTTCCGGCTGCAGGCGAGCGTCTTCCGGCGGCAGATACAATGTGCCGCCGCTGGTCAGAGGCGACCAGATCTCCCATTGCGCGACGTCGAAACTCAAGCCGGCGATCAGCGTAGAACGACTTTCGGCATCCATAGCGAATTGCTTGTTATGCCAGAGAATTAAATTCAGCAGCGACTGATGTTCGATCAGCACACCTTTCGGTTTGCCGGTGGTGCCTGAAGTGAAAATGAGATAAACGATGGCATCGGGAGGCGGAGAGATTAACGTTATATTTTCCTGTGGCGAAATTGATATATTATCAATATAAATAACGTCTTCGCTGAAATTATCTTCCGATAACGCAATTGTCGCGTTGCTGGCGAGTATTAAAGGGGAACCGCTTTGCGTAACGATATCCTGTATTCTTTTTTCCGGGTAACGCGCATCGATGGGAATATAGCCTGCGCCGGCTTTGACGATCGCCAACATACCGATCAGCATTTCCGGCGTGCGCAGCGTGACGAGCGGCACATAGCTGTCGGGCGCCACGCCCCGTCGTAGCAACAGCGCGCACAGTGCGCTGCTGGCTTCATCCAATTGACGGTAGGTCAGGTGTTTATTATTGCCGACGACGGCAAGTTTTTCCGGATAACGGGAAACTTGTTGGATAAAATAATCCAATACGCTAGGTGCCATGGTTATCTCCTGTCATTATTCACGGGGTGAACGAAATGAAACAGCAATGACCCGGCCGGGTGAAAAACAATTATAGGCGTATTTTTATTGTGGGATTGTAAATGTGGGCGATATTACGCTATCGCTATAAATTAATTGAATTAATAAAATTCTTATCAATAAAAACGGCCAGTCTGCACTGGCCGTGATTCGCATGCGTGTCGATTAACGACGCACGGCGATGGCTTCGATTTCGATCTTCACGTCTTTCGGCAGACGCGCCACTTCTACGCAAGAGCGGGCCGGGAACGGCGCGCTGTGCTCGGTGAAGAAGGCTTCGTACGCGGCGTTGACGGTGGCGAAGTCGTTCAGGTCTTTCACGAATACGGTGGTTTTCACGATGTCGGCAACGATCAGGCCGGCGGCTTCGACGATCGCTTTAACGTTTTCCAGCGACTGGCGCGCCTGAGCGGCGACGTCGTCGGCGACGGCGCCGGTTTTCGGATCGACCGGGATCTGGCCGGAAGTGATGATCATGCTGCCCAGATCAACGCCCTGCACGTAAGGACCAATGGCTGCCGGGGCGAGTTCAGTGCTGATATTACGTGACATGTTTTCTCCTGATAGACCCGTTGTCTTTCACGCCGCCGCGCGGTCGGCCGCAGCGTAAAATTCGGTGGGTAGCAACGTGGGTAGAGTAATTTTCAGAGGACCCATTATAGGGCGTCACCGGGAGAATGACAGCGCCATCTCCCGGCGCCCATGCCGGGCTTAGTCCGCCTGCAGTACCACCTGATGCTCGAACTCTTTTTCGCAGTAGCGGCATTTCAGGTGCACTTCGCCGTCGCGCGATTTGACGCTGAAGCTCGACGCCACCGGCTCGCTGCGGCTGATGCAGTTGCCGTTCGGGCAGGTCAGCACGCCGTCGATGTGGTCCGGCAGGCTGAGGGTCAGTTTGCGCACCACTTCATAGTTATCGATGCGGTTTACCGTGGCCTTCGGCGCGTACATCGCCAGCTGGTTGGCCTGCTGCTCGGTCAGGAAGGTGTTCTCGATCTTGATCAGATCCTTGCGGCCCAGCTCGTTGGAGGGCAGGTTCAGACCGATGGTGATGCGCTGGTCGGTGGCGGTCAGCTTGAACAGCGTCAGCAGTTTGAAACCGATCTGCGCCGGAATGTGGTCGATCACCGTGCCGCATTTGATCGCTTCGACCTGCAGTTTGTTGTCGTGAGTCATGGTGGTTCCCCCTTAAAGAGCCAAATCTGCGTTGAGCACCAGCGCCAGCAGCGCCTGGCGGGCGAAGATGCCGTTGCCCGCCTGCTGGAAGTAGTAAGCGTGCGGCGTTTTATCCACGTCGGTGGCGATCTCGTCGATGCGCGGCAGCGGGTGCAGCACCTTAAGGTTGGTGCGCGCGCCGGCCAGATCTGCGGCGCGCAGGACGAACTGCGCCTTCACGTTGGCGTACTCGGAAGGATCGAGGCGCTCTTTCTGCACCCGGGTCATGTAGAGAATATCCAGCTCCGGCACCACTTCTTCAATGCTGCTGTGCAGGCTGTACTCGATGCCTTTCTCTTCCAGCATTTTCAGGATGTAGGCCGGCATCGCCAGCGCGTCCGGGGCAATGAAGTAGAAGCGGTTGCCTTCGAATTTGGCCAGCGCCTGGGTGAGCGAGTGCACGGTGCGGCCGTATTTCAGGTCGCCGACCATGGCGATACTGAGGTTGCTCAGGCGCCCCTGGGTTTCCTGGATGGTGAACAGATCCAGCAGGGTCTGGGTCGGGTGCTGGTTGGCGCCGTCGCCGGCGTTGAGCACCGGCACGTTACCGGAGAATTCCGAGGCCATGCGCGCTGCGCCTTCCTGCGGATGGCGCATCACGATGGCGTCCACATAGGTGCTGATCACCGAGATGGTGTCGGCCAGGGTTTCGCCTTTCTTGCCGAGCGAGGTGTTGCTGCCGTCGGCGAAACCGACCACCGAGGCGCCGAGGCGGTGCATCGAGGTTTCGAACGATAGGCGGGTACGGGTCGAGGCTTCGAAGAAGCAACTGGCGATCACCTTGTGTTTCAACAGTTCCGGCTGCGGGTTGGCTTTCAGACCGGCGGCGGTGCGCAGCACCAGCTCCAGATCCTCGCGGCTGAGATCGTTAATAGAGATGATGTGTTTGTGATACAGCGGGTTGGCCATTTTTCACTCCTCCTCGACGCGTGCCCGTGGCGCGGGACTTTGGGTATGCCCTTTATCTTTCAAGCCGCAGCGGCGTTGGCTGCCCGCCGTCACCCCAGTCACTTAGTTGTCTAAGCTCCTGGGGACTCCAGCGGTTGCCGCCTGGCTGCGCCCCGAAATCTTTCGGGCATAATTTTTTAAGGCAAAAAAAAGCCCCTCAATGAGGGGCTTGAAACGATCGGTTTAGCAACAGGAGAAACAACGGCAGCTGGCCGCCGATAGGCAGTCGGTTTTGTCGATTGCGGCTAACAAAACAAACGTCGTTTTTCATGCTTTCTCCTGGCAAATTGTGGCGCATTATACTCGCGCTTTTCGCCACTGCAAGCGTTAAAACGCCGTTTTTTGCCGCCCCGCAATCGATTGGCCGGCGATGGCCGCCCGCCGGCTATTTGCTGACGCGATCGTAGTAGACCATGTCGGCGTTCAGCCCCTGCTGGTAGCCTTTGACGTTGTCGCGCAGCACCACTTCGGTTTTGGCCTGATCGATAAACACGTACGGCGAACTGCGCTGCAGCGCCTGCTGCATGGCGGTGTACCGCGCGCGGCGTTTGGCCGGATCGGCTTCGGCCAGCGCCGCCAGCGTCTGCTGGTTCAACTGCGGGATCTGCCAGCCGTTCATCCACGCCACCGTGCTGCTCTTGCCGTCGTTGTAGGCGAAGGCGCTGGCGTTGGAGTGGGCGTCGAAGTAATCCGGGATCCACAGCCGGATCGCCGCCTGATGCTGCCTGGCGCGCACGCGGGAGTAAACCTGGCTGCCCGCGGCCGGCAGCAGTTCGATCTTCACGCCGGCGGCGGCGAAGCTGCCCTGCAGCGCCTGCGCGATGGTGATGAACGGCGGTTTGTTCTCGACGTCCAGCGTAAAGGCGGCGTGGGTGATGCCCGCCTTGGCCAGGATCGCTTTCGCCTTGGCCGGATCGTAGCTGAACGGGTTGGTCTCCAGCGCGCCCGGCAGCCCGACCGGCAGGAAGCTCTGGTGCACGAAGTATTGGCCCTTCAGCAGATCCTTCGTGATGCCTTGATAATCCACCAGGTAGCGCGCCGCTTCCCAGAAGGCCGGGTTGTTCAGCAGCGGATTGGCGCCGTTGCCGGTGTTGAACACCAGGTAGTTTTGCTCGGCGGACGGGATCTCCAGCACCTTGACGCCCGGCTGGTTTTTCAGCGTGTCGGTCTGATCGGCGCCCAGTTCGCGGGCGATATCGGCGTCGCCCTGCTGGATCAGCAGGCGGCGGGTGGCCGGATCCGGCACGTTTTTAATAATGATGTTTTTCAGCTGCGGCTTGTCGCCCGGCGAGGTGGGGTTGGCGTCCAGCACGATCGCCTGATGCGGCTGATAGACGCGCATCTTGAACGGGCCGCTGCCGGCGGAGTGCATTTTCAGCCAGGCGTTGCCGAAGTCGCCGTCTTTGACGTTGGCCAGCGCCGCCTTGCTGTCGACGATCGAGGCGATCGGCGTCGAGAGGATATTCAGCGCCACCGTCGGGCTGACGTCCGCCGTCCAGCGCAGCTGCACGGTATGGTCGTCGATCTTCTTCAGCTGCGCGTCGATGTTGTCCGGCTGCCAGCCGAGCACGTTGAGGATGAACGCCGGCGATTTGTTCATTTTCACCGCGCGGCTGTAAGAGAAGATCACGTCGTCAGCGGTCAGCGGATTGCCGGAGGCAAACGCCGCCTGCGGCCGCAGTTTCACCGCCAGCGTTTTGGCCGCCGCATCGCCCTGCCAGCTTTCCGCCAGCACCGGCGCCACCTTAGCTGGATCGTCGCGATCCGCTTGCACCAGACGCTGATACAGGCTGGGCACTGTCTGGATGCTGGAGAGTTCGTTGGCTTCCGCCGGATCGAGGCTGACGATGTCATCCAGCGATTGCACCACCACCAGCGTATTCGGCGGCGTGGCGGCTAACGTGGCGGTGGGCAGGGCGGCGAGCAGGAACAGCGGCAAGAGTTTGGCTTTCATCGGTGTGTATCCCCTGAAGGCGCCGCAAGGCGGCGCTGAGAACGGTTTGTTATCGTTGGTTTTTACGGCGCGGGCGCCGTCGGCCTGTCACGGTAGAACCTTTGCCGGCGGCGGGCAAAGGTTAATCCGCTATTTGATATTCCAGGAATATATTAGCCTCCCTGGCCGGGGGTGCCAGGGCGGAGGGGGAACAATCAGAGGGTTTCGCTCAGCGTGGCGACCAGCACCGCCTTGATGGTGTGCAGCCGGTTTTCCGCCTGATCGAACACCACGCTGTGCGCCGATTCGAACACCTCGTCGGTCACTTCCATGCCGCCGTGCAGGTCGTACTGCTGCGCCATCTGCTTGCCGAGCGTGGTTTGGTCGTCGTGGAAAGCCGGCAGGCAGTGCAGGAACTTCACGTTCGGGTTGCCGGTCAGCTTCAGCATCGCCATGTTGACCTGATACGGCCGCAGCAGCGCGATACGCTCTTGCCAGGTTTCTTTCGGTTCGCCCATCGACACCCAGACGTCAGTGTAGAGGAAGTCGGCGTCTTGTACCCCTTCGGCGATGTCTTCGCTCAGGGTGAGTTTCGCGCCGGTTTGCTGCGCCAGCGCCTGGCATTCGGCCACCAGTTCCGGCTGCGGCCAACAGGCCTTCGGCGCCACCAGCCGCAGATCCATGCCCGCCAGCGCGGCGGCTTCCAGCAGCGTGTTGCCCATGTTGTTGCGTGCGTCGCCGACGTACGCCAGCTTCACCTCGCTCAGCGCCTTGCCCGGCAGGTGTTCCTGCACGGTGAGCAGATCCGCCAGCAATTGGGTAGGGTGGAACTCGTCGGTCAGGCCGTTCCACACCGGCACGCCGGCGTGCTGCGCCAGGGTTTCCACCAGCGCCTGGCCGTAGCCGCGATACTGAATACCGTCGTACAGGCGGCCCAGCACCCGGGCGGTGTCTTTCATCGACTCTTTATGGCCGATCTGGCTGCCGCTTGGGCCGAGATAGGTCACCTGCGCGCCCTGATCGAATGCGGCAACTTCGAAAGAGCATCGCGTGCGGGTCGAGTCTTTTTCGAAGATGAGCGCAATGTTTTTGCCCTGCAGCCGGCGCTGTTCCTGCCCCTGCTTCTTGGCCTGTTTCAGATCGGCCGAAAGCCGCAGCAGCGCCTGCAGCTCGGCGGGGGTGAAATCCATTAACCTCAGAAAGTGACGTTGGTAGAACGCATTGCCGGTGCTCATAGTCCGATTCCCTGATTGCTTAATTGAATTAAAATTCACTTTATATGTATGAATATTCAATTTCAACCCCAGCGAGGAAATCTTTCACGTTTATCGTGGAAGCAATGTCGGCGGTGTGTGAAAATAGAAGGAATGAAGGCCATTTGACTTGAGGATATAGGCATGGCAAACCGCGAATTGCTGGAAGAACAACGTGAAGAGACCCGCCTGATCATCGAAGAACTGCTGGAAGACGGCAGCGATCCGGACGCGCTCTACACCATCGAGCACCATCTGTCCGCCGAGAAATTTGAGGTTCTGGAGCAGGCCGCCGTTGAAGCCTTCAAGCTGGGCTACGAAGTGACCGACGCCGAAGAGCTGGAAGTGGAAGACGGTTCGATGGTGATGTGCTGCGACGTGATCAGCGAAGTCGGCCTGAACGCCGAGCTGATCGACGCCCAGGTAGAACAGCTGGTGGCGCTGGCGGAACGCTGCGGCGTCAACTACGACGGCTGGGGCACCTACTTCGAAGATCCGAACGGTGAAGACGGTGAGGGTGACGAAGATGGCGACTATATCGACGAAGACGACGACGGCAAACGCCACTGATTCCTTTCCGATTAATGCCTGTGGGCCGGCTCTCGCCGGCCCCTGATATCCCCGTCGTCTTTCAAGTTACAGCGTTGTTGGCTGCACTCTCTCACCCCAGTCACTTACCTGAGTAAGCTCCTGGGGATGAGTGAGCTGGCCGCCTAGCTGCAACTTGAAATACATAGGGCAATGAAGCCGATGACATACCAATCCCTGTTAGCCCCGATTTTAAGCTTCCTGCATTGTGAAACTCCCGACGCCTGGATAGACGCCGCGCGCCGTCCGGAAAACCTGCAGCTGTTGCTGACCGACCACCTGGTGTGCGAGCTGAAAGCCGCGCAGACCGGCATGTGGCTGATCCGCCGCTACGTGGCGGACAAAGAGAGCGGCGACGCGCTGTTGGCGTTGCTGCGGCCCTACGAGGCGTTTCTGCACGAGGCGCAGGGTGCGCCGGACACGCTGTTCCGCCAGGGCCAGTTCACCCGCAAGATCCTGCCGAAAAACGGCTCGGCCTACGGCCAGGATCTGGCCGATCGCATGGTGCTGTTGATCAAGGAAGAGCTGCATCACTTCTCGCAGGTGCTGGAGATCATGCAGGCGCGCGGGATCCCGTATCGCAAGATCACCGCCAGCCGCTACGCCAAGGGCATGATCCGCGAGATCCGCACTCACGATCCGGCGACGCTGATCGACAAACTGATCTGCGGCGCTTACATCGAAGCGCGATCCTGCGAACGCTTCGCCAAACTGGCGCCGCACCTGGATGATGAGCTGAACCGCTTTTACGTCTCGCTGCTGCGATCCGAAGCGCGCCACTATCAGGACTACCTGACGCTGGCCGAGCAGATCGCCGGCGGTGACATCAGCGAACGGGTGGCGCATTTCGGCCGCCTCGAAGCTGAACTGATCCTGTCGCCGGACAGCGAGCTGCGCTTCCACAGCGGCGTGCCCGCCGCCGCATGACGTTGAGGGGCGCCCCTACTGCGGCGCGCCCAGCAACAGATCCACCGCCTTTTCCGCCAGCATGATGGTCGGCGCATTGGTGTTGCCGCTGGTGAGCTGCGGCATCACCGAGCAGTCGATCACCCGCAGCTGTTCAAAACCGTGCACCCTCAGCTGTGGATCGGTCACTGCGTCCTGCGGCGACGGCCCCATGCGGCAGCTGCCCACCGGGTGATACACCGTCTTGCAGAAGTTGCGCACGAACTCTTCCAGCTGCGCCTCGTCGCGTGTCCACTCCGGCTGCGGCATCAGCAGATCTTTGATCAGAGGCTTCAGCGCCGCGGTTTGCAGGAAGCCCAGGCCGAACTTCACCGCGCGCACGCTGCCGGCCAGATCGTCCGGGTGGCCGAGGTAGTTGGCGTGCAGCTTGACCGGATCGCGCGGGTTGCTGCTGCGTAGCAGCACTTCGCCGCGCGCCTTGGGCTGCAGGTAACCGACCTTGAGCGTGAAGCCGTGAATGTTCGGCAGCGGCTCGCCGGGCACGTCGTCCCAGCTGTCCAGCAGCGGCAGGAAGTGGATCTGCACGTCCGGCCGGCCGTCGCCCTGGCTGTCGGTGAAGGCGGCGCCTTCCAGCACGTTGGACGAGAGCACCCCGCTGCGAAACGCCAGCCACTGCGCGCCGTGGCTCAGCGCCTGCAGGCCGCGATCGGCGCCGAACAGGCTGATCGGCTCGCGGGTGCTGACGTTGATCGACATGTGCAGATGGTCGTGGAAGTTTTTGCCCACCGGCAGATCCGCCCGCACCTCGATGCCCAACTGCTGCAGATGGTCGCGCGGGCCGATGCCGGACAGCATCAGCAGCTTCGGCGAACCGACCGCGCCAGCGCTGACGATCACCTCTTTGGTGGCGCGCGCGGTGACTTCGGCGCCGCCGTTCTGGCTGTAGACCACGCCGGTGGCGACGTTGCCCTCGAAGGTCAGCCGGTGCGCCAGGGCGTTCAGTTTCACCACCAGCCGCCGTTCGTCGCGCACCGTCTTCAGGTAGGTGCGGGCGGTGCTGGCGCGTTCGCCGTTGTGAGTGGTGGTTTGGTAGAAACCGACGCCGTGTTGGCTGTCGCCGTTGAAGTCGTTGCGATAGGGCAGGTTCAGCTCCTGGCCGGCGCGGATAAACGCCATGCTGAGCGGGTGGCGGTAGCGGTTTTCGCTGACCGGCAGCAGCCCGTCGGCGCCGTGGTAGTCGTCGGACAGGCTTTCGTTGGCCTCGGCGCGTTTAAAGTAGGGCAGCACCTCCCGGTAGCTCCAGCCGGTGCAGCCGTAGCGTTCGGCCCAGTCGTCGTAGTCCTGCGGCTGGCCGCGCAGGTAGATCATGCCGTTGACCGAGCTGCTGCCGCCCAGCACCTTGCCCTGCGCGATTTGCATACGGCGGTTATTGGCGTGCGGTTCCGGTTCCGTCTCGTAGGGCCAGCTTTTTTTGGCGATGATCTTAGCCACCCCGGCCGGCATCTTGATGAACAGGTTATTGTCGTCGCCGCCGGCTTCCAGCAGTAGCACCCGCGCCTGGGTGCGGCGGATCAGCTGCGCCGCCAGCACGCAGCCGGCGGATCCGGCGCCGACGATGATGTAATCAAAGGTATTTTCCGACATGACAGCTCTCCGTGCGCGATTGGGATACTGGCAGAGTAACGCGGGGGGAAAAACGGTCAATTTACGATCGTTAATTTATTAACGAACTTCACATTAAATTTACATCGTGGTTTTTAACGTCAGTTTATCTGCTTGAAAAACGGCGTTATAGCGAGTTTTACTGATTGATTGCGATATTAATAAAAAAGGCGCAGCAAGCTGCGCCCTGATGAAGAGGCGGGGGGCGATTACAGCGTTTTCAGCATGGTGACTTCGCAATCGACGTGGCCGGTGGCGCCCATCGCGTGATCGATGTGTTCGAAGCCCAGGTGTTCGTACAGCGCAACGGCCTGCGTCAGGCTGGCGGTGGTCTCGAGGTAACAACAGCGGAAGCCGTGCTGGCGGGCGAAATCCAGCGCCTGCAGCGCCAGGCGTTTCGCCAATCCCTTGCCGCGCAACACCGGCAGGAAATACATTTTCTGCAATTCGCAAATATCGTCTGCGCCACCCTGCAGCGGCGCGATGCCGCCGCCGCCGGCGACCTGGCCGTCCACCTCGATCACCCAGTAAGCGCTGCGCGGCAGGCTGTAGAGCTGATACAGGGCATCCAGGTTGGGATCGGAGACGGTATAGCCTTTATCCGCCGTCAGGCCGTGCTCGGCGGAGACTTCGCGAATGACGTGAGCAATGGCGGGATTGTCTTCCGCCGTGATGGGGCGCACCAGCAGGCGCGCCGGGGTTGCTGTTGTCATGTTTACACTCGCCATTGAAAGAGACCACGTTCGTTTTTCATTTTTATCGCAGCGCGAAACGCGCCGGGGTTATTTCCCGGCGGCGTCCTTGCGGCAGTAATATCTTGTAATAACATCTAACCCGGCCCGGATGCAACGGCGATAAAAAAACAGCGGGGAAGACCCCGCTGTTTTTCAGGCGTTGGCGTGAGCCGGTGGATTACAGCGCGGCGATGGTCGCCTGCTGTTCCTGCAGCTTCACTTTGCCTTCTTTGCAGGCCGCCAGACGATCGCGCTCTTTGGCAACTACCGCTTCCGGCGCGCGCGCCACGAAGCCTTCGTTCGCCAGCTTGCCTTCGATCGAAGCGATTTCCGCATCCAGCTTGCCCATCTCTTTCGCCAGACGCGCGATCTCGGCGTCCTTGTCGATGAAACCGGCCATCGGGATCAGCAGCTCGGCGCCGTCCACCAGTTTGGTGACGGAGACCGGGCCTTTCTCACCGGCCGGCAGCAGCGCGATGGATTCCAGGCGCGCCAGACGGGCGATAAAGCTCTGGTTCTCCTGCACGCGGCGCTGGGCGTCGGCGCTGCAGTTGCGCAGCAGCACGTCGAGCGCTTTGCTTGGCGCGATGTTCATCTCGGCGCGGATGTTGCGCACGGCGATGATGGTTTGCTTGATCCACTCCAGATCGTTCAGCGCCTGCTCGTCTTCCAGCGCGGCGTCGTAGGCCGGGAACGGCTGCAGCATGATGGTGTCTGCGGTCGTGCCGGTCAGCGGCTTCACGCGCTGCCAGATGGTTTCGGTGATGAACGGAATGATCGGGTGCGCCAGGCGCAGCAGCGCTTCCAGCACGGTGATCAGCGTGTGGCGGGTGCCGCGCTGTTCCGCTTCGCTGCCGTTGCTCACCACCGGCTTGGTCAGCTCCAGATACCAGTCGCAGAACTGGTTCCAGGTGAATTCGTATAGGATGTTGGCCGCCAGATCGAAGCGGTAGGTGTCCAGCGCTTCGCGGTAGGCTTTCACCGTGCGGTTGAATTCGGCCAGGATCCAGCGATCCGCCAGCGACAGCACTTTCTCGCCGCCGTTGAAGCCGCAGTCGTGCGCTTCGGTGTTCATCAGCACGAAGCGGCTGGCGTTCCACAGCTTGTTACAGAAGTTGCGGTAGCCTTCCAGGCGCTTCATGTCCCAGTTGATGTCGCGGCCGGTCGAAGCCAGCGCCGCCAGGGTGAAGCGCAGGGCGTCGGTGCCGTGCGGCTCGATGCCGTTCGGGAACTGCTTCTCGGTGCGCTTGCGGATCTTCTCCGCCAGCTGCGGCTGCATCATGTTGCCGGTGCGTTTTTCCAGCAGATCTTCCAGCGAGATGCCGTCGACCATGTCCAGCGGATCGATCACGTTGCCTTTCGACTTGGACATCTTCTGGCCTTCGTCGTCGCGGATAAGGCCGGTCATGTAGACGGTCTTGAACGGCACCTGCGGCTTGCCGTTTTCATCCTTGATGAAGTGCATGGTCAGCATGATCATGCGCGCGATCCAGAAGAAGATGATGTCGAAGCCGCTGACCATCACGCTGGTCGGGTGGAAGGTTTTCAGCGCCTCGGTCTGCTCCGGCCAGCCCAGGGTGGAGAAGGTCCACAGGCCGGACGAGAACCAGGTGTCCAGCACGTCTTCGTCCTGGGTCAGCACCACGTCGGCGCCCAGGTTGTTCTCGCTGCGCACTTCTTCTTCGCTGCGGCCCACGTAGACTTTGCCGTTCACGTCGTACCAGGCCGGGATGCGGTGGCCCCACCACAGCTGACGCGAGATGCACCAGTCCTGAATGTCGCGCATCCAGCTGAAGTACATGTTTTCGTACTGCTTCGGCACGAACTGGATTTCGCCCTGTTCGACCGCTTCCACCGCCACTTTGGCCAGCGGCGCGGTGCGCACGTACCATTGGTCGGTCAGCATCGGCTCGATCACCACGCCGCCGCGATCGCCGTAAGGCACCGTCAGGTCGTGCGGTTTGATCTCGTCCAGCAGGCCCAGCTGGTCGAAGGCGGCCACTACCGCTTTACGCGCCGCGAAGCGCTCCAGGCCACGGAACTCGGCCGGGATCTCGTTGCAGTAGTCGGTGCAGACTTCGCCCAGGGTGTTGAACACTTCCGCTTCCTGGCGGATGTCGCCGTCGAAGGTCAGAATGTTGATCATCGGCAGGCCGTGGCGTTTGCCGACTTCGTAGTCGTTGAAATCGTGCGCCGGGGTGATCTTCACGCAGCCGGTGCCTTTTTCCATATCGGCGTGTTCGTCGCCGACGATGCGGATGCGGCGGCCGACCAGCGGCAGAATGATCTCTTTGCCGATCAGATCTTTATAGCGCGGATCTTCCGGGTTGACCGCCACGCCGGTATCGCCCAGCACGGTTTCCGGACGGGTAGTGGCGACCACCAGGTAGTCTTTGCCCTCGGCGGTTTTCGCGCCGTCGGCCAGCGGGTAACGCAGGTGCCACATGGAACCTTTGGATTCGCGGTTTTCCACTTCCAGATCGGAGATGGCGGTGCGCAGCTTCGGATCCCAGTTCACCAGGCGCTTGCCGCGGTAGATCAGGTCTTCTTTGTGCAGACGGACAAACACTTCGCGCACCGCGTTCGACAGGCCTTCGTCCATGGTGAAGCGCTCGCGCTCCCAGTCCACGGAGTTGCCCAGACGGCGCATCTGGCGGGTGATGGTGCCGCCGGATTCCGCCTTCCACTGCCAGATTTTGTCGATGAACGCGTCACGGCCGTAGTCGTGGCGGGTTTTGCCTTCTTCCGCGGCGATCTTGCGCTCCACCACCATCTGGGTGGCGATGCCGGCGTGGTCGGTGCCCGCCTGCCACAGGGTGTTTTTACCCTGCATGCGCTGATAGCGAATCATGGTGTCCATGATGGTCTGCTGGAACGCGTGGCCCATGTGCAGGCTGCCGGTGACGTTCGGCGGCGGGATCATGATGCAGAAGCTTTCCTGGCTGGTGTCGCCGTTCGGCTTGAAGTAACCCTGATTCTCCCAGTGATCGTACAGCTTCTGTTCGATCTGTTTTGGGTCGTATGCGGTGTCGAGCTGACTGTTTGTCTTTTCCATTCTTTATCGTATTCAGTGAGTTGGCGGCGTAGCCGTGGTCAAATGGAAGCCGACGCTGCGATAGGCCTTGTAACGGTCGCGCGCCAACTGTTTCAGAGTGTCTTCGTAAGGAACGAAGTCTACCACTTCATGGAAAGCGGTAGCAAAATCGGCAAACTGCGGCAGCAGGGCGATCAGCAGATCGCGCGGGGCGTTGCCGCGCTTGCCGGGCCAGCACAGTTCCACCGGCGCGCCGTAGTGCGGCCCTTCGCCGGCCAGGTTGTGCGGCACAAATTCATGCGGCTCGCGCTGCCACAGCGCTTCGTCCAGCCGCTGGGCCTGCTCCTGGCTCTCGCAGGCGATCAGCACCCGCTTGCCGGCGCGGAAGCCGTTGGCGGCAACGGCGCAGGCCACGGCCTCATGGGCGCTGAGCGCACCAGACGGTTCCGCGTTGTCGAGCAAATAAAACGTCGCCTGTTTCATTAAGGATCCACCGCTGCCGATAAAAAAACAGGGCACAACATGTAGGTTGCGCCCTTTTTGGGAACGGAGCAGATAACTCTACCCCTTCGCTGCTGAGAGGATTATATACCCAATAGATTTCAAGTTGCAGCTAGGCGGCAAGTTCGTTCATCCCCAGGAGCTGACATCAAGTCAGTGACTGGGGTGAACGAATGCGGCCAACAACGCTGCGGCTTGAAAGATGAAGGGTATTTAATCGTCGCCGTTCAGACCTGCACGGTTGAGCAGGAACTGCGACAGCAGCGCCACCGGGCGGCCGGTCGCGCCCTTGGCTTTACCGGAGCGCCAGGCGGTGCCGGCGATATCCAGGTGTGCCCAGGTGTACTTGCGGGTGAAGCGCGACAGGAAGCAGGCGGCGGTGATGGCGCCACCAGGGCGGCCACCGATGTTCGCCATGTCGGCGAAGTTGGAGTCCAACTGCTCGTAGTACTCGTCGGCCATCGGCAGGCGCCAGGCGCGGTCGCCGGCCTGCTCGGAAGCGCCCAGCAGCTCGTGCGCCAGCGGGTTGTGGTTCGACATCAGGCCGGTGATGTGGTGGCCCAAGGCGATCACGCAGGCGCCGGTCAGGGTGGCGATGTCGATCACCAGCTCCGGTTCGAAGCGCTCGACGTAGGTCAGGGTGTCGCACAGCACCAGGCGGCCTTCGGCGTCGGTGTTGAGCACCTCGACGGTCTGGCCGGACATGGTGGTCAGCACGTCGCCCGGACGATACGCCCGGCCGCCCGGCATGTTTTCACAGCCGGCCAGCACGCCGATCACGTTCAGCGGCAGGTTCAGCTCCGCCACCACGCGCATCACGCCGTACACGGTCGCCGCGCCGCACATGTCGTATTTCATCTCGTCCATGCCGTCGGCCGGTTTGATCGAGATGCCGCCGGAGTCGAAGGTCAGCCCTTTGCCTACCAGCACGATCGGCTTAGCGTCCGGATTTGGGTTGCCCTTATATTCCATCACCGACATCAATGATTCGTTCTGCGAACCGGCGCCGACCGCCAGATAGGCGTTCATGCCCAGCTCTTTCATCTGCTGTTCGCCGATGACGCGGGTGGTGATATTGGTGCTGAAGGCGTCCGCCAACTGACGGGCCTGCGAGGCCAGGTAGCCGGCGTTACAGATGTTCGGCGGCATGTTGCCGAGATCTTTGGCCGCCTTGATGCCGGAAGCCACCGCCAGGCCGTGCTGGATAGCGCGCTCGCCGCTGGTGAGCTCACGGCGGGTCGGCACGTTGAACACCATTTTGCGCAGCGGACGACGCGGCTCCACCTTGTTGCTTTTCAGCTGATCGAAGGTGTAGAGCGTCTCTTTGGCGGTTTCCACCGCCTGACGCACTTTCCAGTAGGTGTTGCGGCCTTTCACGTGCAGTTCGGTCAGGAAGCAGACCGCTTCCATCGAGCCGGTGTCGTTGAGGGTATTGATGGTTTTCTGGATCACCTGCTTGTATTGGCGCTCATCGAGCTCGCGCTCTTTGCCGCAGCCGATCAGCAGGATGCGCTCGGAGAGAATGTTGGGCACATGGTGCAGTAGCAGCGTCTGCCCGACCTTGCCTTCCAGTTCGCCACGGCGCAGCAATGCGCTGATATAACCATCACTGATTTTGTCGAGTTGTTCTGCGATAGGGGACAGGCGGCGCGGTTCGAAAACGCCGACTACAATACAGGCACTGCGCTGTTTTTCCGGGCTACCGCTTTTTACACTGAACTCCATGCACTCTCCTGAATCTTAAAGACAAAGGCGGACGCTACGGCTAGAATAACCGACTCCGTAACGATCTCCTGCCATTTGAGTTAACGGATTATGTTAACCTGAACGGCATAAATTGCTCTGTTTTGGCGACTATAAGCAAGTTCCTATAGGACACCCAAACGGCTTGATGTTGTAATACTATTTTAGCTGTGAAGGTTGCCATATGATGAGAATAAATGGCGGATTAACGATGAAATTATCGATTTTCCTGCAAAAAGACAAGTTTTCACAGGCGTAATAAGCGTGATCATCATAAGATATCTGGTACGGGAAACGCTCAAGAGCCAAATCGCCATCCTGTTCATCCTGCTTCTGATCTTCTTTTGTCAGAATTTGGTCAGGGTGTTGGGCGACGCGGTGGACGGCAATATCCCGACAAACTTAGTACTCTCTCTGCTCGCTCTGGGCGTGCCGAAAATGGCGCAGCTCATCCTGCCTTTGAGCCTGTTTCTCGGCTTGCTGATGACGCTTGGGCGGTTGTATACCGAGAGCGAAATCACCGTCATGCACGCCTGCGGGCTGGGCAAACGTACCCTGATTATCGCTGCCATGATCCTGGCGCTGCTCACCTCTGCGATCGCGGCGGTGAACGTATTTTGGGCCGGCCCCTGGGCCTCGCGCTATCAGGACGTGGTGGTGAACGAAGCCAAGGCCAACCCGAGCATCGCCGGGCTGGCGGAAGGGCAGTTCAAACCCTCGCAGGACGGCAACGCAGTGCTGTTTATCGGCAACGTGAAGGGCAGCACCTTCAACGACGTGTTCCTGGCGCAGCTGCGACCAAACGGCAACCAACGCCCGTCGGTGGTGGTGGCCGAGCACGGCAACATCGTGCAGCAGAAAGACGGCTCGCAGGTGGTGACGCTCGACAAGGGTACCCGCTTTGAAGGCACCGCGCTGCTGCGCGACTTCCGCATTACCGACTTCACCGATTACAAGGCGGTGATTGGCCACCGCACCGTGGCGGCGGACAACACCGAATCCGAACAGATGTCGATGCAGACGCTGTGGGAGTCCGACGATCCGGACGCGCGCGCCGAGCTGCACTGGCGCCTGACGCTGGTGGTCTCGGTGGCGCTGATGGCGCTGCTGGTGGTGCCGCTCAGCGTGGTGAACCCGCGCCAGGGCCGCGTGCTGAGCATGCTACCGGCCATCCTGCTGTATCTGATCTTCTTCCTGCTGCAGACCTCGCTGCGCTCCAACGCCGGCAAGGGCAAGCTGGATCCGATGCTGTGGCTGTGGCTGGTTAACGGCGTTTACTTCGCGATCGCGCTGGCGCTGAACCTGTGGGATACCGTGCCGATGCGTAAGCTGCGCGCACGCCTGAGAGGAGCGGCCTGATGTTTGGCGTATTAGACCGGTATATCGGTAAAACGATTTTCAACACCATCATCATGACGCTGTTCATGCTGGTGTCGCTGTCCGGCATCATCAAGTTCGTCGATCAGCTGCGCAAGGTCGGCCAGGGCGAGTACACCGCGCTGAGCGCCGGCATGTACACCCTGCTGAGCGTGCCGAAAGACATCGAGATCTTCTTCCCGATGGCGGCGCTGCTTGGCGCGCTGCTCGGCCTGGGCCAACTGGCGACGCGCAGCGAACTGGTGGTGATGCAGGCTTCCGGCTTTACCCGCCTGCAGATCGCCGGCTCGGTGATGAAAACCGCCATTCCGCTGGTGCTGCTGACCATGGCGATCGGCGAGTGGGTAGCGCCGCAGGGCGAGCAGATGGCGCGCAACTACCGCGCCCAGCAGATGTACGGCGGCTCGCTGCTCTCCACCAAGAGCGGGCTGTGGGCGAAGGACGGCAATGACTTCATCTACATCGAGCGCGTCTCCGGCGATAAAGAACTCTCCGGTGTGAACATCTACCACTTCAACGATCAGCGTCGCCTGGAAACGGTGCGCTATGCCGCTACCGCCAGCTTCGAGAACGGCCTGTGGCAGCTTTCGCAGGTGGACACCTCGGATCTGACCAACCCGAAACAGGTGACCGGCACCCAGACGCTGACCGGCGAATGGAAAACTAACCTAACCCCGGACAAGCTGGGCGTGGTGGCGCTGGATCCGGATTCGCTCTCCATCAGTGGGCTGCACAACTACGTGAAGTACCTGAAGCAGAGCGGCCAGGAATCCAACCGTTACCAGCTCAACATGTGGAGCAAAATCTTCTCGCCGCTGTCGGTGGCGGTGATGATGCTGATGGCGCTGTCGTTCATCTTCGGCCCGTTGCGCAGCGTGCCGATGGGTATCCGCGTGGTGACCGGCATCAGCTTCGGCTTCCTGTTCTACGTGCTGGATCAGATCTTCGGCCCGCTGAGCATGGTCTACAGCATGCCGCCGGTGCTGGGCGCGCTGCTGCCGAGCATGCTATTCCTGCTGATCAGCGTATATATGCTGCTCAAACGCAAGTAGCGGGGCGATCGGTAGTGAAGAAAGGCGCGGCCGTGGGGCCGCGCCTTTTTTGTTGGGAGGATTAGCTAACGCTCAGCAGCGCGATGCCGGCATCCTGATAGGCCTGCGCGTCTTCCGGCAGGCGATCCAGCACCAGGGTATCGATCTGTGCAGGGGAGGCGAACTGCGCCAGCGAGGTGTTGCTCAGCTTGGAGTGATCGCACACTACGATCACTTGATTGGCATGCTCAACCATCGCGCGCTTGGTTTCGGCCAGCATGATGTCGGCCACACAGGCGCCTTGTTTCAGCGACAATGCGTTGGCACCCATAAACGCCTTGTCGATGTTCAGCGTATCCAGCAGCGAACGGCCGTTGATGGCGACCGCGCAGTGATAACCCTTTTTGACGATGCCGCCCAGCAGGATGATCTGGATCGATTCGACGTCTTCCAGACTCTTGGCGATCATGAAATCGTTGGTGACCACGGTCAGGTTGCGGCGCTGGCGCAGATGGCGGGCGATCTGCAGGGTGGTGGTGCCGGTATCCAATACGATGATGTCGCCGTCTTCCACCAGGCCGGCGGCCAATTGACCGATTTGCTCCTTGGCGCTGAGGTTCACCTCTTCACGCTGATCGGAGCCGACCTCGAAGCTGGCACGGGTGCGCAGAATGGCGCCGCCGTGGGTACGTGTCAGCATACCGGCGTCTTCAAGAATGCGCAGATCGGTGCGGATGGTGGCGCCGGAGACGTTAAAGCGCGAGCTCATTTCCCCCACGGAGAGCTTGCGCTTCTCCTTGAGAATGGCGAGAAGTTTTTCCTGGCGCTCTTCTGCGAACATGCTCACTCATTCACTCCTGACCGGCACAATGGATGTGCGGCTAATATACCTTGCACATCGGCCGCAGGCAAAGCGCGTGCCGGCCGTCGCTGGCAATATTCCACCGGGCATTATCCGTGCAAGATGTGAAGGTTACGGCGCGTCGATCCTTTTTGGTATAGTCTACCCAGCAGCGTATTGGGTAGCGGGGCAGGCAGTTAATGGAATATGAAGAGAATATCAGTCACATTATCAGCAAGCATCTGGAAGCGGCATTAGGCGATTTCGGCGAGCTTATCTGGGCCTACGTGGTGTTATCCAAGAAAGATATGTCATGTATCTTTGGCGTCACCAATTATCCCGGTGAATGGGTAAAGCAATATAAAGAGCAAGGGCTACAATATACCGATCCGGTAGTCATTACGGCGCTCAATCGCCTGACGCCTTTTGCCTGGGATGAAAATCTGATGGCCGGTGCCGGCTTCCGCTTTTCTGAGTTGTTCGAGCAAGCACGCGAATTCGGCGTAGCCGACGGCTATACCTTCGTGTTGCATGATTTTAATAATAATCTGGTGACCCTTTCCTTTACCCTCGCTGCCGAGCGCAAGGCGGAAACCATGCAGATGTTGAATCAGCATAAAGGCGATATTTCGTTGCTGCTGGCATCGACCCATGAGATGTATTTGACGCTGACTTCACTGTCCGAAAAAAACACCGCGCGCCAGGAAAAAAACGCCCGTTTTACCGAGAGAGAAAACGAGATCCTCTATTGGGCCAGCGTAGGGAAAACCTACCAGGAAATGGGTATGATCCTAGGGATCAAAACCTGCACCATCAAGTTTCATATGGGGAACATTGTCAAAAAGCTGGGGGTGGCGAATGCCCGGCATGCTATCCGTTTAGGGATGGAACTTCAGCTGATTAAACCGGTGGGGTGATTAGAATGCAGGTTCGTCGCTCAACGGCCAGGCGTTTAGCATGTGCTCGTCTTGCGTATTCAACTTTTTGAATATTTTGTTTTTTAATGCCTCCTGGCTCTGACGATCAACGTGGCCCAACAGCAAATGAACGGGCTCGTTCTTTTCCGATATGCCTGTCTTCAGCAGCGTGACGTTCCAGCCGGAGCTTTTGATGATATGCAACATCGGATGGCTGGAGACGGCCAGTATGCCGTCATAGCCGTGTTGCCGCGCATAGTTGATCAGCGACAAGAACAGCGCCAGAGTCACAGGGAACCGGCGACCCAGCAGTGACTGGGTTCTTTCTTTATCAACGAAAAAGCGTGTGGATTCGATGAAATTCCCTTCTGGAATGACGATGTCATGAAAGAAAGAGGAAAATGCGCTGTTGAGCATATTCTTGTGTTTCATATCAATCATCCTGGTACCACAAACTATCATGTTGTCCTTTACGCCAAATATATAGTTTGTCTTATCATTATCAAACTCATCCAGCTCCTTGCCGTCTGAACAGTTCACGGCCCATTGCAGCCTGTCTTTAAAGACATTTTTCCTTAAAACATAAAGATCTGCTGATTTTTCGGTGCTCATTGATGCGTAGTTGGTGCTGTAAATATTAAACATAATGTTACCTTTGAATAAATTAAGAGAAATAACTTTATCCAGTAACATCAGCGAAGTTTCACTACGAGCATGCCGGTGCGTGAGAATGATAAGGCTTTTTAAGCGATCGGCGCTAACCTTATTATGCCGTGCCGCGAGGCAGTTTCAGGGCAATGGCACAGTGAACACAGCAGGCCGGCGAAATTGAACGGCCTGGCCGATTAAAGACAGGAGAGGATTCCAGAATTGCTATCATGGGCTGCCCGGCCTTGTCTGCCATGGCGAAATATTAACTGGTGATTTTATAATGAATGGTGTCTTAATTATTTTAATAGTGAATTGGTGATATTTTCCTACTGAAGATTTGCCTATAAGGCATGACTTCGTCGTCCCGCAGAGGAATAAGCGTGAAAATGGCGGCCAGTGTGATTTTTACAGTATGTCCTCGGACCTGTACTCCTGCGTGACCAAGTCCGCTATTAAAAAATATCTGATAGAGATCACATTATTGTAATGACAGGAACGGTGCTATTTCGTGATGGTTCTGCGGGTATGTTGGGCTGCTGGGTGAAATGAGCAATGTGTGGTGGTCTTGATAGAACGCCGTGGCGGCTGAGATACAGAGCGAAAAATAGTGCTAGCACCCGATTTCCGCTATGTGAAATAATAACCCAACTGAACTGATGAAGGTCTAGTAGGGTACTATACTTTAGTCTAACTAGCTTCTAACTCCCTAAGGCGATACACTTTTCTAGTCAATTTTTGATGAAAAAAACATAAAAAAAACCTGACCTCGTAGGGTCAGGCTGCCAAGATCGGCCAACACCAGGGAAAATTTTCTTACACCATCTTAAAGCTATCAACTCAGCAGAGGCAAGTGTTCTCTGCTGGTTTTTAGCTTTGGGTTGCTGTTTTGTTACGTATGCACGCTATTTTCTGTTGGTTCTAGATAAAATCCCATATCAAGAAATAACATCTCTCCCCTGACAACCCCGTTCCCATTGACTTATTCCAGTTATGACTGCCGTAGATGAAAAAATAGTGTTGTCGAAATGTTGTGCAAACATATTTTTTATTGGCTGAATTATTGTGATGCAATTATTTTCAGCATTGTTATCCCGGTTCGGGATTATTTGGCATCGTTTACATAGATCGGGGGAGTAACAAGCATAACCCGACAAGCGGCGAGCCAAGGTTATAAAGACGCGTGAGCTGACAAAAAAGCGAATGAGGCCCGATGGCTTATAACAGCCATCGGGCCTTGTGCTATGTGGGAAGAAACATTACAACGGTTGGCTGAACTCCACCCGCTCACCGTCCGGCCCGGCGATCATCAGATAGCGCACGCCGTTGGCGCCGCTGGGCTGCAGCGTCGGCCCTTCAATCACCGGATAGCCCAGATCCGCCAGCCAGCGTTGCGTGGCCGCCAGATCGGTGACCCGCAAAGCGATGTGGTCGATACCATAGGCGCTGGCGGGGCGAGTCAGCCCTTCGGCGGGTAGCTGGTATAACTCCAGCGTTAACTCACCCAACTGCAAAAACTGTACGGTGACGGGGCCGCTGAGCGCCAGCGTTTGCCGGGGTTCGAAACCGAGTGAACGATAGAAGCCGGCGGCTCGTTCGATATCGGCGCAGCGCAAACCGACGTGCATCAGCCCGTTAATTCGGTGTGCCATATCAAATCCCCTTGCGCGCGCAGTAGAAGCCATAGAAGGCGACGTAGGCGAAGCAGATCAGCGGCACCGCGAAGGCGATCTGCATATCGCCGCCGTTGAGATCGGAGATGATGCCCATGATTAACGGCACCACCGCACCGCCGATGATCGACATCACTACGATCGAACCGGCCACCTGAGTTTCTTCGCCCAGCCCTTTGATCGTCAGGCCAAAGTTGGTTGGCCAGCACAGCGCCATGCAAAAGTTGACGCCCATGATCGCCACCACCGCCAGCAGGCTTTGGATGTTGACGGCCAGCAGCAACAGCAGCACGCATACCGAGCAGAACACGCCGAGCAGCCGCGCCGGGCTGAACTTTTTCATCAGCGCGGTGGTGACCACCTTGCCGGCCGAGTAACAGACCAGCGTGGCCAGCAGCCAGTAGGTGGCTGAATGCTCGGTTGCCCCCTGTTCAATCATCTGCACAAAACGAATGGTGAAACTCCACAGCCCTACCTGCGCGCCGACATACAGGAACTGCGACAGCACTCCCAACCGGAAGCGCGGCAGCGCCAGCAGGATCTTCAGCGATTGCATCAGCGGCTTGCCCGCTCCCTGGTGCGAGCGCTGGGTTTTGCAGGCGGGGAATTTCACCGCCACGAAGATCAGCGCCAGCACGATCAGCACGCTGCCGATGATCAGATAAGGTGTGACCACCTGTGACACCATCTGGGTGCGTGCCGCTTCGGCCGCCGCCGGTGGCATCTGCAGCAGCTCGGCGTGGCTGGGATCGTTTTTGCCGAACACCAGCTGCTGGCCGATCAATACGCCAAAAATGATCCCCAGCGAGTTGAAGATCTGCGAAAAGTTGATGCGCTGGGTGGAGGTTTCCAGCGGCCCCAGCAGGCTGGAGTAGGTATTGGCGGAGGTTTCCAGGAACGACAGCCCGGTGGCGATCACCCCCAGGCAGGCCAGGAAAGCGCCGTAGGTCATGATCTGCGCTGCAGGGATAAACAGGAAGCAGCCGAGCGCGTACAGGCACAGGCCGATCACGATCGCCACCTTGTACGAGTAGCGTTTGATTACCGCTGCGGCGGGCAGCGCCATCACGAAGTAGCCGAGGAAGAAGATCGACTGCACCAGTGCGGTTTGGGTATCCGACAGATCGAAGCCTTTTTTGAACTGGGCGATCAGAATATCGTTCAGGTTGCCGGCCATGCCCCACAGGGCGAACAGGCAGCAGACCAGCATCAGCTGCAGCCAGGGCGTGGCGGGCAGATAGGCGCTGCGGTCGATGCTTTCGGCCGCGGCGTGTTGCGCCACGTCGCCCTTATTAATCAGAGAGTCGCTCATTACGGTGTTCCTTCATCCGGAGAAAAAGAGAACGAGCTAATAACGTCAAGCTGCTCGTAGAGGGGCTGCGCCTGGCGGTAGAGCTGTTCGAACAGCTCGAAGCAGCGCAGGTAGTGCTCGTGCTGGCGTGGATCGGGAGTAAATTCGCGCTCGATGCTGACAGTGCGGCTCACCCCTTGGGCGAAACTGCTGAATAACCCGACGCCGACCCCGGCGACGATCGCGCAGCCGGTGGTGCCGTTCTCCTGATTGCGCGTCTGCAGCAGCGGCAGGTTATAGACCGAGGCTTTGATCTGCAGCCACAGCGGGCTGCGCGCGCCGCCGCCGGAGGCGATCATTGCCTCCGGCTCCTGTGCGTGGCGCCTGAGCTGCTGCAGATTACGCAGGGAGGCCAGCGCTACGCCTTCCAGCACCGCGCGGTAGAGATGCGGCTGCCCATGCTTGCGCTGCAGGCCGAAGAACTGCGCGCGCGAGTTGGTGTGTTCCGCCAGCCGCTCGCCGGTTAGGTAGGGCAGGAACAGCAGCCCCTCGGCACCCGGCGGCACCTCGGCCGCCATATCGAGCATCTGTTGGTGGCTGAGTTGGCCGGCGCTTAGCGCCGAACGCGCCCAGCGCATGGCGTCGCCACCGGCATCGAGCAGGGTAAAGCCGCCCCAGGCCGAGTTGGCCAGGTGCAGGTTGTTGACGCTGGCAGAGAGCAGCGGGTGTTCCGAGACCACGGTGAGCAGCGTGGAGGTGCCGGTGCTGTCGGAGGCGATGCCAGCCTGATAGACGCCGGAACCGAGCAGGGTAGCGGCCATATCCGCCGTGCCCGCTACTACCGGCACGCCCGGCGGCAGACCGGTAACGCTTGCCGCTGCGGGCGTAATGTGGCCAATCACCTCGCTGGAGAGGTGGATGGCGGGCAGCTGATCGGCGCGCAGCCCGAACTGCCGTAGCGCCTCTGGCGACCACTGCAGCGTGGCGCTGTCCATCAGGTAATAGCAGGAGGCTTCACTGTAGTCGGTGGCGCGTACGCCGCAGAGCCGGAAATTGACGTAATCCTTAGGCATCAACACCGTGGCGATGCGCTCCCACTGCGATGGGTGATGCTCACGCAGCCAGGCCAGCTTGAACGCCGGCCAGGCGGCGGTGGGGGGATTGTTCAACAGTTCGAGCCAGGGCTGCGGCGGCTGTTGGTGGCTAAAGCGCGCCACCTGCGGCTGCGCGCGTTTGTCGTTCCACAGCATGGCGCGATCGACGACCAGCTCGCCGTCGGCATCGAGCAAGACCGTGCCGTGCATCTGCCCGCAGGCGCCGACGGCGGCGATACGCGGCCAGTATTCGGCGTAGCGCGCGTACAGCTCCTGCGTACACTGGCAGACACTCTGCCACCACAGTGAAGGCGGTTGTTCCGACCAACCGGCCTGCTGCGTGATCTGTTCGTACTCACGCTGGGCGAAGCCAAGGATTTCCCCGGTGTTGGTGACCAGCCCGGCGCGGGTGCTGCCGGTGCCGATATCAAGGGTAAGAAGTAAATCTTTCATTGTTATCACTCCCGTGGCGGATGGTGCGGGCCACCCGCAGAAGCGTGCGCTGGGATCGCGCAAGATTAGTTATCGTTCAGCTCTGGGAACAGGCCTGGCTCCTGTTCGAGCTGCTCCAGCACGCGCTGGGTGGCCGCCGCGCTCATGCCAAAGCGGCGTACGCCCAGCCGATACAACGCGCGCACCGTGTCCAAATCGCGAATGCCGCCGGCCCCTTTGATCTGGATGCGGCCACGCAACTGATCGGCGATGATCGCCACTTTCTCTACCGTGGCGCCGGTCGGTGCCCAGCCGGTGGAGGTTTTCACCCAGACCATGCCGACTTCGACGGCGATATCGCACACCCGACGGATCTGCTGCTCGTTCAGATAGTGCGTCTCCAGAATGACTTTGGCTGGCACCGGTGCGGCGGCCTCGACTATTCGGCGCAGATCTTCACGCACGTAGCCGTAATCCCCCGACAGCACCTTACCGATGTTCACCACCATATCGACCTCGCGTGCGCCCTCGGCGATCAGCTGGCGCACCTCCTGCACCTTGAGATCGGTGGTCTGCCCGCCGCCGGGAAAGCCGACCGGCCCGCCAATCATCACGTCCGCCTGGCCGCGCTCCGGTAGCAGGGTGCTGAGGAAACGCGTCCAGCATGGCAGCACGTGCACCGAGATGATGCGATAGCGGCTGGCCAGCGCGGCGCAGTGACGCACGTCTTCCTCGGTATTGGTGGCCTGCACCGCGCTCAGATCGATCAACCTGGCCATGCGTCTGGTTGTTTCATTCATTGCGTTTATCCTTCTTTTATTTTCATTTGATTTTATTTTTTCACCTTATTCTCTTTCATATGGCTTTAAAATCATCATTTGGTGAAATTGTGATCGGTTCTGCGATTTTGTTATGGGGGGCATGAAAGTGCGGGAGGAAGATGCGGCAAACGCCGCAATAAGAGGGTAAATGGGGATTGTGACGCTTTTTTCGACATTTAACTCATTGAATGCCTGATAACTCTTGCGCACCGATCGCGGGAAGGTATAATGCACCCGTTTTCCGCATACTACTTCAGTGCCGAAGTGGCGAAATCGGTAGACGCAGTTGATTCAAAATCAACCGTAGAGATACGTGCCGGTTCGAGTCCGGCCTTCGGCACCATTAGTATGTTCGAGAACGTCCGTAACAGTCCGTAAGTTACTAAAATCAAAGCCGAAAGGCTTTTTTTTTGGTCTGAATCCGTCCGAGCACATCCGTTGACATCCAGATCTTTTGGGGGTCACAATGGGGGTCAGCTCGGTTCGATAAAGGTTTGACCCCCAATTTATGGCAATAACAGACGTAGCAGCCCGCACAGCAAAGCCTCGCGACAAAGAATACAAAATCACTGACTCCCACGGTTTATATCTTTTAGTCAAACCAAACGGTTCAAAGCGCTGGTACCTCAAATTTCGACATGAAGGCAAAGAGAGCCGGATCGCTTTTGGCGCTTACCCGATTGTGACACTGGCGAAAGCACGTGAAAAACGTGACGAAGCAAGAGCATTACTTGCCGATGGGATTAACCCTAGCGCTCAGAGAGAACAGGGTAAGGTCGAGGCATTAGCTGAAACCTTGACCTTTGAAAAGGTTGCCCGTGACTGGCATGCGATGAATAAGCGTTGGTCTGAAGGCCACGCTTTGCGAGTGATGCGGGATTTAGAGAGGAATATTTTCCCGGTGATTGGAAAGCGTAATATTGCTGACCTTGAAACCAGAGACCTCTTAGTCCCTCTGAGAGAGGTTGAGTTAAGTGGTCGTTTGGATGTCGCCTCCCGGTTGCAGCAGCGAATTACCGGCATTATGCGTTTTGCGGTGCAAAGTGGGCTTATTCCTCGTAATCCTGCCCAAGATTTAGCAGGAGCGATTACAACCCGTAAGGCCATACATCGGCCTGCTTTACCGCTTGAGCGTCTCCCTGAATTCCTTCAGCGCCTTGATACTCACAAAGGCAGAATGCTGACCGGACTAGCGGTCAGGTTAACACTCAGTATTTTCATTCGTTCCAGTGAATTACGTTTTGCTCGTTGGGGAGAGATCGATTTTAAAAAGGCACTTTGGACAATTCCTGCTGAGCGTGAAGCTATCGAGGGGGTTAAGCATTCGCACCGAGGATCAAAGATGCGGACTATTCACCTCGTGCCACTATCCAAACAAGCGATCCAATTGCTTGAACAAATACACGAACTTTCAGCAGGCAATGATCTGGTTTTTCCCGGGGATCACCATCCACATAAACCAATGAGCGAGAATACGGTAAACAAGGCGCTACGCTCTATTGGTTATGACACTCAAACTGAAGTATGCGGCCATGGTTTTAGGGCTATGGCATGCAGCGCGCTGGTCGAATCAGGTCTGTGGTCGAGGGATGCGGTTGAACGCCAGATGAGCCACCAAGAACGCAACGGCGTGAGGGCAGCATATATTCATAAAGCCGAGCATATGGAAGAACGCCGGTTGATGGTGCAATGGTGGGCTGATTATTTGGATATGAACAGTGAGCGTTACATCACACCGTATGAGTTTGCAAAAATGACAAAACAACCTCGGTAAGCTGAGACAGAAAAAAAAGATTTATAGAAAAACTGGTCACAGTGTTCACTTTTGGTTTTAGTTGTTTAAAAACAATCAATTAACCAGTGATTAGTTGGTGATGAGTTTGCCCTGACTGGTCACTCACAGTGAACAGTCAGACCCAAAAATGCAAAATACCGGCCTGAACCGGTGATTTATTGCGCTGTGGGTGAAGGGCAGGGAGAGATTTCAGGCAGAGAAAAGGCCTGCAATGCAGGCCTGAGTAGTCACCGCTACGGGGTTCCCCGGTGTTGGGTGTATGCGGTTTGTACCGTTCGACTATAAGTGGCCCCGCGCAACGGCGTCCAATGGGTTCGGTAGATCAATAACCGGCTATTGATCGGCAGAAACGATCGTGACGCCATTCGCTCAGCGCATTTCACACTTTGGGAGCCAGTCGGCTTCACAGTCTTCGTTTAATATCAGGTTAGTCTGCATCCCCTGATTGGTCTTGCGCTTCAACAGCGCTATTTCATACTCTCGCAAGGTTTGTGGCACGGCGCGCCCGAACGCGGTCAGATTCAATGGGTACTTGTGTCCCCGGGCCTCCATGTAAGAGAGGTACGCGTGATACAGGTATTTACGCGGGTTCGCCGGGGTAATGTTGGCATTGCCGATATACAGACCGTCAGGCGCATTGACTGCCAGCAGGTAGCCGCAAAAATCGACCAGCGGATCGGCACTGCGTTTAATCTCCAGCGCTTCATCGGAGTTCTGTTGCGCTTCGAGCAATGTGCGGGCGTCATCGGGCACGGCAAAACGCTGCATCAGGTGGCGCACGATCACCGCCAGCTCGCCGGTGATTTTTGCCAGCAACTGCGGGTCACGCTCGCTGGCCGGTATCACCTCCGGGAACGGCAGGATCACCCGGCGACGAGACACGCCGCCGCTGCGGTCACTGAACTGCATCGGGTTGTTATTCACCGCCAGAATCACCGCCGGAATGTGCGCCGCGTAAGGGGCACGGTGTTTCGGATCGATAGCCACCGCATCGCCACCGGTGATCGCCTTGATGCCTGCCCCGTCACCGCTCCACCTTTCTTGGTCAGGCAGAATAATCAACGAAAAGCCAACAACCAATGCACGCTCGCGTGCCGACTCGAGGTTATCGATGGTGGCTGATGTGGTGTTGTCTTTCCCCGCCAGCAGACTGGCTATCGCGGCCATCACGCTTTTGCCGCTGCCGCCGGGACCGGTGACCTCAAGGAACAGTTGCCAGTCATAACGGTTCGCCAGCACCATAAACAGCGCAGCAAGAATACGCGCCTGCTTGTCGGGTTGCTGCCCGGCAGCGCGGGTCAGCCAGCGCCAGAAGTGCGGGGCGTGGTCGGCCAGATTTTCCCCGGTCTTGGGCGGCGTGTAATCCACGCTGTTGACGGTGCGCAGCCAGTGCGTTTTCTGGTGCGCACCGAATTGCCCTGTGGTGGTATCAAACACCCCGTTACGAAAGCCAATCAGGTGTCGTGCCGGCGTGCCCATTTGCGGCACCATCAGCCTGAGTGTGTCCAGAATGCTGTTGATACCCGCCGCCGAGAACGGCGCGCGGATTTTCTGAAACAGGGCGGCAATTTCCCGGCTAAGCACCCGGTACGGCAACACCTGCCATGCACCGTTTTCATAGCGGCACAGGTCTTCACCGACCTGTGGCACGGCCAGCAGGTGCTGGTAGTGCTCCGCCAGCAGTTCGGCCTTTTCACTCGCGCTCATGGCTTTCAGGTCGGCATCGCTGAGCGTATCAAACGGACTGGGTTGCTTGGGCTGGCTAAAGGCAGTCAATTGTGCAAGCGCGGCCAGCTTGCCCTGTTGCTGGTATACGTCGTTCCAGTCGCCTGTTTCTGACGGTAACGCCGGTTTACCGCCACTCAGTTGCGCGGCTTCGGCAGCGCGGGCCTGCCCGGTGCCGTTCTCGTCATTGTCGGCCGCCAGCAACAACAGCGCATCTGGATAGTGAGCGCGCAACTGCTGCGCCATCGCGGGCAGGTTATTGGCGCTGAGCGCAACGCAGACGCTTTCCCCGGTCAGGTGGTGCACGGTCAGGCCGGTGGCGTAACCCTCGGTCAGCCAGATAACGGCGTCATCCTGCCCCGGCAGGAAATGGCAGGCGTTTTTCACCTGTCCTCCGGCCAGCGTGCGCTTGTCGCCCGCGGCATTAATTAACTGGACGTTGACCACGTCCCCGGTGCTGTCGGTCAGTGGCAACAGCAGGTCGCCGGGCTGGTAAGTGATACCGCCGACACGCAGTGACGCCCCCTGTAATGTCAGGGCGTCAGTGTCCGGCCAGCCTTTCGCAGTCAGATAGCTATTCCCGGCCAGTTGCTGGGCACTGGCGAGCAGTTTTTTGGCCTGTTGCGCTGCATGATACCGCGCCTGCGCTTTGTCCTGCTGTACCTGCTGGGGATTGTGCTCCGGCATGGCGCTGCATGACGGTTCACCTAATATCCCGGCTACCTTCGCGGCGGCCTCTTTGGTGGTCACGGCCAGTGCTTTTTCGACCAAATTCAGGCCGTCGCCACCGCCGCACTGGTTACAGAACCATGTGCCACGGCCTTGCAGATTATCAAAGCGAAAACGGTCTTTGCCGCCGCAGACCGGGCAGGGCTGCGCCCGGCCCCCTGCAGTAATGTGAATGCCCAGCGCGGTGAGTAAGACCGGCCAGTGGCCGGTCGCTGCACGTGAGGTGTGAGAAACGCTTGTTGCGGTCATTGTTTTGCTCCCTCAGTGCACGGTGGTGTTGCAGGTGACGGCCATCCGGCCACAGCACAGCTCATCCATCATCTTCTGCCCGAGCGTGGTCAGACGCGGCGGCGCCACCAGAATATCCGGCTGCACCATGTCACTGAGCATGGTACAGGCCATGTCCATGCCCACCTCTGCGCCGTGCTGGCGGACAAAGTAGCCTTCAATGTCCATCGCAATCGCCATTTGCAGTTCATCCAGCGTGTAGCCGGGGTTCACCCGGTAAAAGGCGCAGGTATCGAGATAGGCATGGGCCAATGCGCGACGGTAAACGGCGGTACGGACTTCAACGGGTAAACAAGACTGTGGGGTGTTCATGCGGCGGAAGCCTCCATGCTGGCGATGATGTGGGAGTCACAGGTTTTGACGACCTGTCCAAGCTGGTCAGTGAGTACCGCTATGACAGACGCAAAGGCGGCTTTTTGAGCGGCGTCTGGGCGCTGACCGGTCGATTCAAGGGTATCCAGCATGTCGAGGAACAGCACGCCGGTAGAATGCGCGTGCTGAAGACGCAGGAAATCAGCATGCGGAATAGGATAGAAGGTTTCACTGTGGAAACGGGCGGCCAGCGTATTCATGCCACCCCCTGAACAGGCAGACGGCCCGCAAACGACAGAATGTAGTCACGCGCCAGCAGACGGCGGGCGCTGTGTTCAGAATCCGCCACGGTGCGCACGATACGCGGTGAAGCCGTCAGCGCAGAACGGCGCACGGCCGCAAACAGAAAGCAGAATGTAGGGTGAGTCGGGGTGAGGGTCGTAGCCATGGTGGCAGCCTCCATTGAGTAATGGTTATTGCTACCACCGAAGTTTCCACGCTTATGGGTGGTAGCCCAGACGGGGGTGGAAATACCGGCCTCAATGGATACCGGCCTGACCGAAGTCAGCCCCGCCTGAGCCACCATTGTTTGACAGCCACAGTAGCATAAAAACCACTGTGCAAAAAATGAGCGCACTAAGGCCGCGACATAAAAAAACACGCTAGGCGCGTGTGGTGTCGCCATTGAGTTACACGGGTTTCCACGCCCGGCTGCCGATTGTGCGACAGCGGAGGGACTATAGCGCAGTGCCGGACGCGGGGGCAAGCCGTAAGACGCCCCCGGACGTTCAATCGATCGCATAGTGATCAACAGTCTGTAAGCTGGTCGTTGCGGGTCTCAGCGGCGGCGCAGGTCAGCGGTACTGGCCCGGCACTGAACAGACGCGGCTCAGCCTGGCGACTCGCCAGACGAATAACGCCGTGTTTTTCGCTGCGGTGCTCCGGTAAGACAATATCCGGCTGTTTGCGTTGCAACAGGATGGTTTCTGCCACAAACAGTGCGTCGTTGTCGCTCAGGGTAAAGTGTTGGCGACCAAAGGTTAACCGCATCATGCTGCGGCCCCCTGATGACGGTTGGCGATACGTTCAGCCATCCAGCTTTCGACTTCTGATTCGAGCCACGCGACGGTTTTACCGCCAAGGGAAACTTGGGCCGGGAACTGCTTGCGGGTCATCATTTCGTAGACGGTAGAGCGTGACAGCCCGGTGGTGTAAAGCACTTCGGGCAGGCGAATGAAACGCTCACGGGGCATGTAATCGACCGGGACGGTCGGGAATGTGGAAGGGGTCTGTGTGGCAACTGCAAACATGGAATGCTACCTCGTTTATACCCGGTGGGATTTCACCGGCGCTGTGTGGGTTCGTCTGGTAGCGCCCTATTATGAGAATATTTTGCGGGGTGGCAACAAGGGGATGTTGTGTGATGGGATAAGGAATTGCACGTAAAAACAACGAATTGCACTAAGTTGCATTAGCCCACCGCTCCTCACCCTTCCTCACTTTCAACTCATAGCTTTCAGCAATCAATAATCGATTTATAAATAGGCAGGAACATCAAAAATAAATCTAACCACGGCTAGCCAGAGAAAAGGTCTTTTTTAGAAAAGTGAACAGTGGTGAACACCGGGTGAAGAGTTTACAGGAAACTATTCACTACTTTATTAACTGATTTATCTATGTTTTTTATTGGAGTGAACAGTTGTGAATAGTTTTATATAAAACTAAAAACGCTTTGATGGTTTTATCGTCATTTTTCGAGACTGTTGTCCTGCGGACAGTCCAACTGGGATGAATGGCGATGTTGTACGGCGGTCAGCAGAATAGCCTCACATTGACTGACACCGGAGATAGCCCCATGAGCACCACCACCTTACCGAAATACATCACCGATAAACTGCAAGCCCTGCGTGACGCTCGCGCCGCCCACGACAAAAACTATCAGGCGTTGACCGACGTCGTGACGGGCATTGCTCGTTGCCACCAACAGAAGAAAGACACCGAAGTGCAAAGTCAGGAGGCAGAAAGCCAGTGGCGCACCCTGTTTCGCAAACTGCGCGGGGAAATGACGCCGGAACTGCAAGCGCAGCACCACAGCCGGATTTCCAAGCGGGAGCTGGCGAAGGAGTTCGACGGCCTGATTGAGGAAATGGAGCTGGACAAAATGCAGCTTCACCTCAACTGCGGCGGCACTGCCCCGAAGGTGGTGAGCGCGCACAAAGACGCCCTCACGACCTTTGCAGCTCACGCGATGCATCAGGCCGTGGATGCGCTGAGCAAGGCGCTAATCAGCCCTGACGTTATCAAGGCGTGTGCACTGGCTTCACGGGCTTACGGCGTCTATGCGGACAATCCGATGAGGATGATTGAGCTACAGGTACAGGGTGCACTACAAGGCCGCATTCGCGCTACCATGGCTACGCAAAATATCGACCACCCGGTGCTTAATGAGATTGGCCTGACGATACCGCAAGAAACCGGCGTATTGCCGGAACTGCAAAGCAGCCCAATTCGCCGGACGCAAGTGGCAAGAGAACTGGCGGAAAAACGCCGTCTGCTGCAAGAGAAAGGGGCCCAATCATGATGCGCTGCCCGCTGTGCACCCATGCGTCCTATACTCGCACCAGTCGCTATATCACGGAGCAGACGAAAGAAGCCTATTACCAGTGCCAGAACATCGTGTGTTCCTGCACATTTAAAACGGTGGAGAGCGTCGATAAGATTTTATGTCAGCCCATTCAAGCGGAAACGGTGACCGTTGATGATTTACCACCGCCGGAAAAAAGGACATTAAATCGTTACCGCCGTTATAGCCGAAACCAAACCCTTCATTGATTGAGCAGGCTCCGCTGCAATGCTGATTTTGCTGCGGGGCTTTTACCGTTTCCCAAGCCCGAAAACAGCCTTTTTTCTGGCTAGCCTGCCTCAAACTGCACGTGCATGCATAGGGTGCATGATTTTGCATTAATCCCCCGCCACTCAAAACAGCCGAAACCCCATGCTACAAGGGCTTACAGAGCCTTTGTGTCATGCATGAAATGTGCATGATAAAGTCAGAGCGCGTAGGCGAGGGAGTATTGCGCGCGCAGAGGTTTGAGCGACTTTTCGTCTAGTTCATCAGCATAGCGCAGTGACGTCTATTATTACGATAAGTATTGGCGCACACATCGTGCGGTGGCAAACCTTTAAATGAACACCTTTGTTATGATGAAAGAATAGGTTTGATTAGGTGGTAGGGCGCTACATGTAAGAAATGCATATTTTACATCAAGTAAAATCCGCATTAACGTAGTTTCCTAGATCTATGCGCTGGGGTTAGCGCGACACATGCATTGGATTCAAGAGGTGGGAAGAGTATTGAGCACTATCAGTAAAATCGACCTTTAAAGACTATCAATTCGTGATTTATCGGGTGTTCAGTATCAGAACACATTTCATTGATCGCATGATTATTATTTGCATGTTAATTGTTTGGTTTTGTAATCACATGCTCAATGGTTTAACTAATCTATAA
>NZ_JBJNMH010000010.1:0-172199 GCF_052168635.1 Serratia sp. CY47444
AAACGCCGTAGCGCCGATGGTAGTGTGGGGTCTCCCCATGCGAGAGTAGGACACTGCCAGGCATCAAATAAAGCCGAAAGCCCTGAACTGACGTTCAGGGCTTTTTGCTATGCGTAAAATGGAAAATCCCCGTTGTAATCCGCTTCAGCTTTCATCGTACTGTTTAATATTCATCACAAAACCAACGCATTGTTTCTCTGAATATCAGATATTCTTCGTCCGCTATTAAGTTTGGCTGTTAACTTATAAATAACAATGAAGTAACACCTGGCGGCAGGACGCCGAATTTCATCATTGCTATGGCTCGGAGAAAACATCATGACAGAAACAACCTCGGCTCTTGGGGATGAGCACGGCACCGAACAGGGAGCGCTGGATAACAAGAAACGCATTTTCGCTATCGTCGGGGCTTCGTCAGGCAATCTGGTGGAGTGGTTTGATTTTTACGTCTACTCCTTCTGCTCAATCTACTTTGCTGCCTCATTTTTTCCGGCGGGCAACAGTACGACACAGCTGCTGCAAACCGCCGGGGTATTCGCCGCCGGCTTCTTCATGCGACCTATCGGAGGTTGGTTATTCGGCTACATCGCTGACAAGCATGGCCGGAAAAACTCGATGCTGATTTCGGTCTGCATGATGTGCGCCGGATCGCTGGTGATCGCCTGCCTGCCGACTTATGAATCAATCGGCAGCTGGGCGCCGGCGCTGCTGCTGATTGCCCGCCTGTTCCAGGGGTTGTCGGTAGGGGGGGAGTATGGCACCAGCGCCACCTACATGAGCGAGGTGGCAATCAAGGGGCGGCGTGGCTTCTACGCCTCGTTCCAGTACGTGACGCTGATCGGCGGGCAACTGTTGGCGCTGCTGGTTTTGGTGATCTTGCAGCAAATATTGTCCGGCGAAGAGCTGAAAGCCTGGGGATGGCGTATTCCGTTTGCCTTGGGGGCGGTGTTGGCGGTGGTGGCGCTGTACCTGCGCCGCTCGCTGAATGAAACCTCCGATGCGAAGACGCGTAACCACAAAGATGCCGGTTCGCTGACGGGGCTGTGGAAGAACCGCAAGGCGTTCCTGATGGTGCTGGGCTTTACCGCCGCCGGTTCGCTGACCTTCTACACCTTCACCACCTACATGCAAAAATACCTGGTGAACACCGCTGGTATGGACGCCAAGCTGGCCAGCGCCATCATGACCGTGGCGCTGTTCGTCTTTATGCTGCTGCAGCCGGCGGTAGGCGCGTTTTCGGACAAAATCGGCCGTCGCAGCTCGATGCTGATCTTCTCAGCCTTCGCCACGGTGTTGACGGTGCCGATCCTGTTTGCCTTGAAAGAGGTGACCAACCCCTTTATGGCGTTCGGTCTGATCGTGTTGGCGCTGTTCGTTGTCAGCTTTTACACCGCGATCAGCGGGTTGCTTAAAGCCGAGATGTTCCCGCCGGAGGTACGCGCGTTAGGGGTAGGCTTGTCTTATGCGGTGGCGAATGCCCTGTTCGGTGGTTCGGCGGAATATGTCGCGTTGTCGCTTAAATCGTTTGGCGTGGAGAACGCTTTCTTCTGGTACGTTTCCGGCATGTGCCTGCTGGCGTTGCTGGTCTCGCTCCGGTTGCATCGCAAAGGCAAGGAGATACAGCTGTAATAAAAACCCCGGCCTTGGCCGGGGTCAGAGTCCATCTTACAGGATACGGCTAATCAGCCGATCGATGCGGATACGCCGCAGACGGCGAATCAGCTTACGCACCTTGATCGGGTACTGCTGAATGCTTTGCAGCTCCTGATAATGGCCGACCACGGTGGTGTGAGTGCGGATGCATTCCAGCTCTTTTTGCCGCTGCTCGCGCATTTCCTGCTTGGGATCGTGGATCAGAATGGCGTTTTCCAGATCCAGCCGCCAGGCGCGCGGGTTGAGGTTATTGCCGGTAATCAGCTGCCACTCTTCGTCTACCCACATGCCTTTCAGGTGATAGCTGTTATCGCCATCCTTCCACAGACGCACGATCAGCTGCCCGGTGTCGATATAACGCTGCAAGCGGCTCAGAAAGCGGCGCAGGTTGATCTCGTACAGGTAGGGCAGCGCGCCGATGATTTTGAACGGCTGGTCCTCCGGAATATAGAAGTCGTTGGCGGTCTTGTCGCCGACGATGATCTCCACCTGTTTGCCCTGGCGCAGCAGATAAATGATGTTGCGCACCAGCAGCGCCGGCAGGTTGAAATAGGGAGTACACAGCGTCAGTTTCTGGTCGGCGCACGACATCAGGTGATGAATGGTTTTATTCAGCACGCTTTGCTTGCCAAGCCCAACCAGCGGCGTCAACGCCAGCTCATCGTTGCCGGCCTTGCCGCGGAAGTGGTAACCCGCGCGGCGCAGGGCGAAACGGAACAGACGGGTCTCGTTTTTGATCTCCGGGCTTTTCGGCCGATCGCTGCGATCGAGGCGTTGTACGGCGCCGGCGGTGAGCAGATGCTGCTTGATGTAATCGATCAGGGTATCGGCCAACACCTCATTGGTGATCAGCTGGTAGCGATCGTAACGGTATTTCTCATGCTGATGCAGATAAACGTCGTTGATGCTGGCGCCGCTGTAGATCACGGTATCGTCGACCACAAAGCCCTTCAGGTGCAGAACGCCCAACGCTTCGCGGGTATTGACCGGCACGCCGTAGATCGGCACCGACTGTTCCGGATGTTGGCTGGCCATGGCGCAGTACCAGTCGGCGTTGGTATTGGCGGCGGCGGCGCCGATTCGCCCGCGCTGTGCGCGGTGCCAGTCGACCAGTACGCAGATTTCCAGCTCGGGCCGACGCTGCTTGGCTTGATACAGCGCGTTGAGGATCTCGCGCCCGGCGTCGTCATGCTCCAGATACAGGGCCACCAGATAGATGCGTTGGGTGGCGTTGGCGATGGCGCTCAGCAGCGTGGTGCGAAAATCGGACGGCGCGTACAACGTACGAACATCAGCAACCGTCTGGGGGAGTTTGGGCAGTTGTGCAAGGTGTTGTTGATGTTTGCTACGTTTAAATTTTGACAACATCACAGTGCGTTTCTTCTCTCATGATTGATGGCCGGAACGCCACAGGCATAAAAACAATAACCGAATAATCGGGCGATAATACCATTAGTTGCCCCGATTGTGCGTATGTTTTGGCGTTAAGTGGTGGATTCGTAGCGCATTGCGACGCAGGTCACTGCGCGTCGGCGGCCTGCAGCGGCAGCGTCAGATTGACGATGCCGTCCTCAAGCTGCACCTCGATGCCAAAGCCCAGTCGCTGCGCCAGCGCGATCATGCCGCGGTTATTCGGCATGGTGATGCCGCTCAGGCGGGTCAGGCCATGCGCGCGCGCGTAGGCGATCATTTTCTCCAGCAGCTGACGGCCTAGGCCCACGCCTTTGAGATCGGAACGCACCAGTACGGCGAACTCGGCGTCGGTGTTGTCCGGATCGGACAGCGCGCGGGTCACACCGATGATCTCGTCTGCGCGCACCGCCACAAAGGCCATTTCTCGATCGTAGTCGATCTGCGTCATGTTGGCCAAATCGTCATGGGTAAACTCGTTGATCTCGCTGAAGTAGCGATAATAGAGGTCTTCCTTGGTCACCCGGTCGATGAAATGTTTCAGCGCCGGTTCGTCTTCCGGCAGGATCGGGCGGAACAGGCATTGGCTGCCGTCTTTCAGCGCGATGGTCTCTTCCAGCTCATGCGGATAAGGCCGAATCGCCAGCCGCGCCTGCGGATCGCCGCTGAACGGTGCGAGCTGCATCGAAACGTCCAGCAGGGTGAACTCGCTGCCGGAAGCCAGCACCGGGTGAATATCCAGCCGGGCGATCTCAGGGCAGTCAAGGATCAGGTTGGAAACCTGCACCAGCAAGCGGCTCAGCCCGGAGATATCTAAAGGCCGCAGTGCGCTGCGCCCGCGGATCTTGCCGCCTTTCACCGCCTGCAGCACCAGATAACGCGCCAGCGCCATATTCAACGGCGGCAGCGCGACCGCGACCTGATTTTCCTGGCGCCACTCTACGCCGCCTTCTCCCAGCATGATCAACGGGCCGAAAATGGCATCCTGCTCCACGGCGATGCGCAGCTCCTGGGCGCCGGCGCGGTTGGCCATGCTCTGCACCAACAGGCCGTGGATGCGCGCCTGAGGATAGGTACGCTTCACGCGGTCGAGGATCGCCTCCGCCGCGCGTTGCACTTCGGTCGCGGTGCGCAGGTAGAGCATCACGCCCTGAACTTCCGATTTGTGCGGGATATCCGGCGAGCGCAGCTTCAGCGCCACCGGGTAGCCGATCTGCTCGGCGATGTGCACCGCTTCGGCGCTGTCTTCGGCGATCCAGGTCGGCAGGGTGCTCAGATCGTAGGCCTGCAGAATGGATTGCACCTCGTGGGTATCCAACTGGGTAGCGCCTTCGGCCAGCGCCTGATGGATCAGGCGGTGAGCGTCGGCGGTATTGGCGGTCAGGCCGACCGGCAGCGCCGGGGTCTCTTTCAGTTGTTTTTGGTTGCGGCGGTATTCCACCATATGCATAAAGGCGGTGACCGCGCCTTCCGGCGTGCGGTAGGTGGGAATGGCGGCCTCGGTAAACAGCCGGCGCGCCTCTTGAGAAGAGTATTCGCCGCACCAGTTGGTCAGCAAGGTGATGCGCTTGCCGCGCGCATGGCGATGCAGCGCGTCAATCAGCCGCTGCGCCGTGGCGGTGCCCGGCGCCGCCGCACTCGGCGCATGGATCAGAAGCAGCGCGTCATAGTCGTGGCTGTCGAGCAGCGCTTCGAGAGCCGCCAGGTAGCGCTGCGGCGTGGCGTCGTCGCGCAGATCGAGCGGGTTGCCGGCGCGAATGAAATCCGGCAGCGCATCGCTCAGCGTCGCCAGGCTTTCCTCGCTCAGCGTCGCCAGCTTGCCGTTGCGGCCGAGCAGTTCGTCCAGCGCCATCGCCGCCGGCGCCGCCCCGTTGCTGACGATCATCAACCGTTCCCCCCGCAGCGGATGCATATGGCTGAGGGTTTCCACCGCGGAGAACAGCTCGTGAGTATCCTGCACGCGCAGCAGGCCGGCGCGCTGGATGGCGGCGTCATAAGCGGCGTCCAGCCCCAGCTGGCTGTTGAGCAGCAATTGCGCCTGTTGGCTGCGGCCGCTTTTGATCACCAGAATGGGCTTGTTGCGCGAGGCGCTGCGCGAGGCGGAGAGAAAGCGTCGTGCGTCGCTGATGTTTTCCAGATACAGCAGGATGGCGCTGGTCTTGCTGTCGCGCGCCAAAAAGTCGAGCAGGTCGTCGACGTCGATGTCCAGGCTGTCGCCCAGCGCGATGAAGTAGGAGAAGCCGACTTCGCGCTGCTGCGCCCAGTCGAGAATGGTGTTGGCCACGGCGGCGGACTGCGAGATAAACGCCAGCTTGCCCTTTTGGATCGGCACCGGCGAGAAGCTGGCGTTGATGCCCTGCCACGGCGCCAGCAGCCCCAGGCTGTTGGGGCCCAACAGCCGCATGGCGTGGCGCTGAGCGCAGGCCTTCAGCTCGGCGAACTGTTCCGGTGGCGAAGAGAGCACGATGGCGGTTTTGCAGCCGCGTTGGCCCAGCGCTTCAATCAGCGCCAGATTACGGCTGGCGTGGGTGCAGATGATCGCCAGATCCGGCGTCAGCGGCAGGCTGGCGACGTCGGGATAGGCCATGACGCCGCATACCGCCTTGTAACGCGGCGTCACCGGCAAGATGGGCCCGCCGAAACCGCCGGCCAGCAGGTTGCTCATCATCAGGTTGCCGGCGCGGCCCGGCTGCTGCGAAGCGCCCAGCACGGCGATCGATTTGGGACGTAGTAGCGCTTCTAACCCTCGCTGGCTCATGCACGGCTCCTTTTGGCAACGTTACGCCTGATTTTAGGCGCTTTATGGCTACATTGCTGTGACCGGTGCCTCCGGCCGGGTCGGTTTCCCCGCCAGATACTGTTGACGGAAATAGCGGAAATGCTGATTCAATCCGTCGGCGGCCGGCAGATCGCCCGCCTGTTGCAACAGGGCGGCGGCCACTTCCGCCGTGCAGTGCTGCTCGGCGCGGCTGGCTTCGCGCAGCTGATAGTCGGATGCGGCATCGACGTTGAGTGAAAACACCGGGAATTGATTGAGATACGGGCTTTTACGGAACATTTTGCGCGCTTCTGCCCAGGTGCCGTCCAGCATGATGAACAGCGGCGGTTTACCGCCGACGGGCAGCTCATTGAACACCGGCCGTTCGGCGTCGGCGTAGGACGCGGGGAACACCACATAAGGCTGCCGCGTCGGATCGTTGATGGCTGCCAGCAGGGCGGGATCGACCTCGGTACGCGACCAGAGGAACGCCTGGGTGTCCGGCAGGATATCGGCGATCAGGCGCCCGGTGTTGCTGGGCTTGAGCGGCTCGGCGCCGAACATGATCAGGCAGAAGCGGCTGCCGGCCTGCTGCGGGCGAATGGTGTCACACAGGCAGTTTTTATGCGGCAGCAGGCAACCCTGACAACGCGCCACCCGGCAACCGCGCGCCAAAAAAGGGCGGGTGGCGCGGTCTAAACGGAATTGGCGCAGGCGAAGTACGGCGTTGTCGGTCATAACGATCCTGGGGGAAAAACCGCTATTGTAACGCAGAAAAAAGCCCGCCGGGAGGGGCGGGCTCGATCGGGGCGCGTTCGCGCGCGATGGCGGGATACGGCCTATACTTGCGGAATCACACTAACTCGTTGAGCCAGTTGTCAAACGGCGCTTTTGGCATCGCGCCGTTGAGCATGTCGACCATCTTGCCCTGACGGAACACCATGATGGTCGGGATGCTGCGGATGCGGAAACGGGCGCTCAGCTCCGGTTCGGCTTCGGTGTTCACTTTCACGAAGCGCACTTTGCCGGCGCGCTCTTCGGCCACGTCTTCAAAGATCGGCGCAAAGCTGCGGCACGGGCCGCACCACGGCGCCCAGAAATCGACCACGACCGGCAGATCGTCCTGCAGCAACTGGTCCAGCGTGGCGGCGGTGGCGTTGATCACTTCACCGTCGAAGAGCTCGTGGCCGCAGCGGCCGCATTTCGCGTTGTCCGCCAGACGTTCTTCCGGCACACGGTTGGTGGCATTGCAAGCTGCACAAACTGTATTCATGTTGACCTCGGGTACTGAGAAAACCGGGTCCCCGCAACGCGGTTGCGGAGATGTTTCTTTAATGCTGACAATTATCGGCAAAACCCGGCGCGTGAACAATGAGGTTTGTTCAATGGATGTGATAGTTGGGAGCTTTTAGCGCAAGTTGGTGGCTTCGTGCACCAACATCAGGTAATCTTCGCGCCCTGCGCGTTGGTGGAGAAGACAATGAACGATTCATTTAGTGGCAAGAACGGTAAAGTCAAAGTGATGTACGTCCGCAATGACGACGACAATGGCGATGACCGCAACAAGAATAAACGTCCGGCTGGCAAAGGCCGTCCGGCTGACGGTGCGCGCTCGGGCCGCACTGGTCAAGACAAGGCGCGTGGCGGCAACGATCGCCGCGGCGCCGACTCCCGCCGCAGTGAAAGCGATCGTCCTCGCCGTCCGGCGCGCACTGAAGATCGCGGTGGCAACGAGTCACCGTGGAGAACCGTCTCGCGGGCACCGAATGAAGAGCCGGCGTTCGATCACGGTGGCATCAGTGGCAAAAGCTTCATCGATCCGGAACAGCTGCGCCGCCAGCGCGCGGAAGAAACCCGCGTTTACGGTGAAAACGCCTGTCAGGCGCTGTTCGCCAGCCGCCCGGAAGCGATCGTGCGCGCCTGGTTCGTGCAGTCGGTCACGCCGCGCTTCCGTGAAGCGCTGCGCTGGATGGCGGCTAACCGCAAAGCCTACCACGTGGTGGATGAGGAAGAGCTGGCCAAGGCTTCCGGCACCGAGCACCACGGCGGCGTCTGCTTCCTGATCAAAAAGCGTCAGGGCCTGGATGCGCAGACCTACCTGAAAACCGCACCGGCGACCGACTGCGTGCTGGCGCTGGAAGAAGTGGGCAACCCGCACAACCTGGGCGCCATCGTCCGTTCGTGCGCCCACTTTGGCGTCAACGGCGTGCTGCTGCAGGATCCGGCGCTGCTGGAGTCCGGCGCGGCGGTGCGTACCGCAGAAGGCGGCGCGGAGCACATCAAGGCGATCAACGCCGATGATTTCCTGTCGGTGCTGGATACCTTCCGCAAGGCGGGTTACACCATCGTCACCACCTCCAGCCACAAAGGCACCGCGCTGGCGCAGGCCAAGCTGCCAGCCAAGATGGTGCTGGTGCTGGGCCAGGAGCGTGACGGCCTCAGCGACGGCGCCTGGCAACAGGGCGACATGAACGTGTCTATCGGCGGCACCGGCAAAGTGGAAAGCCTGAACGTTTCCGTGGCGACCGGCATTCTGCTGGCGGACTGGTGGCGTCAGAATCAGGCGTAATCTGTTCTACGTCGGATAAAAAAACGGGCGCCCCAGGGCGCCCGTTTCGTTTATTGAAGCTTAGTGAGCGCCGCCGCCCCCACCGCCGCCAGAGCTGAACGGCGGTTTCGCCACCCATACCAGCACCAGCAGTACCAGGAACACCCCGGCCGACAGCCAGAAGATCTCGTTGGCGGAGATGATCAGGCCCTGCGCGGTGATCTCGTTGGCGATATACGCCGACGCCTGCTGCTTGCTCATGCCGAGCTGCTCCAGTTGCCGGTACATCTCCTGCGACTGCGGGTTGTACGGGTTGACGAACTCCGTCAGCTGCGAATGGTGCTGCGATTCGCGCTGCGTCCACAGGGTGGTGGTGATCGAGGTACCGATCGAGCCCGCCAGGGTTCGCGTGAAGTTCGACAGGCTCGATGCCGCCGCCATACGCTCCGGCGGCAGGCCGGACAGCGTAATGGTGGTCAACGGCATGAAGAAGCAGGCGATGGCGAAGCCCTGGACGAACTGCGGCCAGGCGGAAGCGCCGAAGTCCATGCCCGGTTCAAACGTATAGGCGCGCCAGTAGAAGCACACGGCATACATGATGAAGCTGAAGGTCACCAGCCTGCGCATGTCGAGCCGGTTGCCGAACTTGCCGATGATCGGCGACAGCAGCACCGGGATCAGCCCGACCGGCGCCGACGCCAGCCCGGCCCAGGTGGCGGTATAGCCGTACACCTCTTGCAGCAGCTGCGGCAACAGCACGATGGCGCCGAAGTACAGCATGTACGCCAGACTGATGCACAGGCAGCCGATGGTGAAGTTGCGCGACTTGAACAGCGACAGATCCACCACCGGATGGTCATCCGTCAGCTCCCAGACCACCAGGAACAACAGCGCTACGACCGCCACGACGGTCAGGGTGATGATCTCGGTCGAGTTGAACCAGTCCAGCTCCTTGCCCTGATCGAGCATCACCTGCAGCGAACCGATGCCGACGATCAGCAGCACCAGTCCAACCGTGTCGATCGGTTTGATCTCGGTTTTGGTTTCTCGCCCCTTCAGCGTCGCCATCGCCGCCATGATAACGAAGGCGCCGATCGGGATGTTGATGAAGAAGATCCAACCCCAATGGTAGTTGTCGCTGATGTAACCGCCGAGGATCGGCCCGAAGATCGGCGCGACGATAACGGTCATCGACCAGAGCGCCAGGGCCATCGCTCGCTTGGCGGGCGGGTAGTTGTTCAGCAACAGGCTCTGCGACAGCGGGATCAGCGGCCCGGCCACCACGCCCTGGATCACGCGGAAGAAGATCAGCATGCCGAGGCTGTTGGAGATGCCGCACAGCCAGGAAGCGAGGACGAACAGCGCGGTGGACCAGAGGAACAGCCGCACTTCGCCGATGCGCTTCGCCAGCCAGCCGGTGATCGGGATCGAGATGGCGTTCGCCACGCCGAACGAGGTGATCACCCAGGTCCCCTGCGAGTTGGAGGACCCGAGGTTACCGGCAATGGTGGGGATCGCCACGTTGGCGATGGTGGAGTCCAGCACCTGCATGAAGGTCGCCATGGCGAGCGCGACCGTCATCCAGGCGAGCTGGGCGCCTTCAAGCGGTTTCTGTGGCAAGATGGCCTCCCGCGCGCTTAGCCGGCGTTCGCATGGATCACGTCAGCGATCAGCTGGTTAACCGGCGCCAGATTCAACGCCAGCGCGTCGCTCTGGTACAGCGGTTTGTCGCGCACCACGTCAGAGAGCACGCGGCCGTCCAGATTGGCGGTGTCGACGGTCACCAGCGTCGAAAGACCGATGCGCAGCGGATGATCGGCCACCTGCTTGGCGTCGAGCTCAATACGCACCGGCAGACGTTGCACCACCTTGATCCAGTTGCCGGTGGCGTTCTGGGCCGGCAGCAGCGAGAAGGCGCTGCCGGTGCCCATATCGATACCGACCACTTTGCCTTGATACACCACGTCATCGCCGTAGACATCGCTGACTACCGTTGCCGGCTGGCCGATGCGCATGTTGGCGATCTGGGTTTCCTTGAAGTTGGCGTCAACCCAGATGTGATCGGCCGGCACCACCGCCATCAGCGGCGAACCGGCGGCGATCTGCGCGCCGACCTGCACGCTGCGGCGCGAGACATAACCGGTAATGGGGCTGATCACTTTGGTACGCTGCAGCGCCAGCCAGGCGTCACGCATCTGCGCGGCGGCCTGTTGGATTGCCGGCTGCTGTTCCAGCGGGGTATTCAGTACCATCGCCTGGTTGGCGTTGTATTGCTGCACCGCCACTTCCAGCGCGGCCTTGGCGCTGTCGACCGCATCGCGAGCGTGTTGCAGCTCTTCGCGGCCGATGGCGTCAACGCTGCCCAGCACCACGCGGCGTTTCAGATCGTTCTCGGCCTTGCTCAGATCGGTCTTGCGCAGGGCGATGTTGGCCTGATACTGCTTGCTGTTGATGATCAGCTGGTGGGTCTGACGCACGCTGTTGGCCAGGCCGGTTTTGGCGCGTTCAAACGCCTGCTCGGCATCGGTCGGATCGAGCGTCAGCAGTACGTCGCCCTGCTTGACGTAGTCGGTGTTGTCGAAATTGACGCTGTTCACGCTACCGGACACCTGGGCCATGATCTGCACCTGGTTGCCGGAGACGTAGGCGTCGTCGGTTTCCTGATGATGACGCAGCACCAGGAACCAATACACTAAGTAAGCCACCCCTATAACAATGAAAATAACCGTCAGCAACAGCAGCCAAAATTTACGCTGCTTCTTTTTGCCGCTCGGCTGCTGCGGGTTTTGGATTTCCGCGCTCGCGCTCATGGTGTTCTCCAAGCCTTATATTATTATGCTTTCGAATCCGCTGCGGCCGGGGCCTGATAGCCACCGCCCAGCGCACGGATCAGTCCTATCTTCGCCTGCAGTAAGTTGCTGCTGGCATTTAACTCCGCCTGTTGCTGCTGCAATAGCTGCGTCTGGCTGGTCAACAGATCGTCGCGCCCGATAATCCCTGCCTGGTAACGGGCGTTAGCGACCTGATACACCTGTTGCATCGACTGGGCCGCGGACGCCGCCTGCAGCTGCTGTTGCGCAGAACTCTGCTGGATGGTGATGGCGTCGGCGGTTTCCTGTACCGCATTCAGGATGGTTTGGTTATAGGATTCCACCGCTTCGTCATACAGCGCGGATTCCTCGCCCAGCTTGCTGCGCAGCGCCCCGGCGTGGAAGATCGGCAGCGAAATCGCCGGCATCACGTTCCAGGCCTGGCTGGCCGCTTCAAACAGATTCGGGCTGGTGCCACTGGTGTTGGTGGTCATCAGGCCGGCGAAGGCTGAAATGGTCAGGCTGGGGTAAAACTCCTTACGCGCGGCGCTGACGCGCTGGCTGTAAGACTCCACCAGCTGGCGTTGCGCGGCGATGTCCGGGCGTTTGCCCAGCAGATCCGCCGTCAGCTCGCCCTGTGGTGCCATCAGGTTGTCTGCGGGCAACGGCACCTGACGCAAGTGCTGCATGGCGTTCGGCCCTTGGCCCGCCAGCGCGGCGAGCTGGTGTCTGAGCTGTTCGATTTGCGACTGCAACTGCAGAATCTGCTGTTTGGCGACGTCGGACTGCGCCTGGGTTTGTTGCGGCACGTCGACGCCGGTCAGCCCGGCCTGATAGCGCTGTTGGCGCAGCGCGGTCAGGCGTTCATTGTTGTTCACTTCCTGCTGCAGCAGCTTTTCGAGCGCCAGATTGCTTTGCAGCTGGTAGTAGGCGGACGCCACCGAACTGGTCAGCGTCAGCGCCGCCTGTTCCTGCTCGGCGCGCGCAGCGTTCACTTGCGCTTTGGCTGCGTTCACCTGGTTGCGGTATTTACCCCACCAGTCGAATTCGTACGCCAGGTTCAACCCCAGGGAGTTGGAGCTTGAATAGATCGGCTTATGCGGATACCCCAACCCCATATTGACGTTTTGCGGCACGCGTTGACGCTGGGTGCTGGCGTTCAGATCCAGGTTCGGCCCGTTGGCGGCGTTGGCTTCGCCCACCACGCTCTGCGCTTCGCGCACGCGGGCGGCGGCTTGACGCAGGGTCGGCGAGTTTTGCAGCGTCTGCGTCATCAGGGCATCCAACTGCGGATCCTTGAGGGCGCGCCACCACTGCGGGCTGACGGCCAGCGAACTGACTTTCGGCTGAGCCAACTGCAGGCTCTGCGGATCCATCAGCGTGGATTGCGGGGCAATATTATCGGTAGAAGCACACCCGGCCAGCAGCAATACGGCGAACAGCGGGGTGAATCTCCAGTTAAATGGGGATCGCATAATAGGTACCTGAACAGAAATTGTGAATTAGGATAACTGTTCTGTGATTTCCATTTGATCCAGACGTGCCAGCAATTTGCGCGTCAGCTGTTCCAGCTGTTTTTGCTCATCGTCGGTCAGCGTGGACCACAGGAAATGCAGACATTGGTGCTGCGGCGGCAGCAGTTGACTGAGAAATTCTTCCCCCTGCGGCGTCAGATGCAGATGCAGGCAGCGGCGATCGTTATCGCTTTCACGGCGCTCGATCCAACCGCGTTTCTCCAGCTCGTCGGCGATGCGGGTCGCATTGGTGCGCGAGGAGCCTAAGGCAGAGCTTAGCTCAGAAGGTTGGATGCTGTGGCTCTCCTGCGCATCCAGGGTAATCAGCGCCATAAACAGTGTTTCGTTAATCCCCTGCGCCTTCAGCATCTTGTTGCGATTTTCCAGCAACTTGCCTTGCATGTGCATGCACAGGCGGGTCAGCAGGATTTCCTGATACGGGAAATCTTTCTGCCGGGTGGCGCGGAAATTCAGCATTTGTTCTATGGGGGCAAACGAGCTTTCCATAATTTAGGGCCTCATTAATTTCGTTCGAGATAGTAACGACGGTGACTAATAATGTAAATGTTCAGCCGTGCGGATAATTTAGCAATTCGTGTCATTTGTCAGAGTTTGTAAAGATGTGGCGCATGAAAACGCCAAAGCGAAGCCAAACGTTCGGCGCGGCGTCAGCCTGGACCGAAAAGCATTAACAGCTTTAATGTGACGCCAAAGGCCGTCGCGCCGAGCAGCGTCGACAGAATGATGCTTTTACTGCGGTAGAAGCACAGCGCCAGCGCGGCGAACCCCGCCAACGTCGGCAGCAGCTTGTCCGGTTCGCGCATCACCACCGGCGTGCTGGAGACCACCAGCAGGGCGCAGATCGAGGCGATGCCAATGCTGTCGAGTAGCAGGGCGGCTTTACCGCGTTTGAGGCCGGGCTGGGCGCGCGCCGGCGCCAGCCGCAGCGGCAGATAACGGAACAGGTAATTGGCGCAACCCACCACCAGGCCGATCACCAGCACATCAGTGTTCATGGCTGGCCTCCGCAGGGGCAGGTTGGAACAGAGCGGCGACGCAACCGGCGCCGATGCCGGCCAAAATGGCGACCGGGATGGAGAACAGCACCACGCCGAGCAGCGCACCGGCCAATGAGGCAGCGATGGTCAGGCTCTGCGGGCGCCGGAAAGCAGCCAGCAGGAAACTGAGAAACAGCGCCGGCAGCATGAAGGCCAGCGAGGCCTCGATCACCGGGAACTGCTCCAGCGGGCCGTTGCCGAACAGCGCGCCGAGCGCGGTGCCGGCTACCCAGGAAAGCCAGGAACAGAGCGCGATGCCCAGCATCCAGTTTTCGCTCCAGCTGCGGTTATTGCGCATCAGCTTGGCGGTGGCGGCGGCGAAGACCTCATCGGTCAGACCAAAAGCCCACATTGCCGTTTTACCGGGCGACATGCGCGAGACGATACGGTGACGCAGCGCCGGGCCGTACAGCAGGTGGCGCACGTCCATCGCCATCACCGTCAACGCGGAGACCCACAGCGACATGCCGGCGCTCAGCAGGGCGGTGATCACGAACTGGCTGGCGCCGGCGTAGATGATGCAGGAGAAGAAAAGGCTTTCCAGCGGGGAAAAGCCCAGTTTGACGGCGCTGAGGCCGAAGGCGAACGCCACCGGGACATACCCGATGACGATCGGCAAACTGTCGACGACGCCGTTGGCGAAGGTGGCGCTGACGGCGGGCGGATTGAGGCTGTCTGCAGCTTGGCTTTGCATGGTTGTGGATCGCAGGGTAGATAGGACTTCAATAGTTTATGCCCAGAACATTACCAGAGAGTAAGTAATGTTTATACCCTGCACCGCTAATAAATTTCTTTAGTGACTATTTGCACGATAATCAGATTGTCGCTGGCCCTTGCGGATCGTGGTGCTTGCCGAGCCACCAGGTCAGCAGGTTGAGCAGGCATAACACCCCGCCGGCGGCGGCCACGCCGTACCAGCCGGCATGCTGATAGGCCGAGGCGGAGAGCAGAGAACCGAGCGCGCCGCCGATAAAGTAGCTGGTCATGTAGCCGGCTGTCAGGCGGTTGCGCGCGTCCGGCATGATGCGGTACATCACGCTCTGGTTGGTGACGTGCACCGCCTGCACCGCCAGATCGAGGATCAGAATGCCGGCGATCAGCGCCCATAGCGACTGTTTGGCTAACGCGATAGGGATCCAGGACAGCAGTAACAACACCAGGCCGACGGTGGTGGTCAACCCGGCTTTACCTTTGTCCGCCAGATGTCCGGCGCGCGAAGCGGCCAGCGCCCCGGCGGCGCCCACCAGGCCGAACAGCCCGATCACCCCCTCGGAATAGTTGAACGGCGGCGCGGCGAGCAGAAAGGCCATTGAGGTCCAGAGCACGCTGAAGTTGGCGAACGAAAGGGCGCCGAGGATGGCGCGGGTGCGCAGCAACGGCGTGCGGCAGAACAGGCTGAAGATCGAGGCCAGCAGCTGCGGATAGTTCAGCCCGGAGTGTTGCTTATAGCGCGGCAGCGCGCGCCACAGGATCAGCGCCATCAGGATCATCAGCACGCTGGCGACCCAGTAAATGGTGCGCCAGCCGCCGAACGACGCCAGCGCGCCCGCGACGGTTCGCGCCAGCAGGATGCCGAGCAGCAGGCCGCTCATGATGATGCCAACGGTCTTGCCGCGCTTTTCCGGGTGGGCCAGCGTGGCGGCCAGCGGCACCAGGATCTGCGCCACTACCGAGAACAGCCCGGTGAGCGCGGTGCCGAGGATCATCATCGGCAGCGTGGCGGAGGTGGCGGTGATCAGCATGCCCCCGGCGGCCAGCAGCGTCATGAACACGATCAGGCCGCGGCGTTCGAACATATCGCCGAGCGGCACCAGCAGCAGCAGGCCGGTGGCGTAACCGAGCTGCGCGGCGGTGACGATAAAGCCGGCCTGGTTGACCGACAGGTTGAAACTGGTGGCGATGGTTTCCAGCAGCGGTTGCGCGTAATAGTTGCTGGCGACCGCCAGACCGGTGGCGATGGCAATCAGCACGGTCAGCGCCGGACTGAGGCCCGGATGGGCGTTTTGTTGGTTCATGTTTTTTTCATCACGGGAAGAAGATAGCGCGCAGTATCCGGCAACGCGTCTGCGGAAACCAATGTATAATTTTCATTTGATTTATCTCATTTCAAGATAGATGCCATGAACCTGAAACAGATCCGCTATGCGCTGGCGGTGGCGGAAGAACAGAGTTTCACCCGGGCGGCGCAGCGTTGCCATACGGTGCAGTCGGCGCTCAGCCACCAGATCGCCAAACTGGAAGAAGAGCTGGGCTGTACGCTGTTTGAGCGCACCTCGCGCCGGGTGCGGTTGACCCCCGCCGGCCAGGCTTTTATTCCGTCGGCGCAGCGCCTGTTGGCGGCGCAGCAGGCGCTGGTGGAAGAGGTGACCGCCGCCGGCGATGCGGTGTCCGGCACCCTGACCATCGGCACGATTTCAACCATAAACGCGATTGATCTGACCGAAAAGCTCGACAAGTTTCATCGCCACTATCCGGCGGTAAATATTCGCCTGTACGTTGGCATGAGCGAAGCCCTGCTGGAGGACGTGCGTCAGCAGAAGTGCGATATGGCGTTCGTCGGCATCTGGCCCGGCGATGTCGATTTACTGCCGATGTCGCACCGGCAGTTGACCGATGAGCCATTGGTGGCGCTGGTGGCGCCGCAGCACCCGCTGGCCAACCGCGAGCGGGTGAACCTGCAGGCGCTCGCGGAAGTGCCGCTGGTGGATTTCTACAGCGGCACCGGTGCGCGACGCCAAACCGATCGCGCCTTCCAGGCGACGGGTATCCGCCGGCACGTCAGTTTTGAAATCGATCATATCGAATGGCTGGAAAATCTGGTGCGGCGCGGATTGGCGGCGGGTATCGTACCTGTCTCGACCGCGCAACGCTTAAGTGCGCTGGTGTCGATTCCGATTGAAGACGGGCCGCGGCGCCAGGTGTATTGCATCTGGCCGCAGCCTTTGTCGAACGCCGCCGCACGTTTTTTACAGTTCAGCGGCATCGATATGGCGGGGTAGGGGCGCGGCAAAGGCGGCGCCCCTGAACGGTTACGACTTCGCCGCTTCGGCGGCGGTTTTCACCCAGCCGTCGAAGGTCGCCTGGTGCGCCTTGATCCAGCCGTTAACGTGGTTCTGGATATCGGCCTCCGAAGCCTGGCCTTCATGCATGCGCAGGTTTTGCGCATTGATGTCGGCGATCGGCAGCTTCATGATGGCGAACAGCTTGGCGGCCGCAGGATTGGCTTCGGCCCACTGCTTGTTGGCGGCGATGCGCATGGTGTTGACCGGGAAGCCGTAGTTGGCGCCGTTAGGCAGCTTGGTGTCGACGTTCTTCTGCTCGCCCGGCAGCGAAGAGAATGGCACCTGCAGCCAGACCACGTCGCGGCCCGGCACCATCACATCACTGACCCAGTACGGTGTCCAGGTGTAATACAGCACCGGTTTGCCCTCTTTGTAGCGGGTGATGGTGTCGGCGATCATCGCCGCGTAGTTGCCCTGGTTGTGCTCGACGGTATTGCTCAGGCCATAGGCCTTGATGTGGTGGTTGATCACCGCTTCGCAGCCCCAACCCGGGGTGCAGCCAGTCAGATCGGCCTTGCCGTCGCCGTTAGTGTCGAACAGCTTGGCGATCTTGGGATCCTTGAGCTGTTCGACGTTGGTGATGTGATACTGCTCGGCGGTTTTCTTGTCGATCAGGTAACCCTGCGCGGCGCCGTTGACGTAGACGCCTTCACGGTAGAACTTGGCGTCGCCGCCGGCGGCCTTGTACTGATCGGCGTGCAGCGGGTCCCAGTTGACCGCGATAAAGGTCGCATCGCCGGAGGCAATGGAGGTGTAGGCGACGTTGTAATCCACTTCACGCGGTTCCTTCACGTCGTAACCCAATTTCTCCAGCGCCTTGCTGACCAGCAGCGTCTGGAACGTCTCTTCGGAAATGGTGCTTTGCACCGGCTGTACCGCGATCCCCTTGCCGGGTAAGTCTGCCGCGATGGCGCTCTGTGAGCCAATCAGCGTCGTCAGGGCGAGAGCCCAGATGCCCGTGGTGCGCATAGTGTTTCCCTCTTTCGATGTGGTGGTGTCATAGCCCGCCGGGGCCGCAGCCGCCGGCGGGAAAAGCGTCAGGCCTGTTTGATGAACGGGCGAGTCAGCAGCCCGATGGGGCCACGGCGATACCAGCGGCCGATGCCCTTGCTGCGGCGATCGCGCCCCAGCGATTGGGTGAGGCGATCGAGAATGATCGCCAGGATCACGATGCCGACCCCGCCGACGGCTGCCAGGCCCATGTCCAACCGGCCGATGCCGCGCAGCACCATCTGCCCCAGACCGCCGACCGCGATCATCGAGGCAATGACCACCATCGACAGCGCCAACATCAGCGTCTGGTTCACGCCGGCCATGATGGTCGGCATCGCCAACGGCAGCTGCACCTTGAACAGCAGCTGCCGCGGGCTGGCGCCGAAGGATTCGGCGGCCTCGATCAGATCTTCCGGCACCTGCTTGATGCCCAAAATGGTCAGGCGCACAATCGGCGGCAGCGCGAAGATAATGGTGACCACCACGCCCGGCACGTTGCCGATGCCGAACAGCATGACGATCGGCACCAGGTAAACGAAGGCCGGGGTGGTTTGCATCGCGTCGAGCAGCGGCCTTATCACCTTGGCGGCGTGCTTGCTGCGCGCCAGCCAGATGCCGAGCGGCAGGCCGATAAGAATGCAGAAGAACAGCGCGGTCAGCACCAGCGCCAGCGTAACCATCGCCTGCGACCAGGCGCCGATGGCGCCGATGGCGACCAGGGAGAGCAGCGTGGCGGCGCCCATGCCGAGGCCCGAGACCTGCCAGGCGAGCAGCGAGAACACCAGAATGGCGATCGGCGCCGGCATGCCCAGCAGCAATTGCTGGAAGCCACTCAAGATCATATCCACCGGCACGCGAATGCCCTGGAACAGTGGACGGAAGTGCAGCACCAGCCAGTCGATGCCTTGCGTGACCCAGGAGTCGAACGGCACCCAGGCCTTATGGAACGGGTCGAGCAGGCTGAAGTGTTCAGGCTGCGCCGGGGCGCTGCTGAGCCAATCTGCGCCTTGTCCGGCGGCGTCATGAGCGGCCGGCGGCGGCGCGCTGGACCAGGCGTCGCCGGCGTTGGCGGCGACATCGTGAGCGGGTGCGGCGCCGGCATCTGCCGGTGCGGTAGCCCAGGGATCTTGGGTTTGCGTGGTATCACTCATTGGTTGAGCCCTCCTTGTCCAACGCCTGCAGCAGCATGGCCTTGGAGATGATGCCGAGATAGTTATGTTCTTCGCTCACCACCGGCACCGCGCAGGGCGCCTGGGCGACCAGGGAAATCAGATCGCTGAGCGGCGTATCGGCCGGCACGGCGGCAGGGGCTTCGAGCAGGGCATCGTCCAGCGTTTGATTGGCGGACAGCGCCTTTTTCAGCGACTCTATCGACACCACGCCAATAAATTTCTTCCCGCGTTCAACAACATAACCATAATCACGGTCCTCATCGCGCAGCAGCTGCAGCGCCGATCGGGGGCCAAAGCCGGGGGTTTTGCGGATCAGCGTCACCGGGCGCCGTTGGGCGATATCCTTGGCGCTGAACACGTGACTGATGTCCACGCCGCGGAAGAAGGTGCGCACATAGTCGTTGGCCGGGTTGTTCAGGATCTCGTCCGGTGTGCCGACCTGGATCACCTCACCGCCCTGCATGATGGCGATGCGATCGCCGATACGCATCGCCTCGTCCAGATCGTGGGAAATAAACACGATGGTGCGCTGATGCTGGGCCTGTAATTTCACCAGCTCATCCTGCATTTCGGTGCGAATTAACGGATCGAGCGCAGAGAAGGCCTCGTCCATCAATAATATATCCGGGTTATTGGCCATGGCGCGGGCTAATCCTACGCGCTGGCGCATACCGCCGGATAATTCATCTGGATAAGACAGCGCATAATTCTCCAGCCCGACCTGACGCAGGGCATCCAGCGCTTTTTCCTGACGTTCCTGCAACGGTATGCCGGCTAATTCCATACCAAAGGCGGTATTATTCAGGACATTCATGTGCGGCATCAGCGCGAATGATTGAAATACCATGCTGATCTTATTTCGCCGCACGGTGCGCAGCGCGGTGTCGGATATTTTGGCGATGTCCTCACCGTCGATCAGCACCTGGCCGCGGGTGGGTTCTATCAGACGATTGAGAAGGCGTACCAGGGTGGACTTGCCGGAACCGGAGAGCCCCATGATGACAAATATCTCGCCTTCTTCAATGGCCAGAGTGGCGTCTTTTACGCCGAGCGATAAGCCGGTTTTTTCAAACAGCCGATCTTTTGTCAGACCTTTATCCAGCAGTTTGAATGCGCGTTCCGGGTGTTCGCCAAATATCTTATACAGGTTCTTTACTTCGAGTTTAATTGCCATGCAATTTGCTGTTTCCTCTGGTTTAATTAACGCGTTATGGGCTGTCCTTAGCAAAATAAAAGAGCTTTTTACCCTAACACAGTGAATATCTGAGACAACCCTCAATGTCATTTAAATGGGATATTAGTGGTTTACATCAAGGTTTTAATTAGCTATGGTAATTTGGCCCGTGACTCAAAATTGACGGCCGTTATTCGCCATAATGGTTTGGTTTTTGAGGAAATAACGCGGTGTGGGGCGATGAGCTATTTCGGTTTTACGCCTGCCGTTCGGATAATAAAAAACCCGACCAGAGGCCGGGTAAAAAGTCATCAGTATTTCATCAGTTTTAACGACAGGTGCCGATATCGAGGGGGATATCGTCGAGCGCTATGTTATCGCCGTAATATGACAGCCAGATGGCAGCCTCAGGCCTTGCGGTACAGCCGCCGCGGATGGCCGATATTGCCGTACAACATCTCTACCCGCACGAACTGGGTGGCGACGCAATATTCCAGATAACGCCGGGCGGTGGTCTTGCTGATGCCGACCTGCTCCACCACGTCTTCCACCGCATGCGCTACCGTCGGCTGGGCGATAAACAGCGCCTGCACCAGCTCAAGGGTATTGGTTTCGATGCCTTTGGCGCTCGGCTCGCTGGAGAACTGCTTCGACTGCAGGTTGTACAGCGCATCGACGTTATCCTGATCGATGATCTTGAAGGTACGCTGGGTCTGTACGAACTGCATGAAACGTTCGAGCGAATTGCGCAGCCGCTTGTAGGACACCGGCTTGATGATGTAGTCGAAGGCGCCGTTGCGGATCGCTTGGCTGCAGGTATGCATGTCGCTGGCGGCGGTGATGAAGATCACCGAACAGGCGGGGTTCTTCACCGCCGGCTCTTCCATCAGCTCGATGCCCTGACCGTCCGGCAGAAAGTTATCCAGCAGGATCAGGCGCGGCTGATGCGCGTTGGCTTTGGCTCGCGCTTCGGCCAGCGTGGCGGCGTAAGCCACCACCCGCAGGTTGAAATTTTTCTCGATGAACTCCGCGTGCAGCGTCGCCAGTTGCGGCTCGTCTTCCACGATCAGAACGTCCAGTGCTTGGTGTGACATAATCGGGTGCTCAAAAAATCGGGTTATGGGTTTTATTTAGGGATAAATATAGAGAATATCGCGCCGTGCGGCTCGTTGTCTGACACTTCTATGCTGCCATGCGCCTGCGCCACGTGGCTGGCGACCAGATGCAGGCCGATGCCGTGGTCGCTTTTATCCGCTTTGGTGGTGACGCCCTGTTCAAACAGCGTATCACGGATCTCCTCGGCGATGCCGGTACCGCGATCCGCCACCTCGATCACCAGCTCGTCGCTACCGTCGCTGATATAGAGTTCGATCGCATCGTGCGGGGCCGGGCGGTGCAGCGTCGCCTCCACCGCATTATCCAGCAGGTTACCGACGATCGACATCAGTTCGGTCTCATTCAGCGCCGCCGGGATCTGCCGCAGCTGGCAGGCCGGATCGAAGCGCAGCTCGATGCCTTTTTCTTTGGCGCTGGAGTATTTGCCCAACAGCAGGCCACACAGCGCCGCCGAACTGAAGCGCTGCGAGATGAAATCGAGGATCTCCTGCGCGCCCTCCGACTGGGCTTCCACATAGCGAATAGCCTCGTCGTAGCGCTGCATATGCAACAGCCCGGCCAGCGTGGCGGTCCAGTTCAGCTGCTCGTGGCGCATGATGCGCAGGTTGTCGGCATAGCGTTTCACCTGGCTGAGCTGGCTGCTCAGGGTATTGATATCGTTCTTGTCGCGGAAGCTGATCACCCAGCCTTGCAGCTCCTGCTCCTGCATGATGCGCACCCGGCTGGCGATCACCCGCACGTGGTTGAAGCGGCACACCTCGTCGTGCGTATCCAGGCCCAGTTGCGCGGCGGCGAAGAAGTTCGGCTGCGCCTGGATCACGTCGCCGATTGGTCGGCCCAGCAAGCTGGCGGCGGGCTGGTGTAGATCCAATAGCTCGCGCGCCGCATGGTTGATGGTGATGATCCGCAATTGCGGATCGATGGCGATCACGCCCTCATAAATGGCTTCCAGCAGCGCTTTTTGCTGGCGCACCAGCAGCGCGATCTCTTTCGGTTCCAGCCAGAACATCTGGCGCTTGAGATTTTTCGACAGCAGCCAGGAAAAAACGAACAGGGCAATCAGCAGCAGCACGATAGAGCCGATAATTTGCGTCAACGTCCTGGCATTTAAATTATCGATATGCGATTTCAAATAACCGACGGAAACGATGCCGATCACCTGATTATTTTCATCCAGGATCGGCGCCTTGCTACGTAATGATACGCCGATGCCGCCCTTGCGAATGGAAATAATGCTTTTCCCTTCCAGTACCTCTTTATTATCGCCGCCGATCATCGGTGTGCCCAGGCGGCCTTCGTATTCGGAATGATAAAGATGGCGGGCATGATTATCGCCGATGACGATATAGCTGGCGTCGCTGCTGGCGCGGATTCTTTTCATCAGTGCGGCGATCCTGGCGGCGTCGTTGTTTTCCACCGCGTCCACCAGCGAAGGGATAAGGGCGATTTCCCGCGCCTGCACCTGGGCGCGGGCGCCGAGATCGCGGTGCAGTTGCGCATCCAACTGGTAATAGGTATAGGCGCCGATACAGGTCAGCAGCAGGCAGGAGAAGGCCACCAGGCACAGAAACAGTTTGATTTGAAATGAGAGTTTGAGGCGCATGGTGGAGCTTCACCGTAAAGAGATCCTGAAGCCTTACCCTATCACGATAAGCGGGGTCTGTAATATTGCGCTCGATCAACTTGTGATCCCTCACACGGGATTAGAGTGAACCGGACGAGAATTGTTCGTCTGCGATAAAGTTGATAAGCTTTAAAATAAAAACGGTATTAACACCATTAAAACCACGTTGGTTTTTACATAATCTTAATTAACCCCATAGAAACCATAACCACCATTAAAAACCCTTTTTAACTTTGAACATAATCACAGCAGATAATCCGTGCGCTTCTCTATGATGGCTGAACAAACTAATAAGAGGCCAGATTATGAGCACAACAGATGATTCTTACCTCGTAGCCAAAGACAAGGCCGCTGATATTCCTCTGCGTGAGAAATGGTGGCGGATACTGGACAATTATAAAGTAGGGATTATTCCGTTACCGTTCTTTATTCTGGCCGGCGTATTGATTCTGCTCGACTGCCTGGAAGGCAAATTGCCGAGCGATATCGTGGTGATGGTGGCTACCCTGGCGTTCTTCGGTTTCGCCTGCGGCGAATTCGGCAAGCGCCTGCCGCTGATCGGCAAAATGGGCGCGGCGGCGATCTGCGCCACCTTCATTCCTTCCGCGCTGGTGCACTATGGCCTGCTGCCGGACGTGGTGGTGGAGTCGACCACCAAGTTCTACAAATCGACCAACATTCTTTATCTCTACATCTGCTGCATCATTGTCGGCAGCATCATGAGCATGAACCGCCAGGTGCTGATCCAGGGCTTCCTGCGCATCTTCATTCCGATGCTGTGCGGCGAGATCGTCGGTATGCTGGTGGGGATGGGCGTCGGCATGGCGCTGGGCCTGGAGCCGTTCCAGATCTTCTTCTTCCTGATCCTGCCGATCATGGCCGGCGGCGTGGGTGAAGGGGCGATCCCGCTGTCGATGGGCTACGCGGCGATCCTGCACATGGAGCAGGGCGTGGCGTTGGGGCGCATTCTGCCAATCGTGATGCTCGGCAGCCTGACTGCCATCGTCATCGCCGGCCTGCTCAACCAGTTGGGCAAGCGTTATCCGCACCTGACCGGCGAAGGCAGCCTGATGCCGAGCAAGCAGGGCGACAGCGACATGAACGCCGTGGAAAAAATCAGCGGCAAGGTGGACGTCAGCACCATCGCCTGCGGCGCGCTGTTGGCCATTCTGCTGTATATGGTGGGCATGCTGCTGCACCGTCTGATCGGCCTGCCGGCGCCGGTGGGCATGCTGTTCGCCGCCGTGGCGGTGAAGCTGGCGCACGGGGTATCGCCACGCATTCAGGAAGGCTCGCAGGTGGTGTACAAATTCTTCCGCACCGCCGTGACTTATCCGATCCTGTTCGCGGTCGGGGTGGCTATCACGCCGTGGCAGGAGCTGGTGGACGCGTTCACCGTACAGAATCTGATCGTGATCGTCACCACCGTCAGCGCGCTGGTGGCGACCGGTTTCTTCGTCGGCAAGAAAATCGGCATGCACCCTATCGACGTGGCGATTGTCTCCTGCTGCCAGAGCGGGCAGGGCGGCACCGGCGACGTCGCGATCCTCACCGCCGGCAACCGCATGTCGTTGATGCCGTTCGCCCAGATCGCAACCCGTATCGGCGGCGCTATCAACGTTTCGCTGTCTCTGCTGGTGTTGGCCAAGTTCTTCGTATAACTCCTATAAATCCTTAGCGTTACTTTGCCTTTCCCCGCCCCCGCGGGGATTTTTTTTGCCCGCGCGCCGGCCTGACGTGCGGGCGGGGATAATACCGGTTACGCTGCCTGTTTCATGGCGGCGTCGTACCAGGCGAAGTAGCGCTCTACGCCGCGGCGGCCGGATTCGATCAGCGCGCGTTTCTTCTCCTCGCTGATGCCGAACTCCAGCGTGCCGACGTCGAGCGTATCGACATACACGGTGCGCTTCCAGTCATCGCTGTCCAGATGCACCTTGGTTTGGATGTCCAGCATCACGTTGGCCACCGCCAGGGTGAAATCAAACAGGTTGTTGACCGGCGTGCGCGGGCCGGCCTGACCGGCGGCCTGGGCGATTTCGCCGGCGGAGTCGAGGCGAAGGCCCAGGGTGCGGGTGTTGATGCGTTGGCTGGAGGCGTCGATGTAAGGCGGCGTGGCGGAGAAGTCATAGTCGAACAGTCGCACCGGGTAGTTGTCGATCATGCCGCCATCGATGCACAGGTCGCCCAGAGTATTGTTCTTCGCCACGAAGGCGAAGGGGAACGACATCGAAATGCGCAGGCCGTCCGCCACTTTCATGCGCGGCGTGGTACGGTGAGAATAAACCTCTCGCTGGCCGCTGTTGAGGTTGGCGCCGATAAAGTAAATCGACTTGAACCCTTTCGCCGCCTTCATCGCTTCGAACTGCTCGAAGGTGATATCCGGGTTGCCGGTATACTGCTTGATAATATCGCGTGACCATTGATAGAAATAATCGCCGGGCGCGATGCCGTACTGATTAAACAGGCGATAGGCATCCTGGAGCGTACCGAAAAAGCCGCCGTTATAATCGAGGAATTTTTTAAAATCCATCGCCGACAGAATCTTGGTGACGTCCGCCGAGCTGCAGCCCAGGCCGACCAGCAGCGCGGCGATGGCGCCCGCCGAGGCGCCGGAGGTTTGCTTGATCTGCGGCATGATGCCTTTGGCTTCCAGCAATTCCAGCGCGCCGCCATAGGCGATGCCTTTTACGCCGCCGCCTTCAAAGACCAGGTTTTCGAATTGGTAGTTCATGATATTTCCTCACTCGTGGTTTAGGGAGTAAGAAAAATAACGAAGTGGCGAGCGAGAAAATATTGATTGGGGTTGTGTGAGTCGGCAAACAAAATTATTCACAATAAATATATTGTTCATATATTTATCAAAGGCATTTATTAAACAGGCGCATCGGGATTTTTGCGTCAATACTTAGCGCTGTTCAATTCTCGCAAGGAGTCATCATGTTCTGGAAACGTTGTCTGCTGGGCGCGGCGCTGGCCGTTATGTCATTACAGGCCGGGGCCGCCGCGCCGCAGGCCAAAACCCCGACGCCGGGATTTTACCGCATCATGCTGGGCAATTTTGAAGTGACCGCGTTGTCCGACGGCATCATTCGTTTGCCGGCGGACAAGCTGTTGCTGAACACCACGCCGCAGCAGATCGCCGCCGGGTTGGCCGAGCGGCATCAAAGCCTGCCGGTGGTCACCTCGGTCAATGCCTATCTGATCAATACCGGCGATAAGCTGGTGATGATCGACAGCGGCGCCGGCCAACTGCTGGGCGACGGCCTGGGCAAGCTGGTGGATAACCTGCGTGCGGCGGGCTACCAGCCGGAGCAGGTGGATGAGATCTACCTGACCCACATGCACCCGGACCACCTCGGCGGCCTGACGCACGACGGCAAGGCGGTATTCCCCAATGCGGTGGTGCGCGCCGCCAGTCAGGACGCGGACTTCTGGCTAAGCGCGGACAAACTGAAACAGGCCAGCGCGGGCAGTAAAAGCAACTTCGAACGGGCCCAGGCGGTGATCAAGCCGTACCAGGCGCTGGGCCACTTTAAGCCGTTCAGCGGCGACGGTGAACTGTCGCCGGGTATTGCCGCCTTCGCCGCCCACGGCCATACGCCGGGGCACAGCGTGTATCAGGTGACCAGCCAGGGCAAGAAGCTGTTGCTGTTGGGGGATCTTATCCACGTGGCAGCGGTACAGTTGCCGCATCCGAAGGTGGCGATTAGCTTTGACAGCGACGCCAAGGCGGCGGTCGCTCAACGGCTGCGGATATTTGGCGACAGCGCGCGACAGAGCGAACTGGTCGGCGGCGCACACCTGTCGTTCCCGGGGTTGGGGTATCTGAACCGCCAGGGCGACGGTTACACCTGGGTGCCATTGAACTACGGCGCGCTGTAAGGGAGATGGCCGCCCAACGGGCGGCCATCGTAAGCGCCTTGGGGACATTGTTCGATAATTTGGGATGATGATGCCAGAGAATCGGGGCTTATTCGCCGTGATAAAGAGTGCATGATTAACGTTACCCTCGTCGTTTTCTTTAAGGATCTCCCGATGAATCAGAAAACTCCCTCCGTCGCCATCGTCACCGGCGCATCGCGCGGCATCGGTGCCGCCATCGCCGAGCGTCTGGCCATCGACGGCTTTACCGTCATCATCAACTATTCAGGCAACCCGGCGCCGGCCGATGAGCTGGTGCGCAAGATAGAACAGCGCGGCGGCCGCGCGCTCGGCGCCAAAGCCGACGTCAGCGATGCGGCTGCGGTCACCCAGCTGTTCGACAGCGCCGAACAAGCGTTTGGCGGCGTCGACGTGCTGGTCAATAACGCCGGGGTGATCGCGTTGGCGCCGGTGGCGGACATGCGTGATGAAGACGTGGATCGCCTGCTCGACATCAACCTGAAAGGCAGCTTCAATGCGATGCGCGAGGCGGCGAAGCGCCTGCGCGACAACGGCCGCATCATCAACTTCTCTTCCAGCGTGGTGGGGTTGCTGCAGCCGGGTTACGGTATGTATGCCGCCAGTAAGGCGGCGATCGAAGCGCTGACCAGCGTGCTGGCGAAAGAGCTGCGCGGCCGCAATATCACGGTGAACGCCGTCGCGCCGGGGCCGACCGCCACCGGCTTGTTCCTCGACGGTAAAACCCCGGAGCTTATCGAGCGGCTGGCGAAGATGGCGCCGCTGGAGCGTCTGGGCACGCCGGACGATATCGCTGCAGCGGTGGCTTTCCTCGCGGGGGCCGACGGCGGCTGGATCAACGGCCAAACCCTGCGCGCCAACGGCGGCATCATCTGATTGACGACGCGCCGCCGCAGGATCGGGTATCCTGTGGCGGAACTCATCACATCAAGGGCAGCGTATGGCGGGCGACAATCAGCAATTCCAGCACGGCGTGAGATCGCCCTGCGTCAGCCTGTGCCGCATCGACGACGAAACCCAGCAGTGCCGGGGATGCCGGCGCACGCGGGCGGAAATCGCCGCCTGGCCGACCGCCAGCGACGCGGAGAAACGCGCTATTTGGCGGCAGCTTGAGCTGCGTCAATCGGTGAAATAATCCTCTGCATTATTGCGCTGTCAGACTTCATGTAGCACAATTGAGCTACATGTGATTGACCGACGTTGGGAGCGATTATGTCGACGACGACCATCCGTATTCCAGATGAGCTTAAAGCCCGAGTCGCTGCCGTCGCCGAGCAGGCTGGCGTGACGTCTCACAGCTTTATTTTGCAGGCAATAGCGGAGAAAACGCAGCAAGAAGAGTTGCGCCGCGACTTTGAGAATGAAGCGGAAAAACGCTATGCCAAGATAATTGCGACGGGAGAGACGGTCTCTTGGAAAGAGATGCGCGGTTATTTGGAAAATTACGCAGCCGGTAACACTGACGCTGTTAAACCTCCGGTAAAAAAATTGGGGCGCTGATGGCAAACGTCGAGTTGGCGCCAGAGGTCAGGGATGATATCGAACGTATTCTCGCTCATTTGGCTCAGTATGGTGCCGTGGATCCAGGGCGGCGCATTCAGGAAATCATCCAGGCGATTGCGGTATTGGAACATAATCCATTGATCGGACGAGCCCTTGGCTCAGGGCTGCGTGAATTGATTATTGGGCAGCAAGTTCGCGGTTATTTGGCGCTCTACAAATATATCCCTGATATCGATACGGCGTTTGTTCTGGCGATCCGTAGTCAGAAAGAACAAGGGTATTGAATGCACGATACCGGCCTGAAAGACCGGTATCGCTGTCATGTTCTCAGAAGTCCCAGTCCTCATCCTCGGTGTTGACCGCCTTGCCGATGACGTAGGACGACCCTGACCCGGAGAAGAAGTCGTGGTTTTCGTCGGCGTTTGGCGACAGCGCCGACAGGATCGCCGGGTTGACCTCCGCCATCGCCGGTGGGAACAGCGCTTCATACCCCAGGTTCATCAGCGCCTTGTTGGCGTTGTAGTGCAGGAAGGTCTTCACGTCTTCCGTCCAGCCGACGCCGTCGTACAGCTCCTCGGTGTAGCGCACCTCGTTGTCGTACAGGTCCTGCATCAGATCGAAGGCGAAATTTTTCACCTGTTGGCGCCGTGCGGCGTCCACTTTCTCCAGCCCTTTCTGGAACTTATAGCCGATATAGTAGCCGTGCACCGCCTCGTCGCGAATGATCAGGCGGATCAGATCGGCGGTGTTGGTCAGCTTGGCGCGGCTGGACCAGTACATCGGCAGGTAAAAGCCCGAATAGAACAGGAACGACTCGAGGAACACGCTGGCGACCTTTTTCAGCAGCGGATCGTCGCTGCGGTAGTGCGCCAGAATGATGCCGGCTTTCTTCTGCAGCGCGCGGTTTTCCTCGCTCCAGCGATAGGCGTCATCCACGTCCGGCGTTTGACACAGGGTAGAGAAGATTGAGCTGTAAGAGCGGGCGTGCACCGCCTCCATAAAGCTGATGTTGGAGTACACCGCCTCTTCGTGCGGCGTCAGCGCATCGGCGATCAGGGCCGGCGCGCCGACGGTGTTCTGGATGGTGTCCAGCAGCGTCAGCCCGGTAAACACCCGAATGGTCAGCTGCTGCTCCTTCGGCGTCAGCGTGGCCCAGGACGGGATATCGTTGGACAGCGGCACCTTCTCCGGCAGCCAGAAGTTGGAGGTCAGGCGGTTCCACACCTCCAGATCCTTGTCGTCTTCGATGATGTTCCAGTTGATGGCGCGCACCAGCGGCGCCGATGTTACGGTCGTCATAAGTTGCCTCACAGCGCGCAGGACACGCAGCCCTGCACCTCGGTGCCTTCCAGCGCCATCTGGCGCAGGCGGATGTAGTAAATGGTCTTGATGCCTTTGCGCCAGGCGTAGATCTGCGCGCGGTTGATGTCGCGGGTGGTGGCGGTATCGCGGAAGAACAACGTCAGCGACAGCCCCTGATCGACGTGTTGCGTCGCGGCGGCATAGGTATCGATGATTTTTTCCGGGCCAATCTCGTAGGCATCCTGGTAATACGCCAGGTTGTCGTTGGTCATGTACGGCGCCGGGTAGTAAACGCGGCCGATCTTGCCTTCCTTGCGGATCTCGATACGCGAGACGATCGGATGGATGCTGGAGGTGGCGTTGTTGATGTACGAGATGGAACCGGTCGGCGGCACCGCCTGCAGGTTCTGATTGTACAGCCCGTGCATCATCACCGACTGGCGCAGCGCGCGCCACTCGTCGCGGCTCGGAATGGCGATGTTGGCGGCGGCGAACAGCTCGCGCACCCGCTCGGTCTGCGGTAGCCAGTCGCGCTCGGTGTACTTGTCGAAGTACTCGCCGCTGGCATAGCGAGAGTGCTCAAAGCCGTCGAACGTGCCGCCGCGTTCGATCGCCAGCCGGTTCGAGGCGCGGATGGCGTGATAGGCCACGGTATAGAAATAGAGATTGGTGAAGTCGATGCCTTCTTCCGAGCCGTAGAAGATGCGCTCGCGCGCCAGGTAACCGTGCAGGTTCATCTGGCCGAGGCCGATGGCGCGGGCGCTGCGGTTGCCTTCGGCGATCGACGGCACCGAGCGGATATCGCTCATGTCGGCCACCGCGGTCAGCGCGCGGATCGCGGTCTCGATCGCCTTGCCGAAGTCCGGCGCGTCCATGGTTTTGGCGATGTTCAGCGAGCCGAGGTTGCAGGAGATGTCCTTGCCGATGCGATCGTAGCTCAGATCTTCGTGATACGTACTGGCGCGGTTGACCTGCAGGATCTCCGAACACAGGTTGCTCATGTTGATGCGCCCGGCGATCGGGTTCTCCCGGTTGACCGTGTCCTCGAACATCACGTAGGGGTAACCGGATTCGAACTGGATCTCCGCCAGCACCTGGAAGAACTCGCGCGCGTTGATGCGCGACTTGCGGATACGCTTGTCGTCCACCATCTCGCGGTATTTTTCACTGACGCTGATTTCAGACAGCGGCGTGCCATACACCCGTTCGACGTCGTAGGGCGAGAACAGGTACATCTCTTCGTTGTTCTTCGCCAGCTCGAAGGTAATATCCGGGATCACTACCCCCAGCGACAGCGTCTTGATGCGGATCTTCTCGTCGGCGTTTTCCCGCTTGGTGTCGAGAAAACGCAGGATGTCCGGGTGGTGGGCGTTGAGATACACCGCGCCGGCCCCCTGGCGCGCGCCGAGCTGGTTGGCGTAGGAGAAGGCGTCTTCGAGCATTTTCATGATCGGAATGACGCCGGAGGACTGATTCTCGATGCGCTTGATCGGCGCGCCCACCTCGCGAATATTGCTCAGCATGAAGGCCACGCCGCCGCCGCGTTTCGACAGCTGCAGCGCGGAGTTCACCGCCCGGCCGATCGATTCCATATTGTCTTCGATGCGCAGCAGGAAGCAGGAGACCAGCTCACCGCGCTGGCGTTTGCCGCAGTTGAGGAAGGTCGGCGTGGCCGGCTGGAAGCGGCCCGAAATCATCTCCTCCACCAGATCCTGCGCCAGGGCGGTGTCGCCCGCCGCCAGCGTCAGCGCCACCATGCACACCCGGTCTTCGTAGCGTTCCAGATAGCGCTTGCCGTCGAAGGTTTTGAGCGTATAGCTGGTGTAGTACTTGAAGGCGCCGAGGAAGGTCTCGAAGCGGAATTTCTTGGCGTAGGCCTGCTGGAACAGCTGCTTGATAAACGGGAATTCATACTGCGCCAGCACCTGCGGCTCGTAGTAGCCTTCCTCCACCAGATAGCGCAGCTTTTCCTCCAGGTTATGGAAGAACACGGTGTTTTGGTTGACGTGCTGCAGGAAGTAGTGCCGCGCCGCCAGCCGATCTTTATCGAACTGGATCCGGCCTTCCGCATCGTAAAGATTGAGCATCGCGTTGAGCGAATGGTAATCCAGCGCGCCCGTCTCGGGCCTGGTCAGTTCTGTCGTTGCCAAAATGCGGTTACTCCCTGTCTAACGTTTTCAACGTCTTGCGTCGTGCCGAGCAGCTCGAAGCGGTACAAAAAAGGCACCTGGCATTTTTTGGCGATGATGTCGCCGGCGATGCCGTACGCTGCGCCGAAGTTGGTGTTCCCGGCGGCGATGACGCCGCGCAGGTATGAACGGTTTTGCGGAACGTTGAGAAAGCGGATCACCTGGATCGGCACCGCGCCGACGGCGCTGCCGCCGCCATAGCTGGGTACGATCAAGATATAGGGTTGTTCCATCAGCAATTTGCTGCGGGCGCCGGCGATCGGAATGCGGATCGCCGGCAGGCCCAGTTTCTCAACGAACCGATGGGTGTTCTCCGAACTGCTGGAGAAATAGACCAGCGGATTCATCGTCGAGCCTCAGCAGGTGAGCGCCAGCGCGCCGATTTTGTCCGGCCGGAAACCGGACCAGTGGTCGTCACCGGCGATAATGACCGGAACTTGCTGATAACCTAAGGATTTAACGTGGTTCAGCGCCTGCTGATCCTGGGTGAGGTCGATCACCTGATAATCAATCCCCTGTTTATCAAATGCGCGATAAGTGGCGTTGCACTGGACACAGTCCGGTTTACTGTAAATAATAATGCTCATGATTCGCATTTACCTTTAGGCTGAAGGAAAGGCGGGCAAGTCAGATAACGGAGCATCGTTCCTGGCGTTTCTGACGGCGTTATCAACCGAACGACATTCCCTGCGGTTGACTCATAAAATACTATATGTAGATATTTGTTTTATCAACCACGCCATATATGGTGTTTTGTGGGATTGAGTGCGCAGGCCGCGCTGGGGCTGGAAAAGGCGAGGGAAAAATTTTTTGCGGGTGAGAAATTCCCCCTCTCAGCGAAGAGGGGGAGTCGAGCGCATTACTGACGCATGCTGACGGCCAGACGATTAAAGGCGTTCATGATGCTGATGGCGAAAGTCAGATCGGCGATCTCGGTATCGCTGAAGTGCGCTTTCAGCGCCTCGAAAGCGCTGTCCGGCGCGCCGGTGGCGGCGATCAGCGTCACTGACTCGGCCCATTCCAGCGCGACGCGCTCGCGCTCGCTGAATTCATGGCTGACGCGCCAGCCCGCCAGCGTATCCAGCTTGGCATGGCTGAAGCCGCTTTCACGTAGCGCTTTGCCGTGCATGTCCAGGCAGTAGGCGCAGCCGTTGATCTGCGAAACGCGCATAAACATCAACTCGATGGTCGCCTTGTCCAGGGCGCCTTTCTCCAGCGCCATCAGCGCGCCCACCATATTTTTGTACGGGGCGGGCGCCAGCTCGGCATAGTTCAAACGTTGCTTAATCATGGTCAACCTCAATCGGTAGTAACGAAATCATGGCGCTACTTTAGCGGCCTTATGGTCTATGCTATAGGGCCATAAAATGATTATTTAACCGGGCCATGATGCCAACTTTCCTGACCTCGCTGCGGCTGGACAGCCGGCTCGCCGAGCCGCTGTACCGGCAGATTTACCAGCGGATTAAAGACGCCATTACCCAGGGCAGCCTGGCGGCAGGCAGCCGGTTGCCCTCAGTGCGCGGGTTGGCGAGCGATCTGGGCGTGGCGCGCGCTACGGTGGAAAGCGCCTACGCGCAACTTATTGCCGAAGGTTTCTTGCAGAGCCGCGGGCAGGCGGGCACCTATGTCTCGCCGCAGCTGCCACACATGCCGCCGGGCGCGGTCCCCGCTGCGCCACCGCTGGCGGCAATGGCGCCCGATCCGCTGCAGCCGCAAGGCATGCTGCAGCCTTTCCAACTGGGGGTACCGGCGCTGGACGCGTTTCCACGGGCGCTGTGGCAGCGCATTGTCGCCCGCCAGCTGCGCGGTTCCACGGTGGCTTCTCTGGCGCTGCCGCCGGCCGGCGGCCTGCCTGAACTGCGTGAGGCGATCGCCCATTATCTGCATTTGTCGCGCGGCATCAGCTGTCGGCCGGAGCAAATTTTCCTCTGTGCCGGTTATCCGGCGTTGTTGGACTGGGTGACGGAGACGCTGTTACATGCCGGCGACGCGGTATGGATCGAAGATCCCGGCTATCCGGTCACGCGTCCGCTGCTGCTGGCCGCCGGCGTCAGGCCGGTCGCTGTGCCGGTGGATGAACAGGGCATGGACGTGGCCGCGGGTATGCTGACGGCGCCTGAGGCGCGGCTGGCGGTGGTGACGCCGACCCATCAAAGCCCGCTCGGCGTCTCGCTCAGCCTGGCGCGGCGCATGGCGCTGCTCGACTGGGCGCAGCAGCGCGGGGCCTGGATCCTCGAGGATGACTACGACAGCGAGTTTCGCTATCACGGGCGGCCGCTGCCGCCGCTGAAAAGCCTCGATGTTCAGGGTCGGGTGCTGTACGCCGGCACCTTCAGCAAAACGCTGTTCCCGGCGCTGCGCATGGCTTATCTGGTGGTGCCCGTCGGTCTGACGGAAACATTCGCGCGCAGCAGCCGGCTGCGTGGCTGCGGTTGCCCGCCGCTGCTGCAGGCCGGCGTGGCGGATTTTATCCGGCAAGGGCATTTCTATCGCCACCTGAAACGCATGCGGCCGTTGTACCGCCAGCGGCGCGAGTGGCTGACGCAGGCGTTGGAGCGGCAGCTGGGGGCGTGGCTGACGACGGTGCCGCAACAGGGCGGCATTCAGCTGTTGGCCCGGCTGCGCGACGGCTTGGCGGATGCGCCGTTGGCGGCGCAAGCCTGGCAGCAGGGGCTGGCGGTGCAGGCGTTGTCTGACTGGCGAATCGACCATCCGGTAGGGCAAGGGTTACTGCTGGGGTTCGCCAATTTCAGCCGGCGAGAGGAGGCGGAGCGGGCGGTACAGGGGCTGGCACAGCTGTTTAAACACGCAAATTAAACGGCCCGCGATTTCCGCGGGCCAGACGCACATCTGTTTTATCTTTATGACTGCAGGGGTGTTAACGCCGGGCCAGCAGCACGCCGAGCACGATGCCGACGGCGGCACCGATCCCTACGCCCTGCCAAGGTTTGTCACGCACATAGCTGTCGGCTTGATCGACGGCGTCGCGCGCATGCTGTGTCAGACTGGTGGAGCCATTGAATCGCGCCCGAGCGTCGCGCAGCACGCCTTTCGCCTTGCTGTGCAGCTCTTTCAGTTCCTCTTTGGTCTTATCACCGGACTCGCGCAACACTTCATCCAGCGTATCGGCCAACAGAGTGACGTCCTGATCGATATCGCGTTCTGTTCTTTCCGCTTTCTTAAACATTCAGCTCTCCATTTCGACACATGTCTTTTAAGTGTAGACCATGCCGAGAATTGTGTGGCCGATCACGGAAAAAAACCGCCGTCACGCAGGTGTTTGCCGGTGCGTGGGCTTTGTACATTTGGTTACTCGGCGAAACCAATCACTCACGGAAGCGGCGGTTTGATTCCACTAGTATCTGTTTCAACGGCTCCACCGGGGCTTACCGAAACAACACTCTGAGGATTTAAAGATGAAAAAAGTATTAGCGCTGATCGTTGCTGCCACTATGGGTCTGTCTTCTGTTGCTTTCGCTGCTGATACCGCAGCTACTGCTCCGGCTACCACCACCGCGCCAGCTGCGACCACCACTACCGCTGCGCCAGCGGCTGCTGCTGAAAAAGCGCCAGCTAAAGCAACGCATCACAAGAAAGCTAAGCACCACAAAAAAGCGCCAGCCCAGAAAGCTCAGGCCGCTAAAAAGCACCACAAAAAAGCGCCAGCTCAGAAAGCCCAGGCTGCTAAAAAACACCACAAAAAAGCGCCAGTGCAGAAAGCTCAGGCCGCTAAAAAACACCACAAAAAAGCCGGTAAAAAAGCTTAATTAAGTGATGGTTGCGGAACCGGAAGGTTCCGCACTCTCCAGCCCGTATTCCAGACACCCGGTTCTTCCGGGTGTCTTCTTTTGAGGCGACGCACGATGATCCATCGCTATCTGTTTGAAGTCATTTTCAGCGCGGTAACCCTGTGTGGGGTGATCGTCGGTTGGGAATTGTTTTTGGCCGGCAGCTTCCTGTGATCATTGCGCTGCGGCAGTTTCGTGCAAATGCCGCCAGCCGAGCGCGTCGGGCAGGCGTTCAAACACCACCGTGGAGTAGCGCAGCGTGGCGCTTTGTCCCGGCAGACTCTGTTTTTCCCGGTAGCTGACTACCGCGCCCGTCGGCCATTCGGCCACCAGCTTCATCTCTTCTATCTCGATTTCCAATCCCGGTTTGGCGGCGCGATGCGCGCGGAAAAAAGCGCACAGCGCGGTGAAATCCAGCGGCGCGCCGTTCAGCGCGATCATGCTGAATTCCGGCGTAAAGCGCGCCAGCAGCGCTTGCTCTTCTCCGGCGCCTTTGCCCAGCCAGCGTTCAATGGCGATGTGGGCGTCGATCACTTCGGTAAAATACGGGTTCATAAAGCATCCTGTTGAGCGTTGAGTTGGCGCACGATGGCGCGGTTGGCGAGGCGCAGGCACAGCAACAGCGGGATAAATACGCTGGCGCCCGCCAGAATGAAGCAGGTTCGGTAGGCCGCCGCGGGCGGCAACACGGTCAGCAGCAGATTCAGCAGCAGGCTGAGCAGCGCCACGCCGAGGCAAAAACTGAGCTGGCGGTTGATGTTCCACAGCGCGCTGGCGTCCGCCAATTGGCCGTCGGGGATCTGCAGGAACGCGCTGCTCTGTGCGGTGCTGCTGCACAGGCTGCCGCCAAACCCCATCAGGGCGAAGGCGGCAATCTGCAACGCGTGCTGCCCGGCCAGGTCGATCTGCGCCAGCGTCAGCATGCCGGCGCCTTGCAACAGACAGCCGGCGATCAGCAGCGGCCGCGGGCCGAGGCGGTTAAAGCTTTTGCCGGTCAGCGTGATGGCCAGGAACGACGCCAGCGCCCAGGGCAGCATCAGGCCGCCGACCTGTGCGGCGGGCATCCCCAGCTGGTTTTGCAAATACAGCATCGCCACCAGGCTGACGCCGATGAACAGGCCGGGAATGCACAAATAAACCGCCATGGCGTTGCGCAGCAGCGGATCGGCGACCAGCCGCAGGTTCAGCAGCGGCTGCGGGGTACGCAGGCTATGGCGCAGATAATAGGCCAGCACCAGCAGACCGGTGGCCAGCAGCGCCGCGCCGGAAGCTTGATGGCCGGCTTCGCTCAGCCGGGTCAGGCCGAGCAGCAGCAGCGTCAGCGCCGCGCAGGCGCTCAGTAATCCTGTCGCGTCGAGCGGTTTGCGCGCCGCCGTCGGCGTTTCCGCACGCAGCCACAGCGCCGCCAGCGCCAGTGCCAGGGCCGCCAGCGGCAGGTTGGCGAAAAACACCCAGCGCCAGTCCAACCGATCGACGAGCCAGCCGCCCAGCGCCGGTGACAGCGCCGGTGCCAGCAGCCCCACCAACATGATGGCGGCCGACAGCCCGGCGCGTTCATGGCTGCGGTACAGCTGATAGGTCAGCGTTTGGCCGATGGGGATCAGCAAGCCGCCGCCCATGCCCTGCAGGGTGCGCCAGCCGATCAGCGCGCCGATGCTGTCGGCGTTGCCCGCGCCGAGGGTGGCCAGCATGAACAACGCCAGCGACAGCAGAAACACCCGCCGTCCGCCGATGCGCTGCGCCAGCCAGGCGCTGAGCGGGATCACCAGCGTCAGGCCGAGAATATAGCCGTTGCTGACCCACGCCAGTTGGCTGACCGACGCCCGCATCACCTGGCCGATGGCGGGGTAGGCGACGTTGGCGATAAACATATTGATCAGATCGACGAAAAAGCCGAGCAGATAGACGATTGCCACTTTGCTGCGATAAGACATGGTGCCTCCGGTTGAAGGCGAGCAGTGTATCGGGGGGAAAAGTGCGGATAAATCGGCGGCGGGCGATTACACTGTCAAAATGATTTTGACAATAAGGGCGGCGAAATGCTGAATTTGCAGCGCCTGGCGATCTTCGCGGCGGTGGTGGAAGCGGGCAGCTTTACCGCGGCGGCGGCGGCGCTGGGGCAAACCAAGGCGGTGGTGAGCTTTAACGTCAAGCAGTTGGAGAACGAGCTGGGGGTGTCACTGCTGGCGCGCAGCACCCGACGGCTGTCGCTGACCGATGCCGGCGAACGCTTTTACCAGCGCAGCCTGCAGCTGCTGCAGGAGGCGGAAAACGTGCTGGACGACGTGCGTCGCGATCATCACGGGCTGAGCGGCGTGCTGCGCATCACCAGCACGCCGGAGTACGGCGCGCAGGTGGTGGTGCCGGCGCTGGCGGCATTTTCGCGACAGCATCCGCGGCTGCGCATCCAGCATGTCTCTTCTTCTTATCATGCCGATCTGATCTCTGAGCGCTTCGACGTGGCGATCCGTCTGGGCCAACTGGCGGATTCCAGCCACCGCGCGGCGCTGATCGACAGCTTTGCCATTTTTCCGGTGGCGTCGCCGGATTATCTGGCCGACCGGCCGATTCATTCGCTGACGGATCTGGCGCAGGCGCAGTGGATCGCCCACAGCCGGCTCAGTTCGCCGCTGAGCTGGCAGGTGGTCACGCCGCAGCGCGAAGCGGTGCTGTTCAAGGTCGCGGACGCCGCTACGCTCACCGGCGACAGCGCCGCGGCATTGCTGGCGTTCACCCTGCATGGCGCCGGGGTGGCGCTGCTGCCGGCGTGGCTGGCGCAGCCCGACATCGACGCCGGCCGGCTGCAGCGGTTGCTGTCGGATCACCGTTTCCCCGAGCAGAGCATCTATGCGCTCTACCCGAACACCCGCCATGTGCCGGAGAAGGTACGAGCCTTTATCGATTTTCTGCGTGCGCGGGTGGCGGCAAAATCGTTAGCGAAATAATAATTCGTTATAACTCTCTCATTTATCATCAAATCTCATCGGGGTATGCTGGAGGGCTTCGTCTACCCCGTCCGATGCGAGCCACCTTCGATGACCGCAGAAAATAACCTCCAGCTGAACCGACGTATTTTGTCCGTGGTGATGTTCACCTTCGTCTGCTACCTGACCATCGGCCTGCCGCTGGCGGTGTTGCCGGGATTTGTGCATGACCACCTGGGCTACAACTCGGTGTTGGCGGGCCTTATCATCAGCGCGCAATACTTCGCCACGCTGTTCAGCCGCCCGCACGCCGGGCGTTACGCCGATCAGCTGGGGCCGAAGAAGGTGGTGCTGTTCGGCCTGGCCTGCTGCGGTGCCAGCGGCCTGTTTTACGCGCTGGCGTTCGGCGTTGACGGTTACCCGTGGCTCAGCCTGCTGTTGCTGTGTGTGGGGCGGGTGTTTCTCGGCGTCGGCGAAAGCTTCGCCAGCACCGGTTCCACGCTGTGGGGCATCGGCCGGGTCGGGGCGATGCACACCGCGCGGGTGATTTCCTGGAACGGCGTTGCCACCTACGGGGCGATGGCGGCCGGGGCGCCGCTTGGCGTGTACCTGAATCAGCAGTGGGGATTGGCCGGGGTGGCGGCGCTGATCGTGCTGGCGGTTGCGGTGGCGCTGCTGTTGGCGAGCGGCAAGCCGGACGTCTCGATCGCCGCCGGGCAGCGCATCGCCTTTAGCGCGGTGTTCGGCCGCATCTGGGCCTATGGTCTCGGTCTGGCGATGGGCACCGTCGGTTTCGGCGTGATCGCCACGTTCATCACACTTTACTATGCCGACAAAGGCTGGAGCGGCGCGGCGTTTTCGCTGACGCTGTTCAGCTGCGCCTTCGTCGGCATTCGCCTGATCTTCAGCAACGTCATTAACCGCCACGGCGGGTTGAAGGTGACGCTGGCGTCGTTTCTGGTCGAGATCGTCGGGCTGCTGTTGATCTGGCAGGCTGGTGAGCCCTGGATGGTGCAAACCGGCGCGTTGCTGGCCGGCGCCGGTTTCTCGCTGGTGTTCCCGGCGCTGGGCGTCGAGGCGGTGAAACAGGTGCCGCCGCAGAACCAGGGCACGGCGCTCGGCACCTATTCGGCGTTCCTCGACCTGGCGCTAGGCATCACCGGCCCGCTGGCCGGGCTATTGATCGGGCAGACGGGCGTGCCGTCGATCTATCTGGCGGCGGCGCTGCTGGTGGCGCTCGGGGTGTTGCTCACCCTGCGCCTGCTGCAACGCAGCCGGGCCTGATTCAGGAATAGTCCGAAACCCGGATTCCTTCCCAGAAAATCATTGTTTCGGTGAATGATTACGGTAAGGTCGCTCAGCGGTCCAGAATGAGAGGAGGAATCGATGTATTTACGGCCGGATGAAGTGGCTAAAGTGTTGGAGAATACCGGCTTTGAGCGTGATTATGTCACCGATCAGGCCTATGGTTACCGCAAGGGCGCACACTACGTGTATGTGAATCGCGAAGCGCGGATGGGCAGAACCGCGTTGGTGATCCACCCGGCGCTGAAAGAGAGAAGCGTGCATTTCGCCACGCCGACCTCCCCGGTGCGCTTCAGCGAGCAGTATCTGGAGTTTCCCCTGGATTTAAGCAGCGACACCCCGAACCAGCGCTACGGCATCGCACACGGCTTCAGCTCGCGCGAAGCGCTTTCGCGCTACCTTTACAGCATGTTCCTGTAATCGGTCCCCCGACCCGGGGGACGCTATCAGCCGTGGGCCAACGCTTCGCGGTTGAAACGCTCGTTGTAGGCGCGGCGGAATTGCGCCAGTTCAAACGCATCAATATCCAGCTCGGCGAAGTAAAACAGCGCCGCTTCGGTGTGCTCGGCGTGTAGCTCCGGTGACAGCCCGGCGCGCAGCAGCACGTCGCGCCACAGGGCAATCTGTTCGTCGTCCGCCTGTTTGATGAACGTCAGGTAGATGAACAGCAGATAAGCCGCCTGGTGCATCTCTTCGGTGTAGCCGTTGTTCAGCATGCGGATAAAGGTCTGGCTTTGGCGGCCGCCCATTTCCTGGATCATCGATTCGATCAGCATCGGTTTGACTCTCAGCAGATGGGCCAGCGAATCGATGGCTTTGCGGGTGTCGGACGTCAGGACGCGGTAACCGATAATGAATACGACGATCAGGGCGGCGAGGATGATCCAGGTCATTTAGGCTTTATTACACTCTCAATACGCCAGAAGAGGGGCGGGAGGCGCTGTGCGACAGCGCCCGCTATCAATGCTGTTCGCCGCTGAAATTACCGACCGCGCTCTGTTGGCGCAGGTGGTGATTGAAGGTGGCCGCGTCTTTGGCCAGCGCGTCCAGATGAGCGCCGAGCATTTTAATCTGCTTCACCAGCGCATGCTGTTCCGGTACCGAGCTGGCGGTGCTCAGCTTACGCGCCAGTTGTTCATTCTGCGCCCGCAGCGCGGCTTCGCGCTGTTTGGCTTCTTCCAGCAGTTGCTGCAGCGCCTGGTAGCTCTGCTGCCATTCGCGGTGTTGCCGTTCGAAGCTGCTCTGCAACTCATTCATCGCATTTTGAAACTGGATTTCCAGCTCGCGCATTGTCATGGGCTCGATCCTTTGCGGCACTCAATGATGGCTTAGCAGTATAGCGAAAACTGTTCGCAAGCTCACCCGTTGACGACAAATGAGACAAATGCCGCTGACAATTCCCGGCTTGCAACCGCGCCAAGGCGACTTACAATCGACCCCATTCCCAGCCGTAAAGGCTGCCGTTCAAGAGAGGTGGAACATGAGCGAGCAGGAAAAAGACTTTTTTGAACAGGCGATGGCGGACGTGGTGCCGCTGGAGAGCGGACGGCAGACGCTGTACCTCAAGCCGCAGGAGGCGGTGGACAAAAGCGCGCGGCGCGAAGCGCAGCGGCTGCGGCAGGAAAACTTCCTCAGCACCGATTTTCTCGAGGTGATCCCCTGCGAACAGCCGCTGGAGTTCAAAGGGGAAGGCATTCAGCAGGGCGTGCTGGACAAGCTGCGCAACGGCCGTTACCCGCCGCAGGCGTCGCTGAACCTGCTGCGCCAGTCGGTCGAAGCCAGCCGGCAGGCGCTGTTTCGTTTCATTATGCAGGCGGAGGCGCAAAACCTGCGTTCGCTGCTGATCGTGCACGGCCGCGGGCGGCAGAACGAAAGCCATCCGAATATCGTGCGCAGTTACGTCGCCAAGTGGCTGGCGCAGTTTGAACAGGTACAGGCATTTTGCCGCGCCTTACCGCGCGACGGCGGCGAGGGCGCCTGCTATGTCACGCTGCGTAAATCAGCGCAGGCCAAGGCAGAAAACTTTGAGCGCCACGCCAAGCGCAGCCGTTGAAAGGATAGCCGAAATAAAATGGCCGGCGAATATCGCCGGCCATCGATGAATTATTTATTAAATATTTTATAGTCCAGCGAATAACGGCCGGCGCCGGTTACCGCCAGCAACAGCAAGCCGCCAATGATGCTGATGTTTTTAAAGAAGTTGATTTCATTGCCCATCATTTCCATGCCGGTCATTTTCCAGAACGGATGGCCGATAAACGCGGTGCCCAACACGTATAGGGCGAAAATGACCGCGATAGGGCGAGTAAACAGACCGAGAATAAGCGCGATGCCGAAAATAAACTCCACCACCACGGCAACGATCGCCGCCAAATAAGGCATCGGCGTGCCATAGCCTTCCATCGCCGTGACGGTCGCACCGAAGTTGACCAGTTTCATCCAGCCGAAAATGATAAACAGAACCATCAGTAATATGCGGGACAGCAGAATTACGCCGTCTTTTGAGCCATCACCCATTTCGAACTCCTTAGCCACTGTCGGAATGATGTTGTCTTGCTGATTAAAGATTAGAACAATTTACGGTTTTTTCTAGCGGTGACGGGCGGTTGCGCCACTTTTTTCGGTGAGCGAGACGCGTGGTGAAGCCGGTGGCATTGCCTATACTTGAGCCTGGAGCAAAAACAATAAAACAGGCAATGTGAGGCCAAGATGGACGAGGAATTGACTGCCGCCGGTTACCGCCGTTATTCCGGCGACAAGATTGACGTTTATTTTAACAGCGCGATATGCCGCCATTCCACCAACTGTGTGCGTGGCAACGCGGCTATTTTTACCCTGAACCGCCGGCCGTGGATTATGCCGGACAATGCCGACGCGGCGGAGGTGAAACGCGTTATCGACACCTGCCCCAGCGGCGCACTGAAATATAGGGAGAAATAATATGGAACATAAAATACTGGCAGACGACAAGCGTTTTTATATCAATGACGAGCAGGGCAAGCTGATCGCCGAGATCTCTTTCGTGCCGAGCGGCGACAAGCTGACCATTATTGATCACACCTGGGTGGATGAGTCATTGAAGGGGCAGGGCGTCGGCAAAAAGCTGGTGGCGCTGGTGGTGGAGAAGATGCGCGCGGAGCAGCGTAAAATCATTCCACTGTGCCCGTTCGCCAAGCATGAGTTTGATACCACGCCGGCTTATCAGGACATTCGCGCCTGAAGCGATAACGGGGCGCGGCGCGCCCCGGTCATTCAGCAGACGCCGAAATCGCCGTCTTCGTGGTACAGCGCCACGTCGCTGGCCTGCACTTCCGTGCGCTGCTCTTTGCCCAGTTCATTCCAGCTGCAAACCAGGGTTTCGCCGTCGATCGCTACCACGGTCATCTTTGGGCCGCCGGTGGTGCGTTGTACAAAATCACCGATATTGAATGCCATGCGTTCCTCCACAACAGATTAAACCTCATCTATTGATAACACAGAATGCCGCCGCCGTTGGCAGGAGTTTCGTTATGTATTAATTTATACAGCGATTATCACTAAGGAGAGCAGACTAACATGCCGGGATTATTGATGTTTTATGTGGGCGGTACGGCGCCGGGCGCCAATATTGAGTTGCACGACGTGCAGTTCGCGGCGGCGGATCGGCCGGAAGAGGCGTATCCGCTGCTGCGTGAAAAGTGGTTCGGCGATAAGCGCAAGGTGCATGTCGACGGCTATGCGCGCATCGACTGGGCGGACGGTTACGACGTGAGCCTGGAGCCTGCGCCGTTCGCCGGTGAAGAGAAGCTGTTTTTCGTCAACGTGGGCGGCTACCGCAGCGATGAGCTGGCGGAATTGCACCAGTTCGGCCTGTTTGTGGCGCGCTCCGCCGACGAGGCGAAGGAGAAAGCCAAACGGGTACTGCTGACGGACAGCGCGCAGCAGCACAAGGATGACCTGGCCGACGTGGACGACTGCCTGCTGCTGCAGTCGCTGCAGGGCTACCACGTTCATTTGCGCGCCAACCCGCACGGCAAACCGGCCCGGCCGCTGTGGCAGGGGTATCTGCCAATCGGCGAACCCGCGTTATAACGCCGCCAGCGCCTGCAGCTGTTGCCGCAACCAGCGGCAGGCCTCCGGCCGGCCGTTCTTGCGGTGCAGGTAGATTTTGATCTGATACGGCGGCACCGGAAACGGCAGGGGATGGATATCCAGCGCCGTCGCCTGCCGCAATTTTTGCGCGGCGTAACGCGGCATGCTCATCACCAGTTCGCTGTCGGCGACGATGAACGGCGCGCCCAGCAGCGAAGGCGTGCGGATGGCGATATCGCGCTGCAGCCCCAGTTTGTCGAGCTGGTAGTCAATGACGCCACGCTGTTCGTTCCACGGTGTCACCACCAGATGACGCGCCTGCAGGTAGTTTTCCAGCGTCAGCTCGCCGTATTTCGCGCTGAACGTGGGCGAACAGATCGCCACATACTCATCCTCCAGCCAGCTCACCTCGTCGATCTCCGGGTAGCTTTCGCCATCGGTTTCGGTAAAGCCCAGCGCGAAGTCGATGCGCCCCGCCAGCAGATCGTTCAGCGCCACCTTGCGCTCGGAATAGCGCAGCTGAAACGATAACCCCGGCGCCAGGCGCTGCATCTGCGCCATCAGTGCGGGAAACACCGCGAAAGCGGTGTAATCGGTAATGGCGAAGGTGAAGCTCTCCCGGCTTTCGGCGGGGACGAAGCGCGGGCGCGGATGCAGCCCTTTGGCCAGCAGCGCCAGACTTTCGCTGACGGTCGGGGCCAGGCTGTCGGCATACACCGTCGGGTGCATGTCGTTGCCGACCCGGTAGAACAGCTCGTCCGCCAGCGCCTTGCGCAGCCGGATCAGCGCGTGGCTCAACGCCGACGCGCTGAGGGCCAGCTCCGCCGCGGCGCGCGTCACCGACCGCAGCCGATACACTGCTTCGAACACCAGCAGCAGGTTGAGATCGAGGCGTTTCAAATCCAGATGCATGATATTCATTACCTGTTGATGAAAATGCAGTTCATACAGTATTGGAGGCGCGATATGCTGGCAAGCACAGTCATTAACACACTCAGGATTTGCCATGACCATTGAGATTTACCCGGCGCAGAAAAGCGACGCCAAACTGATTCTGGATATGATTATCGAGCTGGCGGTGTACGAAAAGGCGCGCGAGCAGGTGCTGGCCAGCGTGGAAGATATCGAACGCAGCCTGTTTGGGCCGGGCGCCTGTTCCGAAGCGCTGATTTGTACGGTGAACGGCGAGCCGGCGGGTTATGCGGTGTTCTTTATGAGTTACTCCACCTGGCTGGGTAAAAACGGCATCTATCTGGAAGACCTGTACGTGGCGCCGAAGCATCGCGGCGCGGGCGCAGGTAAAAAGCTGCTGCGGCACATCGCCCAGCTGGCGTGCGAACGGCAGTGCGGTCGCCTGGAGTGGAGCGTGCTGGACTGGAACCAACCGGCCATCGATTTCTACCTCAGCATCGGCGCGCAGCCGCAGGGCGAGTGGGTGCGCTATCGTATGGAAGGCGAGGCGCTGACGCACTTCGCGGCGCACGGGGTGGCGTTGCCGGCATAATAGCCGTTGGGGGGAGGCGGCCTCCCCAACTGTGGTGGTTTGAACGGTTTACTGCGGATCAATCAGGCGGGTTTGCGGGCGGCGAGAATGAAGATCATCGGGCGCTCCTGCTCTTCGTCCAGCGCCGGATTAGCGGCGATTTGCTGCGCGCTGGGGCCCCATTCGTTCAAATGCTGGATGATAAACCCTTGCTGCGCCAGCGGGTTGATATAGCCGCCAAGCGTGCGGTGCTGCTTGATGACGCCTTCCGCCAGCCAGTTGGAAACGCGCTGGCCTTCTCGCTGGTAACCGTTGACCGGCCAGGATTTCTGCCCGTTGCCGTCGGTCAGCCAGCCCTGCTGCGCCGGGGCGGTGTAGATCGGGTGTTCGGCGGTGAAGATGAACTGCCCGCCGGGTTTCAGTGCGGCGTACACCGTGGCGAACAGCGCGGGCAAATCCTCGAGGTAGTGCAGCGTCAGCGAGCTGTAGACCAGATCGTAACTTTCCGGCGGCAGCTGCAGCTGCGCCAAATCCTGCCGACGGTACTCGATGCCCGCGTCGGCGGTCATTTCCCGCGCTTTGGCCAGCATCTTTTCCGAGACGTCCAGCCCCAGCACGCTGACTGCGCCCTGTTCGCGCGCGCTGCGGCAGAACCAGCCGTAGCCGCAGCCGAGATCGACCACGCTTTTGCCCTGTAAATCCGGCAGGATGCGGCGGATGGCGGGCCATTCCGGCGCGCCGTCCAGGCCGTGCTGCGAGCGGCTGAGCTGCGCATAGCCGTCGAAGAAGGCCTGATTGTCATAGATGTTTTGCGTCATGATGACTCCTTGGGGTGAATGACGGCGGCGGAATGCCGCTGCCATACCCTGCATATTGCTGCATAATTCTACGCTGACAACATGAATAACGGGAATGACGATGGACATGATTTCGGTGCGGCAAGCGCCCGAGCTGGCGCCGTGCGCCATTGCGTATTTTCAGCGGCACTGGGCCACGGCAGAGACGCTGATGATGTATGAAGACGCCATCAACCGCAGCCTCGGCGCCGCCAACCCGCTGCCGCAGTGGTACCTGCTGATGGAAAATGACCAGATCCTCGGCTGTGCGGGGCTCATCACCAACGACTTTATCAGCCGTGGCGAGCTGTATCCCTGGCTGTGTGCGCTCTACGTAGAGGAAACGCAGCGCGGCCGGGGCTACGGCGCCAAACTGATTGAGCATGTGGCGGCGGAAACCCGCCGGTTGGGCTTCCCGCAGCTGCACCTGTGCACCGATCTGGAGGGCTACTACGAGCGCAACGGCTTCGTTTATAACGGGCTCGGGTATCACCCCTGGGGCGAAGCCTCGCGGGTCTATTCGCGGGTGCTGTGATCGCCCTCGCCGGGGGCGTGTAAGACAAACCTGACTTTTCTTTCACCTCATTGCGCAACGCGGGTTACACTGGCCGCTTGTTCGCCACCGACCGGGTTAATTCGCCGCCGCGATGAGAGTGCCACGTCAGCTACAGCAACGCGTTACCGCCTGCATCGCCATTATGGCGGTGCTGTTGCTGTTTGTGGCGCCGGTGGTGTCGAAATCGCTGATGCACCACCCGATGATGGGCGGCATGATGCAAACGGACGCCGCTATGCCGCACGACATGCACGGGATGGCGATGCCCGCCGCCGAGCATGCCGGCCACCACGGCATGGATCCTGCGGAGATGATTTTCTGCGGCTATTGCGAGCTGCTGATCCACGTGCCGCTGCTGCTGTGGGCATTCGTCCCGCTGCTGTGGCTGATGGCGCGCATCGCGCGCCTGCCTTGCGCGCCGCGCATCGTTTCTCCGCCCCTTCGGCGCCTGACTCTGCGTCCGAGCCCGCGCGGGCCGCCCGGCCAACCGTTTTTCCCTATTGCTTGATCATGGGTAACGCCGTCCGTATCGCTGCGGACGGTTTGCCTGCGCGCACAGTTTGAAAAACGAGAAAGGCCATGTCTTCAATAACCAAAACTCCACCTGCCGCATCGCCGCGTGGCGCGATGCTGAACCTGATCAGACGGCTGCATTTTTATATCGGCCTGCTGGTCGCTCCTTTTATTCTGGTCGCTGCACTGACCGGCACGCTGTATGTGCTGACGCCGCAGCTTGAAGAGGCGCTGTATCGCGATGCGCTTTTCACCGAACCGCACGGGCAGGCGAGATCGCTGGCTGACCAGATCGCCGCCGCCCGCCGTGCGGCGGGTGACGAGGCGCGCATTTACGCCGTGCGTCCGGCACCCGGCGCAATGGACACCACCCGCGTGCAGTTCGCGAGTGCCGATCTGGGCGCCTCCGAGTCGCGCGCGCTGTTTGTCGATCCTTACACCCTGGCGATCAAGGGCGACATGACGGTGTACGGCACCTCTGGCGTGCTGCCGCTGCGCACCTGGCTGGACAAGCTACACAGCAGCCTGTTGCTCGGCGACCTGGGGCGCAACTACAGCGAGCTGGCGGCCTCCTGGCTGTGGGTGGCCGCGCTGGGCGGCGTGGCGCTGTGGCTGGCGACGCGGCCGAAGCGCAAGCTGAAAAGGGTGAAAGGAGGCTTTGCCGCCAGCCGCCATTGGCATATCACGCTGGGCGTGGCGCTGCTGGCCGGGCTGCTGTTCTTCTCGGCTACAGGGTTGACCTGGTCGCAGTGGGCCGGCGGCAACATCGACGCGCTGCGAGCCAACCTGGGCTGGTTGACGCCGCAGGTCAACACCAGCCTGCAGGCCGATGCGCCGCAGACGCCGGCCGATCCGCACGCCGAGCACCGCGGGATGATGCCGGGCATGAAGATGAACCCTGCCGCGCAAAGCAATGCGCTGAACGGTGATTGGGATCGGGCGCTGCACGCTGCGCGCGCCGCCGGGATCGACGCCGCCAAGGTCGAGCTGCGCCAGCCGAAAGGCGAGGGCAAAGCCTGGACGGTAACCGAAGTGGATCGCAGCTGGCCGACGCAGGTGGACGCGGTTGCCATCGCGCCGCAAAGCTTCGCCGTCATCGATCAGGTGCGGTTCGACACCTTCCCACTCATCGCCAAGCTGACCCGCTGGGGCATCGACGCCCACATGGGCATTCTGTTCGGCTTGCCGAATCAGCTGCTGCTGGCGGCGTTCGGCCTCGGGCTGTGCCTGATGATTGCGCTGGGTTACCGCATGTGGTGGAGTCGCCGCCCGGCGGCGGGTGCGCAGCATCCGGTGCATACGCTGGTTGCCGCCTGGCTGGCGCTTTCCCTGCCGGCACGCGTCGTCACGCTGCTGTTTGCAGCCGTACTGGGTTATTGCCTGCCGGTAATGGGCGTGAGCCTCGCGGCGTTGCTGCTGGTGGACGTGTGGCGCTGGCGCGGCCAGCGGCAAGGCCAGCGGGATGAAACGCCGGAAGCGGCCGCCCGCCGCGCCGAGGTGCGCAAGTTCCGCGCGGCGGTGGCGACAGTGGCGGTGGCGGTCGGCTGCGTGATGGGCCGAGCGATCCTCGGTGGCACCGTCGAACAGTTTCAGCTGCCGATCGGTGACTGGAGCGCACAGATGGTGATCATGCAGAGCCTGATGGTGCTGCTGTATACGCTGGTGTTTACCCTGCTGCTTTCCATTCCGCTGTGGTATTTCTTCCTGGGGGAGAAAGAGGGGCGGTGAGGTAGCGTCCGGCATGCCTGCGGGCATGCCGGATATTTGGGAATAGGGCTTAAGCGCGTATCATCTCACCAGATAGGCAATTTCCACTGAAAGGAAGCGAACGATGACGTTTGAATAAGTGTGGGATATGTATAACTAAGTGTATTTATTAATATTTTTGTGCTGTGCTCTATCCATCTGCGCAATTTTGTTCAGAAAGATTTTTCAGTTCTGATCTTCTATAAAATATCCCATCGGGCCGTGCCAAGCCTGGGGCTTTGGCGTACTCCCAAACTGAAAAATGCGTGAATTGGTAATCGCTCCCTGGTTTGGTTATTCTCTGAGCTGGACACATTTTGCTTAAGGAAAGCGAATGGACGCAAAGCAAATTGCACATGGAATTTTGGATGGAATTTCGACTATTCCCAGCGGGATGTATCATGGTGTCGTTCGCACTTGGCAAGGAGCTGGATTGGCTGGTAGCAACCTTAAGACTAGAAACCAAGAAGAAACAGAACGTTTCGCCCGTATGGTCAAGTCGATGGGTAACAGTGAAGAGCCCTTACGACGCCTGATTACTATTGTGATCACTGATTTCTATCAGAAATTAGACGCTAGCGGCAAAGAGTCCATCAATAATAAACTAGCCTATGGTGCCGGTCGTCTTGGTGGACGAACTGGGGGCCAATTTGCATTGGCGCAATTTGTGGCTCACATGATGCTAAGGAAAGCGACCTCTGCATTAGCCTATAAACAATTTGTACGCTTTGGCGCTTCGTTCACTCTCAACCTTGTAATGTTACAGGGACTTATCGAAGAGGCAGCCCAAGCATCCCGACGAATGCAAGTTAAGTTTCCTCAAACATACCGGAAGGTGTCGGCGTTAAATTTAGATATGGCATATTTCTTGGTTGAGGCGCAACTAGAGCCATATCTCCAATTCATTAACAGCCACCCTATGCTTTGTAAAGGTATTCAGAATGAACTCTGCAAAATCCTCTCTAACCAGAAAACTCACTAAGTATATAGGGTTAGGTGCTTCACATGCTTTGGAAGCCATAGTAACCGGCGTTTGCGCGATTGCTGCTTTCATGTCGCTGTTCTTACTTGATGGGGCAGTGATGAAGGTTGCTGGCTTTGTTGGTTTCTTCGTTGCCGGCTATCTAATCACCCTGGCGATTGCATGGCTGCGCGGGGAGCGGTAACAAAGTGGCGACGTAATTTTCTTGTCGCCATTACAAATGGTTCCACTGTGCTCATTACTTCACATACTGTATTCCCAAAGCTCTCGGGGGACTGTTTTTTTACTGGATCTGTGCGGAGCCTTGGCTTGTTCCCTTGATCTCTTCCCTGAAAACAGTACCAGTCTAAACTAAAGCCGGGATGCTTACCTAATCAGCACTAGGCGGAATAAGTTATTGTTGTCTCATAAACTCTTAGTTACGCTAGCAAGTAATTTTTCAACCGTGACATAACCTGTCAACCTGCTCATGTAAGATCGTAAACATGATGAACAACACGGAAGTGAAAATGAGTAAGAAGAATCTCTTATTGGCCACGCGGCTTGCGGATATCTTGCTACGTTTAAACCGTGGAGAGACGTTAACGCTTAGCGGTCTGGCAGAAGAATATGGTGTGCATCAACGTACCATCCGTCGCGATATAGAGGAACGGCTCGCCGTTGCGGGGATAGAAAAAGACGTAGAGCTAAATGGCTACACTCTGCGGCCTGAGTATCTCGGCAAGTTTGATGCGTCAAGTATTGATACTTTTGCCAAAGTAGCTGGGGTTAAAGGGCTGTTTCCCGTGATGGACAGAAAAATGCTCCAGTCCATTTTTTACCCGACAATAGCACCGAATATTCTGGTTAAAGGCCATCATTATATTAAGAATGAGCAGCAAACCGAGAACTTCGTGCGTTTGCAGCAGGCGATTGATGAGCGCCGCCGCGTATCATTTAGTTTTTATAAGCGTGCTGAGCAGAAAATCTACACCGTAGAGCCTTACCAGCTGATTAACCATAACGGAGTCTGGTACCTCGCCGCCAAGCATCAACAAAAAATTAAGAAATTTACGCTTGGTAAAATATCAGCTCTCAACTGCACCTTTGATCTTTTTGAATGTTCACCTTTGTTGCTCAAAGAGTTGGAAAACGAAGAAAGCGTGTGGAGTAATGAGCAGAAATTTGAAGTGGTAATTAAAGTTTCCCCCGCTGTGGCTGAATATTTTCAGCGCCGTGCTCTTGTGGTTGGACAGGTTATCGAAAAAGAACTACACGATGGTGGATTAATTATCTCAAGTAATGTTTCGCATAAAAATGAGGTTTTTCCTGTGGTGCAATATTGGCTCCCTCATTTGAGAATTATTTCACCTGAAAGTTTACAGCAAGAAATGGAAACAGAGATTAAAAAATATCTGGGTATATAAGGGAAGGGCATGGCAGGAAAGAAAAAGGGTAAAAATGAATTTACCAAAAAAATATTAAAGGTGGCTGAGCATTACAATGTGATTGTTGCGGCCACGATGAGTGCGGGAAAATCCTCCCTTATTAATGCGCTATTGGGTAATGAAGTTCTTTACTCAGCCAATGAAGCCGCAACTGCGACGCTGACGCGTATTACCCATAATAGAAATTTACGCAAGCGAATAGAAGGGGTGAGCTACACCCAACAGGGTGAGCGCCATGAACGTAGTAAAAATGTGCAAAGTGCGACCCTTAGGGAGTGGAACGACAATCAGGCAGTGAAGTATATAGAGCTGGATTGCCGTATTGAGGGCCTGTGTAAAACGACTAAGCCGCTGGCTATTTACGACACCCCTGGGCCGAACAACAGCCAGGATGCTAGCCATAAAGCCCTGCTAGAGGCGGCTCTGACGCTACCGGGGAAAAAACTGCTGGTCTACGTGCTCAATGCAACCCAACTGGCGACTCAAGACGACAAAAAACTGCTACAGGAGATTAAAGATAGTCCGGCCTTGGCTTCAGGTAACCAGATTATTTTTATCCTTAATAAAGTAGATCAGCTTGATGACGAACGTGGCGAGACGATCGAGCTTTTCCTTGAAAAAACCCGGAACTACCTGGAGAAAACGGGATATTCACGGCCAGTGATTATCCCGGCGATGGTGCAAATATCCTTAATTGCAAAAAAAGTGCTCAACAGAAAAAACATTACCCGTAATCAAAAACATCGCCTGCAGGCTGAGCTTCAACGATTTAGGGAGAGTAAATTTAACCTCAATGAAGCGTCGCATGTACCTCTCGCTATTAAACGTCAGGTTCGTGCTGAATTAAAAGGAAGTCAGCCTGTAAATGCGCAGTCCGACATTTTTGATAAAACTGAGTTGACACAGTTTATTGCCTGCAGCGGTATTCGTACCCTGGAAATTTTTCTTTCACAGCATAATTAATTATTCGGAGAACTATGAACAGTATTTATCTGGAACATAACCCCTTTACCGTTGAAACAATATTTCTGGTTAACGGTGTAGAGCCTGCGTCAGGCTGTAAACTCTCCAGTTATAAAGAAGCACGTTTGCAGCTTTGGGTAGAATCATTGTTTGCTGAGTTGCAGGCGCTGCTAAACGGCGAAACGCAGCTTGACGTGGAGTTCAAAGGCGTTGAATCCGACTTTATGGATGTGCAGGATGCTGCTGCTGTAGCCCGCGATAACGGTATGGAAATCAATCTGCGCTGGCAGCCAGTGCGGGCAACAGAAGATCGCCTGGACGAGATTAACGCGCTGATGGAGGAGGCTAAGCTCAACCCGCAGTTCAAGGACTACATCGTTAACAATGAACAGGTGCGTAACGATTTTCATGAGACGTTCAACAACGATTTTAACGTGTATGTGGTTGCGACCATGTCGTCGGGTAAATCTACGTTAATCAATGCCATGCTCGGACAGGATCTACTACCAGCGGCGAACGAAGCCACCACGGCGACTATTGCACAAATCATTGATGATAAAACGACGGGGAATAGTTTTGCCGCGCGCCGTTTTTCCAGCAGCGGCGAGGAAGAATCGCGGCCCGAAATCAATGCCGATACACTCAAAGAGTGGAACCAACGGCCAGATACCCAGGAAATTGAGCTACGTGGCAATATCGTGGCGATGCAGCCACGTGATCATGTTCGCCTGGTGCTAACCGACACGCCGGGGCCAAACAACAGCCAGGATGCGGATCACGCACTGAAAACGATGAGCTTCATCAAGGACTCCAGGCGTAACCCGCTGATCCTCTATGTGTTAAATGGCACTCAGTTAAGCACCGACGATGATAAACGATTGCTGAGCCTGGTTTCGGAAACTATGCAAAAAGGCGGTAAGCAAAGTAAGGACCGCTTTATTTTTGTGGTGAACAAGATGGACGCCTTTGACCCGGAAAAAGGCGAGTATGTCGGTGCCGCACTTGAGCGGGTTAAAGAATATCTTGAGAATAATGGTATCAATAATCCGCAAATTTACCCTGTCTCTGCACAGTTAACTTACCTGTTGCGGAAACATCCTGACAGCTTGACTCGTAAAGAGCGCGGAGATTTAAACGGCATGACGGACCTGTTCCTTGAAGAGTCTACTATGAACTTCCCGGAATACATGCCGCTCACCTCGCGTGTGCGCCGGAGCCTTGAAGAACGTGGCCTTACCAATGCTCTCAAACGCAGCGGTCTGCCAGCCGTAGAGGTCATGATTGATGAATATATCGATAAATATAACGTTCCCACGCGTTTGAATCGTGCTTATGCTGCTCTGCGTCGTGCAATCGAGCTGGGGATGAAAGAAACTCAACTGGCTGAACAGCTTAAGAAAGATGAGAAAGAGCTGATGATGATTAATGATGAAATTAATCTTCTGCAGGAACGGCATAAAAAAGGGCTGGATACTGAAGCGTATAAAGAACAGATTCACCGTGAAGGGAAAGGATTACCACCATTCGTTGCTGATAAAATCACCCATGAGGATAACAAGTTCCGAAGCCTAATAAAGGCATTGACTAATGACATTTCCCCTCTGGGCGAGGTGGATATAAACCGAGCAAAAATTGAATTAGAAAATGCCGAGCGGAAACTGACCTTTGCCAGTAATGATGTGATCGGTAATCTTGAAATCGCCTTCTCGGATGCCCAACAGTATATCAAAGATGAATTGCAAAAAGAGTATCTGAATTTTATCGCTGAGATATTCGATGGAGCCCGCACGCTGGCTTTGCCTATGCTGCAGGGACTCAAAGAGAGTATGGAGGATATGTCGCTTAACCTGAGTCTCAATGAGCGCAATGTTAAGACCAAAGAGGAATGCTATAACGGCCGCGGGGTCAGTGATTCCAACTGGTATAACCCTTTCTCCTGGGGGCGCACCCGTATCGTGTACGATTATCGCACCGTTGAATATGTCGATATGAATGAAACCTGGAAAGAGAAACGAACCATTATCGAAAGTGAGTTTAATGACTTCCGGGCGAGCGCGCTGAAAAAAGTGGAATCCGATAAAGACAAGCTAGTGGAAAGCTATCTAGCCTTTATTGAGCGTGAATTCAATGAAAAGTTTGACGCTTTAATCGGCACTATGCAAGAGCAGCTAAATAATAAAGCAGTTCGAGAGCAGACCATCGCAGAGGCGAGAGAGCAGCAGCGCTGGATTATTGATTTCAAAGCGAAGCTTGATAACACGCTGGCCATTTAATAAAGGGAATCATGATGGACGATAAAGCAAAAAATCGGCAAACCCTGCGCCAAAACCTACTGGAACAGCTAACCCGTAATGAGCTGGAAAGCGGTGAAATACGTCAGATTGTTGCTTCCAGTGTCGCTATTGCCGATTTTTTTGATGACTACCAGGTCAACGAGATCTTCGCTGCCATTGAGCCAGATGAACTTGACTGGAACGCAGGTTATTTCGACCGCCAACGCAAACTGGCGCAGTACAACTTCGCTGAGAAGCGGGTCAGTCATCTTATTGATGTCCGTGAGTATCTTATTAGTAATGGGATTGCTGGATTTGCAAAAGCCCCGCTTGCAGGGCGCACTGAGGAAGCGAAAACAATGAATATGCAAGGTTACACACCTGGTGCAACATTAGCGAAAATGGTTGAACACGGCACTACCAGTCAGGCTCGTTCAGCGCTTATTAATGAACTTGAAGATAATAGACTTGATGATGCTGAAATCGAACGAGCTGTCGTATGGGCTCAGTCACAGGTCGCCGATTTGTTTGTCGATTATGAAGAAAATACGTTGGCTGGGAAGATGAATAACGATCCTGAACAATGGGATGAGAATTACTACTACCAGCAAACTTCCAATATCAATGTCAACTTTGCCAAAGTTCGTTTTGAACATTTGATTACAGTGCGCAATACGCTGCGCCAGCGTGGAGTGAAAGGCTTTGAGCGCATTATCCTCAAGCCCAAAGCTCAACCACAACCCCAACAGGCGCAGACAACTCCTCACCCGCGCCATGATTCCTCTTCTGCTCCCACTCAGTCGGGCTTCTTGCGCGTTGCGCTGATGGTGGGGGGGGCGCTTGCGGTGCTGGCGGCGCTGGTGATTTCTTTACTCTAAAGGTGGATTTATGTCGCAAAAAATGATGACACCGTCGCGCCTCAAAGAGCTTGAGCAGCGCACAGATGTGACTTTGCAATCGGCAAGAGTGCTTATCAACCGCAGTTATCTGGCGGAGATGAAAAACTACCCTTTGCAGTCCGTTTCTACCCAGACAGGGCTGTCCGTCAACCGTGCCGGGGATATCCGTATATTCCGCATTGAGCGCATCGTGCAGGAAAACAAACAATCGGTGCTTGAAAGCACCACCGCTGCCTATACTGCGCTGGGAGCAGCCGGTTATGCCGTGTTTCTGTTCCTGAAGTCCGATGGACGCGAAACCAATTTGTACATTGGTACGCGTGGTACGCCGGGCAAAATGCTGGGGCATAATTCTGGCGAGCTGCTTAAAGAAACCTTTAAAGGGCATTTTTCCGGTAGTAGCCTGGTGCCGCTAGCGGCAGATGAAACCGACGAACTCCTTGAGGGGGCGCTGGCGCAGCAGGATGAGCCTTCGGCAACCATCACCGCCGTTACCGGTGTACCGTCCTTGTCCACGGATAATCATGAACATTTCATGCAGGGGCTGGAACATTTTATCGACGCTGCGGAAAGCCGGGTTTATCAGGCTCTGATCCTCGCGGAGCCGGTTTCGCCACAAAATCTGGACGTGATTCGCACAGGTTATGAGCAGGTGGCGACCCAGCTTTCCAGTCTGGCAAAAAGGCAGTACTCGTTTGGCGTTCAGGACAGTGAAAGCGTAGGTTTGAGCATCAGCGAGGGGTTAAGCCAGTCGCTGGGCGAAAGTCTGGGAATGACCGAAACTAAAGGTACCTCGGATACTACCAGTAAATCGACCAGTAAAAGTTGGGGAGAGTCGCAAACCGTCAGCACGTCCGATGCTTTTACTCGCACCTATGATGAATATCACCAGGCACGTGCTAAGGGCGATAGCATGGGGATGGCTCGCGGTATTGGAAGCTTGCTGAAAAACGCGGTGTTACCAAGAAATATTTCTGGCAGCATAAATAGCGGCGGCTCGGAAAGTCTTTCCGAAAGCCATACTGACAACCTGTCGCAAGCCAGCAGCACAACGACAAGCAAAACCGATACTACCAGCCGCACCGGTAGCCACTCTCTGAACAAAACCCAGGGCAGCAGCCAGCAAATCTCGCTGGAAATAAGTGACAAGACCATCGAAAAGATGTTGGAAAAAGTTGACCACCACCTGGAGCGCGTAAACGAAGCTCGTACCTATGGCGGCTGGCAAACCGCGGCCTACTTTATCGGTGACAGCGCCGCCTCGTCTGAATCCTTAGCGAGCATTTTCCTCGGGCTAATGCGTGGCAGTCGCTCCAGTACTGAAGACTTTGCTCTGACGACCTGGCAGTCTCAAAACAAAAGGGTGGTTCTCGATTGGCTAGCTACGCTTACGCACCCGCGTCTTACTCCAGCCTTCTCTGAAGGAATCAATATTGATTACCTGACGCCCGCTACGCTGGTGTCGGGTAAAGAAATGGCGATTCAGCTTAGTCTGCCGCGCCGCTCAACCTCCACTGTGGCGGTACTTCAAACTCAGGCTTTCGGACGTAAAGTTCAGCGTCTTGATAGCAATAGGGAGAGAACGCGTGCCGATCGTGAAATCAGCCTCGGTTCTATACGCCACTTGTGGAATGATTTGCCGCAAACCATCAATCTGGATGTCAACCAACTGGCGAGCCATCTTTTTGTTACGGGCTCAACCGGGGCCGGGAAAAGTAGTACCATTTATGAGCTTCTTTCCCAACTAGGCCGCCATCAGGTGCCGTTTATGGTGATTGAACCGGCAAAAGGTGAGTACAAGCATATGTTTGGTCACCGTAGCGACGTCCGGGTGCTAGGTAGCAATGCGAAGTACAGCGAGCTGCTGCGAATCAACCCCTTCCGTTTCTCGGATGAGACGCACGTCCTTGAACACATCGATCGGCTGGTGGAGATTTTCACCATGTGCTGGCCGATGTATGCCGCGATGCCTGCCATCCTGAAAGAGGCCATTCTGCAAAGCTACAGCGAATGTGGTTGGAATATGGTCAGTTCTGTTAACCGTTTCACCCCGGCTTTGTTCCCGACGTTCAACGATCTGCTGGTGCAGTTGAAAGCCGTGATCGATGATTCTGCCTACTCCCAGGAGCTTAAAAGCAATTATACCGGCTCGTTGGTGACGCGAGTGAAATCATTGACCAACGGACTAAATGGGCTGATTTTCTGCGGTGAAGAAATTGATAACGCAGAGCTGTTCGACAGAAACGTGATTGTCGATCTCAGCCGTATTGGTTCTCAGGAAACGAAATCCCTGATTATGGGGATCCTGGTCATCCGCTTGAGTGAACATCGTGCTGCATTTTCAGGCATGAATCAGCCGCTAAAACACGTCACCGTGCTGGAAGAGGCACACAATATCCTCAAGCGCAGCATCTCCGGCGGCGGTGGGGAAGGGAATGACATTACGGGAAAATCGGTGGAAATGCTTTCCAACGCGATTGCCGAGATGCGTACGTGGGGAGAAGGATTTATCATTGCCGATCAGTCACCTTACGCCGTTGATATTTCAGCGATTCGTAATACCAATACGAAAATTATTATGCGTCTGCCGGATGAAGCCGACCGACGTATCGCGGGGAAATCCGCTGGATTAAACGACGATCAGCTTGATGAGCTTGCGCGTCTGCCAAAAGGAGTGGCGCTGGTTTACCAGAATGACTGGCTTGAGCCTGTGCTGTGCCGGATTAATAAGTTTGCCGGGAAAGAAGTGGCCTACCGCTATGAAGCCGCCGCGGTGAGTTCGGACGGCACCCAACGTTTTAACCAGCAACTGATTGCCTGGCTGATGTCTTCGCGTCTGCGGCAGCCGCTGGCGATCTCGCTGGAAACTCTGGAGGCCGGGTTGGAAGGTAGCCCGCTGGCAACCGGGCAAAAAATTGTGCTGAAAGCACTATTTGAAGAGTTCCGTGCAACTGGAGAAATCAGACTCCAAAACGAACAGCATTTTGCCAGCCTGGCAAAGCTAGTCGTTAACCTGCTGGATTGCACCTCCGCTATTGAACGATGCGTTCGTACTACGTCGGGCTTTGATGAATTGGCGCAGTCGTTCCGTCAACTTATTGTTAAGCAAACCGGTGAATTGTCTACGGGGCTTGAACTGGCGGTACAGCAGTGCTTCATGCGTGAGCTGGCTGGCAGAAATGATGAATACCTGAAGGTATATGCCGCATGGCGTAAACACGTCATCCCGGAGACTGTAGCATGATTGAGATGACCGTTTTAAAAGAACTGGTGGCGGAGTCGCTGGGGGAGCTGTTGGAAAGCGTGAAGGATATACGCATTGAAGACATTAATGTCGAAGAGCTCGACAAGCCTGTTGATCTGGAACTGCCGCGTAATGAGTTGACTCCGCTATCCGAAGAAACCAAAGAGGTCTTAAGCGAGGAAGGGTACACAGATGAGGTGGTCGAAAGTATCAACAGCGAAGAGGAGGCAGCAATTTATCGGGATGCAGGTCTGGAATGTCAGACTGTTAACGGTAATGACGCATTAATTAATACTGAAATCGACCTGGATCAAACTGATGCGTTGGGTGACACCAATCTCGAACGTATGGAAAAAGGCAAGTCGCCGTTGGATGCAAATGGTAAACCAATTGAGTTACATCACGTTGGGCAGAAGGCTGATTCCCCGCTGGCGGAGCTGACGCACGCGCAGCACATGGAAGGTGGCAATAACACCATTTTGCACGACACAACAAAAGAGTCTGAAATCGATCGTGGCTCGTTTGCCAAAGAGCGTGAGGCGCACTGGAAAGCACGAGCTGAAGAGATTAAACAACGTCAGGAGGAGGCAGCATGAAGAAGTTAGCGCAACAAGTTGCGGCGCAAGGTGCCGATATTCGCCCTGCCGAAGAGAATGAAATTACCACTGCGGAACAGGTGTTACGGATGCAATTTTCCCCAGAGTATAAAGCCTATTTGTCTGAGTTCGGTTTGATTGCCTTTGGGGCAACTGAGATTAGCGGCCTTGGGGTTCCTGCGACGTCGCATCTGAATATTCTGAGCGCGATAGAGCCGCTTCGTGAGGGTAAGGACTATCCGCCCCAGGCTGTACCGCTTTGTGATATTGGTGATGGATACTATTACCTTTATGATAATCAGCAGCACAAAATCCTCACTTGGTCGATGATTAACGGAGTAGTAGAAACGAGTGAGGAGAAGCTGGAAGCCTTTCTGCTGCGTATCATCTTTGACGTTGAGTCATAAAAACTGACGCATTATTCTTTTATAGTACAAACCCACCAGTCACGAAAAACTGGTGGGTTTGAAGTGGTCAACAAAAACTGGCTACCGCGTCAGAGTTTTTCCAGTATCGGTTTTCCGATTCGTTTGGTGGTAACCCACCATTATATTCGTGCGGTCTTAGTACGCTGTAATATCTAACGATATAGTCCGTTATTGCGTGAACTGCATCGCTGAAGCTTACATAGCCCGTCACCGGCACCCATTCGTTCTTCAGACTCCTGAAGAAGCGCTCCATTGGGCTGTTATCCCAGCAGTTTCCACGCCGACTCATACTCTGCTTGATCCGGTATTTCCACAGTAATTGCCGGAACTGCCTGCTCGTATAATGACTGCCTTGATCGCTGTGGAACACCACTCCGACGGGCTTACCACGCGTTTCCCATGCCATTTCCAGCGCTTTCATGGTGAGTCGGCTGCCCGACGAGAACGACATTGCCCAGCCCACTGGTTTTCTTGCGAACAGATCGAGAACAACTGCGAGGTACGCCCAGCGCTTACCAGTCCAGATATAGGTCACATCACCGCACCACACCTGGTTTGGCTCCGTTACGGCGAACTGTCGTTCAAGATGATTCGGGATGGCAATGTGCTCATAACGGAGAGAGGTTTGTCTTGCCATTGCCGGGTTTCCATAGTTTTAGGCACCTCAAAAACAATATAGATTTATGAGGTGCCTAACAATGTGCCTAAAAGGTTCGGATTTAATTAGTTTTCTTCGGACTTTGCAGGACAAATTGAGGGCACAAAAAAGCCCGCAGGGCTTGCGCCGTGCGGGCTCTTAGGACTTCATCGAATGACTCTGGTAATCACCGATGGAGAATTTTGGTGGAGCTGGGGGGATTTGAACCCCCGTCCGAAATTACTACACCGTCGGCACTACATGCTTAGTCCAATCTTTACATTCGCCGGCCAGCTGCGGATGGACACGCTACTGACAGACTAGCCTGATTGAGTTTAACGCTTCAGCCCCAGGCAGGACGTCCACGCGATCTCTTTTGGGTTTGACCTCTCTTGATCCCCGTCCTAAGAGCGGAGGCTAGGGAGAGAGGGCTCTAAGCAGGGTATTAAGCTGCTAAAGCGTAGTTTTCGTCGTTTGCGACTATTTTTTTGCGGCTTTTTACGAGGCCAACCGCCCCTCGGCATGCTCCTAGGGCTTCGCAAATCCCGTCGAATCCAGAATCAGCCCCAAGTAACTTTGTGTAGTATACCAGAAGTTTACCTCGATAAGCCAGCGGCTTAACGATTGGCGTGCTTCATGATACGGGCTTTCGCCGTCTGCCATTCGCGATCTTTGATGTCATCGCGTTTGTCGTGCTCTTTCTTGCCTTTGGCTACGCCGATCTTGATCTTGCTCCAGGCATTTTTCCAATACAGGGACAAGGCCACCACGGTGTAACCGTCGCGGTTGACGCGGCCGAGCAGGGTGTCCAGCTCGCGTCGGTTCAGCAGCAGTTTACGGGTACGCGTCGGATCGCACACCACATGCGACGAAGCCACGTTGAGCGGGGTGATGGTGGCGCCAAACAGATAGGCTTCACCGTCACGGAACGTCACGTAGCTGTCGCTGAGGTTGGCTTTGCCTGCACGCAGCGATTTAACTTCCCACCCTTGCAGCGACAGGCCCGCCTCGAACTCTTCTTCAATGAAGTATTCGAAACGCGCGCGCTTGTTTTGGGCAATGGTGGCGGAACCGGGTTTGTGTGCTTTTTTCTTTGTCATAGTGCGTTCATTATACTGGATGCTTCAGCGAAAGAAATCCTTTCCCGTTCAGCACCTGCGCAATTTTTCGCATTTTTGGTTCCCTCATCCCGTAGCAGATTTTTTGTTTGCCGCCAGATAAATGGTATTATCTGTACGTTTTATGTCTTACAGGAAATGATATGCCCCAGATCAGTCGGTCTGCATTAGTGCCGTTCAGCGCCGAGCAGATGTATCAGTTGGTTAACGATGTTCATTCTTACCCCGATTTTCTGCCAGGCTGCACCGGCAGCCGGGTGCTTAATGCTACCTCCAACGAGATGACCGCCGCGGTGGACGTCGCCAAGGCCGGTATCAGCAAGACTTTCACCACGCGCAATACGCTACTGGATAACCAGAGCATCAATATGCAGCTGGTCGATGGCCCGTTCCGCAAGCTGATGGGCGGCTGGCAGTTCACGCCGCTGAGCGAAGAGGCCTGCAAGGTGGAGCTGCACCTGGACTTCGAGTTCACCAACAAACTGATTGAGTTGGCGTTCGGCAAGGTATTCAAAGAGCTGGCGGGCAACATGGTGCAGGCATTCACCCAGCGGGCGAAAGAGGTCTACAGTGTCTGACATCCAGGTCGAGGTGGTGTACGCCTTGCCGGAGCGGCAGTACCTGCGCAAGGTGAAGCTGGCCGAAGGCAGCAGCGTCGAGCAGGCGATCCAGGCTTCGGGCCTGCTGGAGCTGCGCCAGGATATCGATCTTAAAAGCAATAAAATCGGCATCTACAGCCGCCCGGCCAAGCTGGGCGATAGGCTGAACGATGGCGACCGGGTGGAGATTTACCGGCCGCTGATCGCCGATCCGAAAGAGCTGCGCCGGCAACGGGCAGAAAAGGCAAAAAAATAAGGCGCTTATAGCGCCTTATTTTTTTATCTGAAACTGATTTTCTCTTCCGCGTTGCAGCCTGCGACTGTCATGAGGAACACCATGCCCCCTCATGGGCCGGAAGAGCGGGCGGCGCCGATTACTTGGTCAGCGCCGGTTTGTTCTGGATATCGGTCAACACGCCTGCGCTGTCGAAGGTCAGCGTCAGCGTCTGCTGGGTGATATCTTCATGGCCAGGCTGCTGGCGGAACACATAGAACCACGTCTGAGTTCCGAACGGGTCTTGCAGCATTGGGGTACCCAATGTGTAAGCGACCTGTTGTTGGGTCATCCCTTTCTGAATTTTCGCCACGTCGGTCGACGTCAGGTAGTTCCCCTGGTTGATGTCAGGACGATAAACCACCTTTTCAAAAGTAGAACAGCCTGCAGTCAGCATCACAAGAACTACAGCGGCGGCAGTCAGCGTTTTACAGCGCATAGTAATCACATTCCTTTAGGGCATAGGATGCCGATGATAATAGACCTTGCGGCAGTTGGAAACCTTTATACCCTTCATCTTTCACGTTGCGACGCATTGGCTTTCCTTTAGCACCTCAAGCGCTTGACCTGTTTCGGGCCGTTGAGGAGGCTTAAGATCACCGCCGCGCCGCACTTTAGATATATTTCGGGTCAACAGCGTCACTGTCAGACCGCAGGAAAGTGAAAAAGTTGAGCTTTTTTATGCCGCCAGCAGTTCTTTGGCGTTCGCCAACGTATTGCGGGTGACTTCGCTGCCACCGAGCAGGCGCGCCAGCTCCTGCAGCCGGGCGCGTTTATCCAGCGGCGCCATCTGGGTTTCGGTGACCGTGCCGTCGGTCTGCTTGCTGACGAACAGGTGCTGATGCCCGCATCCGGCCACCTGCGGCAGGTGAGTCACGCACATCACCTGGGTGGATTCGCCGAGCTGGCGCAGCAGACGGCCGACGATGGCGGCGGTCGGGCCGCTGATGCCCACGTCCACCTCATCGAAGATCAGCGCCGGGGTTTCCATCTTGCGGGCGGTGATCACCTGAATGGCCAGCGCGATGCGCGACAGCTCACCGCCGGAGGCGACCTTCGCCAGCGGTTGCAGCGGCTGCCCCGGGTTGGTGGAGACGCAGAACTCGGTGCGGCTGGCCCCTTCGGCGCTCAGATGCTGCGGTTCGAAGCGCACGTCGATGTTGAATTTGCCGTGCGGCATGGAGAGCGCCTGCATGCTGTCGGTGATGAGCGTGGTCAGCTCGGCCGCGTAGTGCAGGCGTTTCTGGTGCAGCTCTTCCGCCAGCGCCAGCGCCTGCTGATGATGCTGGGTGACCGCCTCGTTCAGGTGCTCATGATCGCTTTCCTGCTGTGAAAGCAGCTGCTGTTCATCCAGCAACTGCTGATGCAGCTGCGGCAGCTCTTCCGGCGCGACCTGGTGTTTGCGCGCCAGGCTGATTTGGCGCGACAGGCGCTGTTCCAGCTCGTGCAGGCGGTTGGGATCGAGATCCATGCGATCGGCGTAGTGGCGCAGCTCGTCGCTGGCTTCGCTGATCTGGATAGAAGCCTCTTCCAGCATGTCCAGCAGGCCGCTGAGCTTGTCGTCCAGCCCGGCTAGCTCAAGCAGCAGGTGTTTGGCGCTGTAGAGCTGGCTGAGCATGTTGTTCTCGTCGCTGTCGGCCAGCAGCTGCAGCGTCTGCTGGCTGAGGGTCAGCAGCTGGCCGCTGTTGGCCAGGCGCTTGTACTCGGCGTCAGTCTGTTCGAACTCGCCGGCCTGCGGCGCGAATTCGTTCAGCTCTTTCAACTGGTATTGCAGCAGCTGCTTGCGCGCTTCGCGCTCGATGGACTGCTGCTGATGATGCGCCAGCTCGCGGCAGCTCTGGTGCCAGCGTTGGTAGGCCTGGCTCATCGCCGCCAGCAGGGCGGGTTCGTCGGCGTAGGCGTCGAGCAGCGCTTTTTGGTGCTCCGGCTTGAGCAGCAGCTGATGGGCGTGTTGGCCGTGGATTTGGATCAGGCGTTGCCCCAGCTCGCGCAGCTGCGACAGCGGCACGGCGGTGCCGTTGATAAAGCCGCGTGAACGGCCGTCGGCGTTGATCACGCGGCGCAGCAGGCATTCGTTGCTGTCGTCCAACTGGTTTTGCTCCAGCCACTCGCGCGCAGACGGGGTGTCCGCCAGCGAGAAGCGGGCGCAGAGGTCGGCGCGGGCGGCTCCCAGGCGCACCACGTTGCCGTCAGCGCGGTTGCCGAGGCACAGCCCCAGCGCATCGATGGCGATGGATTTGCCGGCGCCGGTTTCACCGGTGATCGCCGTCATACCCGGTTGAAAATCGATTTCCAACTCACGAACGATAGCAAAGTTGCTGATGGTTAATTGCGCCAGCATGGGAACCTTCCTGTGTATAAACACATAACTGTAATTTAATACAGTATAAACTGGTTTTATATACAGTAAAGTGGCCGGCGCAGATTTTAGAACAATTTTTTCGACCAGCCCAGCTTGGTGCTTAACGTGTTGAAATAGCTGTAGTCCTTCGGGTGAATCAGATTCAGGTGGAAATCGCTGCGGCGGATCAGCACTTCTTCGCCTTCCTGGATAGGCAGCGCGATCTGGCTGTCGCAGCTGATCTCCAGATCGCTGCCGATCTGCGAGAATTTCAGGCGGATGGTGCTGTCGCCGTTGATCACCAGCGGCCGGGCGGAAAGGGTGTGCGGGAACATAGGCACCAGCGCGATCGCCTCCAGCGACGGGGTGAGGATCGGCCCGCCGGCGGAGAGCGAGTAGGCGGTGGAGCCGGTCGGCGTGGCGATGATCAGGCCGTCGGAGCGCTGCGAGAAGGCGAAGCGATCGTCGATGTACACCTCGAATTCGATCATGTGTGCCACTTTGCCAGGGTGCAGCACCACTTCGTTGATGGCGGTGCTGATGCGGCACTGCTGGTGCTCTTTATGCACGATGGTTTCCAGCAGGAAACGCTGTTCGTCGATGTATTCGCCTTCCAGCACGTCCGCCAGCTGCTGCAGGGCGTTGTCGGGATCGAGGTCGGTGAGGAAGCCGAGGTTGCCGCGGTTGACCCCGATCACCTTGATGTCGTAGCGCGCCAGCACGCGCGCAGCGCCGAGCATGTTGCCGTCGCCGCCAACCACCACCGCCAGATCGGCCCGCTGGCCGATATCCGCCAGGCTGCCGGTCACGGCGTCTTTCAGCCCCAAATCATGGGCGATTTGGCGTTCGATCATCACCGAATAGCCGCGGGCGACCAGCCAGTGGAACAACATCTCGTGGGTTGCCAGCGCTGAAGGGTGACGCGGGTGGCCAACAATGCCAATACAGGCGAATTTTTTATTCATTTGTTGTGATTTTCCTCACCGGGACCCGTTTATGCCCCACATTGTGACCGGTTGACTTGAAACCCCGGTTTTGATCCCCATAATAAGCCAAGTTGCGAGATTAATGCTAAAACGCGGAGATATTCATGAGTAGTAAAGAACAGAAGACGCCAAACGAGCAAGTCTCGGAAGAAATGGAACAACACGCTCATCACGATGATACGCTGCCGGAAGCGGCGGAAGGCGTCGATCTGCGCGATGCGCGTATCGCCGAACTGGAAGCCCAACTGGCGGAAGCGCAGCAGCACGAGCGCGACAGCCTGCTGCGCGCCAAAGCGGAAGCGGAAAACATCCGCCGCCGCGCCGAACTGGACGTCGAGAAAGCGCACAAATTCGCCCTGGAGAAATTCTCCGGCGATCTGCTGCCGGTGATCGACAACCTGGAGCGCGCGCTGGATCTGGCGGATAAAAACAACCCGGAACTGGCCGCGATGATCGAAGGCATCGAGCTGACGCTGAAATCGCTGCTGGACGTGGTGCGCAAGTATGGCATCGAAATCGTCGGCGACGTCAACGTGCCGTTCAACCCGGAAGTGCATCAGGCGATGAGCATGATGGAATCCGCCGATCACCAGCCGAACCACGTGATGATGGTGATGCAGAAAGGTTATACGCTGAACGGTCGCCTGCTGCGTCCGGCGATGGTCGCGGTCTCCAAAGCCAAGGCGTAATCGCCCCGGCAACGGCATAAAGAAAGGCACCCGAGGGTGCCTTTTTTGTCTCTGGACTATGCCTGCGGCAGGCGCGGCATCCAGTCGATCGGCGTGAGCCCTTGCTGCTCCAGCAGCTGATTGGCCTGCGAGAAGTGGCGGCAGCCGAGGAAACCGCGGTGCGCGGAGAGCGGTGACGGGTGCGGCGCCTTCAGCACATGGTGGCGGTTGCGGTCGATAAAGTTGCCTTTCTTCTGCGCGTGCGAGCCCCACAGCAGGAACACCACGCCTTCGCGGTTCTCATTCAGGGCGGCGATCACCTTATCGGTAAAGGTTTCCCAGCCCAGGTTGGCGTGCGAGTGCGCGCGGCCGCCTTCCACCGTCAGCACGGTGTTGAGCAGCAGCACCCCCTGTTCAGCCCAGCTTTGCAGGTAGCCGTGATCCGGGCGTTCGAAGCCGGGAATGTCGGTCGCCAGCTCTTTATACATGTTCACCAGCGACGGCGGCGCCGGCACGCCGGGGCGCACCGAGAAAGAGAGGCCGTGCGCCTGATTGGGGCCGTGATACGGATCCTGGCCGAGAATGACGACCTTGACGTCCGCCAGCTCGGTATAGCGGAAAGCGTTGAACACGTCCTTCTGCGGTGGATAAATGGTCTTACCGGCCTGGCGCTCAGCGGCAACAAAGGCGAGCGTTTCAACAAAATAGGGCTGCTCTTTCTCTTTGCCGATCACGTCATGCCAGGTGAGGGAGGTGGCCATAAACGCTCTCCTTTGTTTTCTTTAGCAATTCATGGGCTATAGCTTACCGTTTCGGCACGCGCAGCGAAACCCGCTTTTCATTTCTCACTGTCACGCGTAATGCAATTATTTTTGAAAATTTACAAAAATAATTGGGTTTTGCCACAGTGGGAAAATTGATATAAAACATAAATTTGCCCCTTCATGCCCTGTGCCTACCCGGTAAAAATTGACTTTAATCAAGGAACTGGCCCGGTCAGGCTGGTATACAGAACAACAAGACAACAATGGTTTTACCAAATGGCCGAAACCAGAATTGGGTTTTCTCACGACGTGAATTTTTACGCCCTTGTACGGAGGCAACATAATGATTACCGGTATTCAAATTACCAAAGCGAACGACCAGGCGCTGGTGAATTCTTTCTGGCTGCTGGATGATGAAAAAGCGGAAGCTCGCTGCGTGTGCGCCAAGGCCAACTATGCGGAAGATCAGGTTGTCGCAGTCAGCGACCTGGGCCAGATCGAATACCGTGAAGTGCCGCTGGAAATGCAGCCGACCGTGCGCGTGGAAGGCGGTCAGCACCTGAACGTCAACGTGCTGCGTCGCGAAACCCTGGAAGACGCGGTCAAGCACCCGGAAAAATACCCGCAGCTGACCATCCGCGTGTCCGGTTATGCGGTACGCTTCAACTCTCTGACGCCGGAACAGCAGCGCGACGTTATCGCCCGCACCTTTACCGAAAGCCTGTAATTTGCGGCGCAGTCAATCAGGGAGCTTCGGCTCCCTTTTCTGCGTTTGGTGGCCGAAAACCGAACGCGGATCACATTCTGTACAAAGATAAGCATTTCTAATACAGAACTCATCCGACCTGCCGATAGCTAAATCAGTACCTATTCAGGTGCTCAATGAAAAGTCTATCGACAAGGAGTCGGCATGAGTATGCCTTTAAGTTTTACCTCTGCAGTATCCCCGGTGGCCGCGATCCCTACACCTCGCGCCGCTGCCGAGACGGCGACGGCGGCGCAGCCTGCGGCAGCGCCGGCAAATCCAGCGCCGGTGGCCACCCCTTCTCAGAACACGCTCAATGCGCAGAACCTGTTGAATACGCTGGTCGGCGATATCTCCGCGACGGCCCCTACAGCGGCGGCAGCGCCGGGCGTGACACGGGGGCAACAATCGCAGGAAGGTGATTATGCGTTGGCGCTGTTGGCCAAGGACGTTTATTCACTGAACGGCCAGGGCGCTGCCGGGTTCAATCGCCTGAGCGACAGCGCACTGCTCGGTTTTGGCATCGATCCCGCCAGCCTGCACGACGCGGGCAGCGGTTTCCAGGCCGGGGTTTACAGCAACGACAAACAGTATGTGTTGGCGTTCGCCGGCACCAACGACTGGCGCGACTGGCTGAGCAACGTGCGGCAGGCGACGGGCTATGACGATGTGCAGTACAATCAGGCGGTTGCCGCTGCCAAAAGCGCCAAGGCGGCCTTTGGCGATGCGCTGGTGATCGCCGGTCATTCGCTTGGCGGTGGCCTGGCGGCCACGGCTGCGCTGGCGACCGGTACCGTCGCGGTCACCTTCAACGCGGCTGGGGTTTCGAATTACACCCTGAATCGCCTGGGTATCGATCCGGCGGCGGCGAAGAAAGATGCCGAAGCCGGCGGCATTCGCCGCTACAGCGAGCAATATGACATGCTGACCAGCACCCAGGAGTCGACTTCGCTGATCCCGGACGCCATCGGCCATAACATCACCTTGGCCAACAACGATACCCTGACCGGTATCGATGACTGGCGGCCGAGCAAGCATCTGGATCGCAGCCTGACGGCGCACGGCATCGACAAGGTGATAAGCTCGATGGCGGAACAAAAGCCGTGGGAGGCGAAGGCCAATGCCTGAAGGGCGTCGCTTGCGGCGGGCGCTGGCGATAGCCTTACTGGCGCTGGTCGCGGTGACCGGTTTACTGATGATGGCTAAGGAGCAACAGATGGGGCAGGAGATTTCGCCGTTTGACGGCCGCAGCAATCTGGCGCTGGCTCAGGCGGTGGCGCGTGGCGATACGCAGGGTATCCGTGCGCAGGCCACGCAGGATCGCTTGCGCGAACGGGGCGATCGGCAGGTCACGCTGTTGCAGTGGGCGGTGCTTTCGCAGCAGCCGGGTAGCGTGCAGGCGTTGCTGGCGCTCGGGGCAGACCCGGCGGCAGCGGGGCTGGACGGCAACAGCGCGTTGCACACCGCGGCGATGTTGCAAGATGCGCAGTACCTGCGGCTGTTGCTGGCCGAAGGGGCACAGGTGAACGTGCGTAATGCCGTTACCGGCGCCACGCCGCTTGCGGCGGCGGTGCTGGCCGGGCGCGAAGAGCAACTGCGGCTGTTGCTGGCGGCCGGAGCGGACACCACGTTGAGCGATCGGCTGGGGGATACTCCGCTGCATCTGGCGGCGAAGATTAACGCGCCGCACCTGGCGCTGCTGCTGTTGCAGGCCGGGGCCGATGCCCGGGCACGCAACCAGCAGGGCGTCGTGTTCCAGTTTTACTTCTCGCAAACGCCGGCGCATTTGCAGAATGACGAGCTGAAGGCGCAGTTCCGCGAACTGGATAAATGGCTGCAGGGGCACCGTCTGGCCACGCACTACGCGCAGCAGTAAACGCCCATAAAAAAACCGCCTGTACAGGCGGTTTTTTCTTAGGCAGCGGTGGTTATTCCGCGTCGCCGGCCGGTTTGGCCTTCGCCTGACGGCGTTTGCCGACGTTTTTGGCGTCGCGATGGCGCACTTTCACCTTGGCCTTTTCTTTGTTCTTCGCCTTGTCTTCCGCGCGCTTGGCCAGCACTTTCTTCGACGGTTTACCGTTGCTCTTCTCGTTCGGCACCTTGGTTTTCGGCCGCAGTTCGTCGATCACGCGCGCTTTCAGCGGCTCGTTCAGGTAACGGCCCACTTTGCCCAGCAGCAGATGGTCGTGCGCTTCCACCAGCGAAATGGCGGTGCCTTTGCGCCCGGCGCGGCCGGTACGCCCGATGCGGTGCAGGTAGGTATCCGCCGTGCGCGGCATGTCGAAGTTGAACACGTGGGTGATATCGAGGATATCCAGGCCACGTGCGGCAACGTCGGTGGCGACCAGCACGTTAACCCGGCCATCCATCATGCGTTTGACCGCCTCGTTGCGTTTGGCCTGCACCATTTCGCCTTCGAGATAGCAGGTGTTGATGCCCGCTTCGCGCAGCCAGGTGGCCAGCTCATGCACGCGCTCGCGCTTGCGCACGAAGATCACCGATTTCTGCACGTCTGGCTGCTGCAGCAGGTGGATTAGCAGCGCGGTTTTGTGCTGCACGTCATCGGCGCGGTAGTACCACTGCAGGATCTTTTTGCGTTCGCGGCGCGACGGATCGGCCTCCACTTCCACCGGCTCTTTCAGGATGCGCTCGGCGAATTCGCGGATCGCTTCGCCTTCCAGCGTGGCGGAGAACAGCAGCGTCTGGTTGCGCCAGCGGGTTTCGGCGGAGATGGTTTCGATGTCCTGCGCGAAGCCCATGTCGAGCATGCGGTCGGCTTCGTCGAGGATCAGGGTTTCCACCGCGCGGCAGTCGAAGTTCTCTTCTTTAATGTATTGCAGCAAGCGGCCGGTGGTGGCGACCACCACGTCCTGGTTTTCGCTGAACACTTCCGCGTGGTTCATGTAAGCGACGCCGCCGGTGATGGTGGCGATATCCAGCGAGGTATGAGCAGCCAATTCACGCGCCTGGTCGGCGACCTGCATCGCCAGTTCACGCGTTGGCGTCAGGATCAGCACGCGCGGCGGGCCGGATTTTTTGCGTGGAAAGTCCAGCAGGTGCTGCAAAACGGGCAGCAGGAAGGCGGCGGTTTTGCCGGTGCCGGTCGGAGCCGAACCTAAGACGTCGCGCCCGTCCATCGCCGGCGGGATCGCTGCGGCCTGAATGGCGGTGGGGCGATCGTAGCCTTTGTCGCGCAGCGCGTCGATCAGGCGGTCATCGAGTTCGAGTTCGGAAAAAGTGGTTGCTGTCATGGTCTACCTCTACTTGGGGCGCCGATTATAGACGGGTTGGCCGCGATCTTCACCTATTTAAGCGGAAAGCCGCTCTTTTCCCGCCGATCAGATTGCCTTATGCTACGCCAGTTTTATAGCCAGGTGGTGAGTGTGAGCAAGCGATCGAAAGCCGATTTTACCCCGCGCCGCGGGGGTTTTACCTTTAAACAATTCTTTGTCGCCCACGATCGTTGCGCCATGAAAGTGGGCACCGACGGGGTGCTGCTCGGCGCCTGGGCACCGCTGGGGCAGGCGCGCCGGGTGCTGGACATCGGCTGCGGCAGCGGGCTGATCGCGTTGATGCTGGCGCAGCGCAGCGGCGACGAAGTGACCATCGACGCGGTGGAACTGGATGAAGCCGCCGCCGGCCAGGCGCGCGAAAACGCGGCGGAATCGCCGTGGCCACAGCGCATCCGCGTGCATGCGCAGGATATTCATCATTATGCGCAGCGGCATGCCGCTGAATATGATCTGATCGTCAGTAATCCGCCGTATTTCGAGCCGGCGGTGGCCTGCCGCGACCAGGCGCGCCACAACGCGCGCTACACCGAAACCCTGACGCACGGCGCGCTGTTGGCCTGCGCGGCGCAGCTGCTGGCGGAACAGGGGACGTTCTGCGTGGTGCTGCCGCACGACGTTGGCGCCGAATTCGAACGCCTGGCGCTGCAAAGCGGCTGGCATACGGCGGTGAAAGTGAACGTCAGCGACCGGGCCGATACGCCGCTGCACCGGGTGTTGCTGGCGCTGACACGGCGGGAAACGCCGCTGCAGGCGCAGGCGCTGGCGATCAAACAGGCCGATGGCAGCTACACCGACGATTTCCGCCGATTGATCACCGACTTCTACCTGTTCTACTGAAAAGAAAAGGGCGCCGATAAGGCGCCCTGTCGCAGAGTTTAAGGCTGCAAAATGGTCGGCAGCGCTTCCGGCAGCAAATCCGGGTAGTCCAGCGTGTAGTGCAGGCCGCGGCTCTCTTTGCGCGCCATGGCGCTGCGCACGATAAGCTCGGCCACCTGCACCAGATTGCGCAGCTCCAGCAGGTTGTTGGAGATGCGGAAGTGCGCGTAGTACTCGTCGATTTCCGCCTGCAGCGTGTTGATGCGGCGCAGGGCGCGCTCCAGCCGCTTGGTGGTGCGCACGATGCCGACGTAATCCCACATGAACAGCCGCAGCTCGTGCCAGTTGTGCTGAATCACCACCCGTTCGTCCGCATCATCCACCCGGCTTTCATCCCAGTGCGGCACCTGTTTGGCCTGCTGGATGAATGGCAGGCGCTGCAGAATGTCTTCCGCTGCCGACCAACCGTACACCAGGCACTCCAGCAGCGAATTCGACGCCATGCGGTTGGCGCCGTGCAGGCCGGTATAGCTGACTTCGCCGATGGCGTACAGCCCGTCGAGATCGGTGCGGCCGTGCTGATCGACCATCACGCCGCCGCAGGTGTAGTGCGCCGCCGGGACGATGGGGATCGGTTGCCGAGTCAGATCGAAGCCCAGCGTCAGCAGCTTCTCGTGGATCATCGGGAAGTGCTGGGTGATGAATTCCGCCGGCTTGTGGCTGATATCCAGATACATGCAGTCGGCACCCAGGCGCTTCATTTCATGGTCGATGGCGCGGGCGACGATATCGCGCGGGGCCAGTTCGCCGCGCGGGTCGACATCCGGCATAAAGCGGCTGTCGTCCGGGCGCTTCAGGTAAGCCCCTTCGCCGCGCAGCGCTTCGGTCAGCAAAAAGTTGCGCGCCTGCGGATGGAACAGGCAGGTCGGGTGGAACTGGTTGAACTCCAGGTTGGCGACCCGGCAGCCGGCGCGCCAGGCCATGGCGATGCCGTCGCCGGAGGAGATATCGGGGTTGGTGGTGTATTGATACACCTTGGCCGCGCCGCCGGTCGCCAGCACCACCGTTTTGGCGCGGTAGGTTTCCACCCGCTCCAGCTCGCGGTTCCAGACGTAAGCGCCCACGACTCGGCGGGTGCCCGGCAGGCCGATTTTATTCGAGGTGATAAGGTCAACCGCGTTGCGGCGCTCCATCACGCAAATATTGGGGTGAGCGCTTGCTTTCCCCACCAGCGTGGTCTCTACTTCCTTACCGGTCGCGTCCGCGGCGTGCAGGATGCGGCGATGGCTGTGGCCGCCTTCGCGCGTGAGGTGATAATGCGCCTCGCCCTGCGCGTTGATCTCGGTGTCGAACAGCACGCCCTGATCGATCAGCCACTGCACGCAGTGGCGCGCGTTGCCGGCGATGAATTCGACGGCCTCTTTGTCACACAGGCCGGCACCGGCAATCAAAGTGTCATCAACGTGTGAGGCAATGCTGTCCGTCTCATCGAACACCGCGGCGATCCCGCCCTGGGCGTAAAAGGTGGCCCCCTCGCTGAGCGGCCCCTTGCTGAGAACGGTAACCTTACAATGCTGCGCCAGGCGCAGCGCCAGTGACAGGCCCGCAGCGCCGCTGCCGACGATCAGGACATCGCTAACATGTTCAGATGATGGTTGCATAACGTATGATGTGTGCAGAAGAAGAGTGAATTTCATGTTAGCCTAACTGTCCGGGCAAAAGCCACGGATAGGGTGACATCAACAGAAAAAACAATGGCGATATGGAACTTCGTGTTCTATATGAACTCCAAGCGAGTGCTTGCTCAGGAAAATAATGTATGGCTGGCAGTACAATTTTACGCGTGGAGACGGATTTGGGGAGAGTTTACCTCGGATGAGCGAGCAGTTAACGGATCAAGTTCTGGTCGAGCGGGTCCAAAAGGGCGATCAGAAGTCGTTTAACCTACTGGTAGTGCGCTATCAGCATAAGGTGGCGAGTCTCGTTTCCCGCTATGTGCCGCAGGGCGATGTGCCCGATGTGGTGCAGGAGTCGTTTATCAAGGCCTATCGCGCACTGGAATCGTTCCGTGGCGACAGCGCTTTTTATACCTGGTTGTATCGAATCGCCGTGAACACGGCAAAGAATTATCTGGTTGCTCAGGGGCGCCGTCCGCCATCCAGTGATGTGGACGCCAACGATGCGGAAAATTACGAAAGTGCGGGCGCACTGAAAGAAATTTCGAACCCTGAGAACTTAATGTTGTCAGAAGAGCTGAGACAGATAGTTTTCCGTACCATTGAGTCTCTCCCTGAGGATCTTCGCATGGCGATTACCTTGCGGGAGTTGGATGGTCTAAGCTACGAAGAGATAGCCGCCATCATGGATTGCCCGGTCGGAACCGTACGTTCGCGTATTTTCCGCGCCCGGGAAGCTATCGATAATAAAGTTCAACCGCTGATCCAGCGTTAGCAATGGCGGGCACAGGAAGGGTACTTAGGCATGCAGAAAGAAAAGCTTTCCGCTCTGATGGATGGTGAATCGTTCGACAGCGAGCTGTTGAGTTCTCTGTCGCAAGATCGAACGCTTCAACAAAGCTGGCAGAGCTATCACCTGATACGTGACACACTGCGAGGTGATGTCGGACAAGTGATGCATCTCGACATCGCCGATCGCGTAGCCGCTGCACTTGAGAAAGAACCCGCCCGGCTGGTACCTTCCGCCGTTCAGGAATCTCAGCCGCAGCCTCACACCTGGCAGAAAATGCCGTTCTGGGACAAAGTGCGTCCTTGGGCGAGCCAGATTACGCAAATCGGTATGGCGGCCTGCGTGTCTCTGGCGGTGATCGTCGGCGTGCAGCAGTACAACCAGCCTTCTGCGCCATCGAACGCGTCCGAATCGCCGGCCTTCACTACGCTGCCGATCATGGGCCAGGCCTCGCCGGTCAGCCTGGGCGTGCCTGCCGACAGTTTCTCTACCGGCAGCGGTCAACAGCAGCAGGTGCAGGAACAGCGTAAGCGTATCAACGCCATGCTGCAGGACTATGAGCTGCAACGTCGCCTGCATTCGGATCAGCTGCAGCTTGAGCAAGGCAACCCACAACAGGCTGCCATTCAGGTTCCCGGAACTCAGTCTTTAGGAATGCAACAGCAGTAATGAAGCCAATCTGGTTCTCCGTTTGTTTATTGACGGGCAGCCTGCTCTATTCCAGCATCGCCCCGGCGCAGCCAACTGCGTCCGGGGCGTTATTGCAACAGATGAGCAGCGCCAGCCGTTCTCTCAATTACGAGCTCGCCTACATCAGCATCAGCAAGCAGGGAATCGAGTCGTTGCGCTATCGCCATGCGGTGATCGGCAACGTGCCGCTCGGCCAGCTGCTGCATATGGATGGCCCGCGTCGCGAAGTGTTGCAGCGCGGCGGCGGGATCAGCTACTTCGAACCCGGTCTGGAACCGTTCACGCTCACCGGCGATCACATCGTCGATGCGCTGCCGGCGATCGTCTATGCCGATTTCACTCGTCTGGCCAAGTATTACGACTTCATCTCCGTGGGCAGCACCCGCATCGCCGATCGGCCGTGTGAAGTGCTGCGCGTAGTGGCGCGCGACGGTTCCCGCTACAGTTACATCGTCTGGATGGACGAAGACACCAAGCTGCCGCTGCGGGTGGATTTGCTCGATCGCGACGGCGAAACGCTGGAGCAATATCGGGTGATCTCCTTCGCGGTCGGCGCCGACGTGCAGGGCGCGATGCAGGGGCTGCTCAAAGCCAACCTGCCGCCGCTGCTGTCGCTGCCGGCGGTGGAAAACGTCCAGCTGAGCTGGAGCACCGGCTGGTTGCCGGCCGGCGTGGACGAGGTGGCGCGCAATCGCCGCAAATTGCCGAATGTCGCCGTGCCGGTTGAATCCCGGCTCTACAGCGACGGCCTGTTCAGCTTCTCGGTCAACGTCAGCCCAGCGGGCAGCGGAGCCGGGCAGCAGTACTACCGTCAGGGGCGCCGCACCATTCAGACCGAAGTGCGCGCGGGCAACGAAATCACGATTGTGGGCGAATTGCCGCCGGCGACGGCCAAGCGCATCGCCGACAGCATTTCTTTCAAGGTATCGCCGTAATGATGAAAGAGTGGGCCACGGTGGTTTCGTGGCAACAGGGCGTAGCGCTGCTGCGCTGTGAACCCAAGGCCGGCTGCGGCAGCTGCACCGCGCGCTCCGGCTGTGGCGCGCGTGCGCTGAACGAGCTGGTGCCGGAAACCGAGCATCAGCTGCAGGTGCATATCGAGCAGCCGCTCGAACCGGGGCAGCGCGTCGAGGTCGGCATCGCGGAAGGCAGCCTGCTGCGCTCCGCCATGCTGGTTTACCTGACGCCGCTGCTGGGCATGATGTTGGGCGGCACGTTGCTGCAATATTGTTTCGGCAGCGACGCCTCGGCGGCAGTCGGCGCCGTACTGGGCGGCGGGGCGGCCTTTATGCTGGCGCGCCGCTTGGCTCGACGTCTGGGTGAGCAGGCCGATTACCAGCCGGTGGTGCTGCAGATTGGGTTGCCGCCTACCGCGATGCGCATGCAGGCGGAAAACTCCCCGCTGATTTAAACCGACGGTCGCGTCATCGCCGGGTTGTGATAGGCGGTGATGCGGTTGTGGATCATATGCTCCAACAGCGCGATGAACAGATCGGCGCTGAGCAGCGAATCGTAGTTAATCGCGAACAGCAGATTTCCCTGGCCGTCGAGCAAGCGGATGCCGCGCTGCGGATGGTTTTCCAAGGTGCGGATCTGCTCGATCGGCACGTTTCCCCGTTCAGTCGTCAGCAAGGTGGCGCTCAGCCGCAGCGTTTCGGTCGGCGTGCCTTGCCGCTTGCCGAGCAGCAGCTGCCACAGCCAGCGCGCGTCGCCCTCAACGGTGTGAAACGACACCGTCTCCCCTTGATAGAGCGCATTCAACGCCAGCGGCCCGCGCTGTTGCAGCTGTTGGTCGACGATCACGTCCGCCAACCGCCACGAATGGGCGATATTGCTGAAAACCGTGCACCAGGGCTGATCTGCGCCGGTGCGAAACGCCGTGACGTCAAACAGCCCGCCAAAAGCCTTGCCGCCGCGAAAGCGATAGATATCACCGATCTTCTCAAACGGGATGAAACGCTCTTTGTGATGGTGGTCGTCAAAGACCCGCACGCCGTGCTCGTACAGGCGATAGGTCAGCGTCGGACGCAGATAATGCCGCAGCGCCAGCAGCGTACAGCCGAGTAAAATCGTGCCCGCGCCGGCCTGCAACAGCGTGATGACCTCGCTCTCGTCAATGCTGCTCAGCAGCGGCAGCACCAACAGCGCCGCCCCCACGCTAAACAGCAGCGCCGCCGCTGCCAGAATGCCCCAGTTGACCTTCGAAAAATCGTGCCGGCTCAGCATTTGCCCTTTATCGATCATAATGCACCTTCCAATCAACGTACGCAGATATGCTGGTGAACCCCGGTGGGCTGCCGATGTAGTGCCCGGAATAATGTTTTGTCGCGGAGTTCACGCCCTTTCTATCCGAGGGACGGTGGTGGCGTATATGGGGTTTTTCCTAAAGGATGGGGGGCAAAATCGAATTCTAAGAGGTTGATCCAAATATTCTTTTTCGATAATTTCAGAAGGGGTTTATTGCGCTGCGGCCGGTTATGTATTAGCACCGGAGTTTGATGGCCACGGAGCACCGGCAAGCCTCGGGTTCAGGCTGTATCGTCCGCGTTAACATCTGTTTTCACCCGCCGGGGCGACCTGTAACATTTAGCGGCGCATAATAGAATGCCTTCACTGCACCGATCGCTAGGTTTTCAGTGGTGTGGCATGTAGAATGCAGCGATTCAGGTGCAAGACGGCCTCACCCATTCACTGTCGCTTTAGGTCCATGCGGGTTTCTATAGGCGAGTAATTCAGAAATACCAAGGCAGAAAAACTTTTATAATGAAGCATATACGAAATTTCTCCATTATTGCCCATATTGACCACGGTAAGTCGACGCTGTCTGACCGCATTATCCAAATCTGCGGTGGCTTGTCCGACCGTGAAATGGCTGCGCAGGTGCTCGATTCCATGGATCTGGAGCGCGAGCGCGGCATCACCATCAAGGCGCAGAGCGTAACGCTGGATTATAAAGCGCTGGATGGGCAGACCTATCAGCTTAACTTTATCGACACCCCTGGCCACGTTGACTTCTCCTATGAAGTCTCCCGCTCGCTGGCGGCCTGCGAAGGCGCGCTGCTGGTGGTGGACGCCGGTCAGGGCGTAGAAGCCCAGACGCTGGCCAACTGCTACACCGCGATCGAAATGGATCTGGAAGTGGTGCCGGTGTTGAACAAAATCGACCTGCCGGCCGCCGATCCGGATCGCGCCGCGCAGGAAATTGAAGACATCGTCGGCATCGACGCTACCGATGCGGTGCGCTGCTCGGCCAAAACCGGCGTCGGTGTGCCTGAGGTACTGGAGCGTCTGGTGCGCGACATTCCTGCGCCGCAGGGCGATCCGGATGCGCCGCTGCAGGCGTTGATCATCGACTCCTGGTTCGATAACTACCTGGGCGTCGTGTCTCTGGTGCGCGTCAAGAACGGCACGCTGCGCAAGGGCGACAAGATCAAGGTCATGAGCACCGGCCAGGTGTATAACGCCGATCGTTTGGGTATCTTCACGCCGAAGCAGGTCGATCGCGATGTGCTGAACTGCGGCGAAGTGGGCTGGCTGGTCTGTGCGATCAAAGATATCCTCGGCGCGCCGGTGGGCGATACCCTGACGCAGGCGCGTCAGCCGGCGGATAAAGCGCTGCCGGGCTTCAAGAAAGTGAAGCCGCAGGTGTACGCCGGTCTGTTCCCGATCAGCTCCGACGACTATGAATCTTTCCGTGATGCGCTGGGCAAGCTGAGCCTTAACGACGCGTCCCTGTTCTACGAGCCGGAAAGCTCCACCGCGTTGGGCTTCGGCTTCCGCTGCGGCTTCCTCGGTCTGCTGCACATGGAGATCATTCAGGAGCGTCTGGAGCGTGAATACGATCTGGATCTGATCACCACCGCGCCGACGGTAGTCTACGAAGTGGAAACCACTGGCAAAGAAGTGATCTACGTCGACAGCCCGTCCAAGCTGCCGCCGCTGAACAACATCCAGGAACTGCGCGAGCCGATCGCCGAATGTCACATGCTGATGCCGCAGGAATACCTGGGCAACGTCATCACCCTGTGCGTTGAGAAGCGCGGCGTGCAGACCAACATGGTCTACCACGGCAACCAGGTGGCGCTGACCTATGAAATCCCGATGGCGGAAGTGGTGCTCGACTTCTTCGACCGCCTGAAGTCCACGTCGCGCGGTTATGCGTCGCTGGATTACAACTTCAAGCGTTTCCAGGCCTCCGACATGGTGCGCGTGGACGTGCTGATCAACAACGAGCGCGTGGATGCGCTGGCGCTGATCACCCACCGCGATAATTCGCAGTACCGCGGCCGTGAGCTGGTGGAGAAGATGAAAGAGCTGATCCCGCGTCAGCAGTTCGACATCGCGATTCAGGCGGCGATCGGCACGCACATCATCGCGCGTTCCACCGTGAAGCAATTGCGTAAAAACGTGCTGGCGAAATGCTACGGCGGTGACGTCAGCCGTAAGAAAAAGCTGCTGCAGAAACAGAAAGACGGTAAGAAACGCATGAAGCAGGTCGGCAACGTCGAGCTGCCGCAGGAAGCGTTCCTGGCCATTCTGCACGTCGGTAAAGACGGCAAGTAACCGCGACGAGTTCGCGAAACGAGGGAGTTTGCATGGCGAATATGTTTGCCCTGATCCTGGCGTTGGCCACCCTGGTCACCGGGATCATCTGGTGCTTCGAGCGCTTTAAATGGGCGCCGGCCCGCCGCGCGAAGATCGCGGCGGTCAACGAGCAGACCGCGGGCGCCGTAGACGATAAAACGCTGGCGAAAGTGGCGAAGCAGCCTGGTTGGGTAGAGACTGGCGCATCGGTGTTCCCGGTGCTGTTGCTGGTCTTTGTGGTGCGTTCGTTTATTTACGAACCGTTCCAGATCCCGTCCGGCTCAATGATGCCGACGCTGTTGATTGGCGATTTCATTCTGGTGGAGAAATATGCCTACGGCATTAAAGATCCGATTACCCAGACCACGCTCATTGAAACCGGCCATCCGAAGCGCGGCGATATTGCGGTATTTAAATATCCGCTGGATCCGAAGCTCGATTATATCAAGCGCGTGATTGGCCTGCCGGGCGATCGAATTACTTACGATCCGGTGAATAAGCGCGTTACGGTGCAGCCGTCCTGCAACAGCGGGCAGTCCTGCGATACCGCGTTGGCGGTGACCTACGCCGACGCGCAGCCGAGCGACTTCGTGCAGCTGTTCAGCCGTAGCGGCATGGGCGAGGCCAGCAACGGCTTCTACCAGATCCCGCTGAACGACAACGTGCCGTCGGGCGGCATTCGCATGCGTGAGCGCCAGGAAAGCCTCGGCAACGTCACGCATCGCATCCTGACCGTGCCGGACGCGCAGGATCGGGTGGGCGCTTACTACCAACAGCCGGGTAAACCGCTGGCGGAGTGGGTGGTGCCGGCCGGGCATTACTTCATGATGGGCGACAACCGCGATAACAGCGCGGACAGCCGTTACTGGGGCTTTGTGCCGGAGAAGAATCTGGTGGGTAAAGCCACGGCCATCTGGATGAGCTTTGAAAAACAGGAAGGTGAGTGGCCTACCGGCGTGCGTTTCAGCCGGATCGGCGGTATTCATTAATCGCTGACTGATTCCCTGTTAATTTCACGCCGCAGCCTACTGCGGCGTGAAAGATTAAGGGGATATAAACACAGCATTATGTTTCCACTCGTTGTAGAATACTTTCTCGAGCGATAAAAAGTTGGCCCCTGCTGGGAGCCACTGCAAACGAAACAGCTTTGGATCGGCTTTCGGCGAAGCAGGCCTGTTCCGTATGCTGCAAGTTTTTGACGCATTCTTGATCTATTGGTAACTCATGAACCCCATCGTAATAAACAGGCTGCAGCGGAAGCTGGGCTACACTTTTCAACAGCAGGAGCTTTTACTGCAGGCTTTGACTCACCGCAGCGCCAGCAGTAAACACAATGAACGTCTTGAGTTTCTGGGTGACTCGATTCTGAGCTTTGTCATCGCCAATGCGCTCTATCATCGCTTTCCTCGCGTAGACGAGGGCGACATGAGCCGCATGCGCGCCACGCTGGTGCGCGGCAATACGCTGGCGGAGATGGCACGCGAGTTTGACCTGGGCGAATGTCTGCGGCTTGGGCCGGGCGAATTGAAAAGTGGTGGGTTCCGCCGCGAGTCAATCCTGGCGGATACGGTGGAGGCATTGATCGGCGGCGTGTTCCTGGACAGCGACATCCAGACCGTCGAGCGCCTGATTTTGGACTGGTATCGCAGCCGGTTGGACGAAATCAGCCCCGGTGATAAGCAGAAAGACCCGAAAACCCGTTTGCAGGAATTTTTGCAGGGGCGTCATCTGCCGTTGCCTTCTTATTTGGTGGTGCAGGTTCGCGGTGAAGCGCACGACCAAGAGTTTACCATCCACTGCCAGGTGAGTGGTTTGAGCGAGCCCGTGGTGGGCACCGGCTCAAGCCGCCGTAAAGCCGAGCAGGCGGCAGCGGAACAAGCGCTGAAAAAGCTGGAGCTTGAATGAGTGAAGTAAAACAACACTGCGGTTTTATCGCCATCGTCGGCCGCCCGAACGTGGGCAAATCGACGTTGCTGAACCAACTGCTGGGGCAGAAGGTTTCCATTACGTCGCGTAAGCCGCAGACGACCCGTCACCGCATCATGGGCATCGACACCGATGGCGCCTATCAGGCGATCTACGTCGATACCCCTGGGCTGCACATCGAAGAAAAACGTGCCATCAACCGTTTGATGAACCGCGCGGCCAGCAGCTCGATCGGCGACGTCGAACTGGTGATTTTCGTGGTCGAAGGCACCAACTGGACCGCCGACGACGAAATGGTGGTCAACAAGCTGCGCAGCCTACGCTGCCCGGTATTGCTGGCGATCAACAAGGTCGATAACGTCACTGACAAATCCAAGCTGTTGCCGCACATCGCCTTCCTCAGCCAGCAGATGAATTTCCTCGATGTGGTGCCTATCTCCGCCGAGAAAGGGATGAACGTCGACACCATCGCCGGCATCGTGCGCAAGCTGCTGCCGGAAGCGGAACACCACTTCCCGGAAGACTACATCACCGATCGCTCCCAGCGCTTTATGGCGTCCGAGATCATCCGTGAGAAGCTGATGCGTTTCCTGGGCGAAGAGCTGCCCTATTCGGTGACGGTAGAGATCGAACAGTTCGTGGCCAACGATCGCGGCGGTTACGATGTGCACGGCCTGATCCTGGTCGAGCGCGAAGGCCAGAAGAAAATGGTCATCGGCAACAAAGGCGCCAAGATCAAAACCATCGGCATCGAAGCGCGCCAGGACATGGAAAAGATGTTCGACGCCAAAGTGCATCTGGAGCTGTGGGTGAAAGTGAAATCCGGTTGGGCGGACGACGAACGTGCGCTGCGCAGCCTGGGCTATGTTGACGATCTGAAGTAACGACCCGTGGACGGCTGGGAGCGCGCTTTCGTCCTGCATGGGCGGCCGTACAGTGAAACCAGTCTGATGCTGGATCTGTTTACCGAAGGTCATGGGCGGGTGCGCTTGCTGGCGAAAGGCGCGCGCAGCCGCCGCTCCAATCTGAAGGGTTGCCTGCAGCCCTTTACCCCCCTGTTAGTGCGCTGGGGCGGGCGTGGCGAAGTGAAAACGCTGCGCAACGCCGAAGCGGTCTCCCTTGGTTTACCCCTCAGCGGCATGATGCTCTACAGCGGCCTGTATGTGAACGAGCTGCTGGCGCGCGTGCTGGAGCAGGAAACCAACTACTCGGTGCTGTTCTTCGACTACCTGCAATGCCTGCAGGCGCTGGCGGCGGAAGACAGTTCGCCGGAACAGGCGCTGCGTCAGTTCGAGCTGGCCCTGTTGCACCACCTGGGTTACGGCCTCGATTTCCTGCACTGCGCCGGCAGCGGCCTGCCGGTGGATGATGCCATGACCTACCGCTACCGCGAAGAGAAGGGCTTTATCGCCAGCCTGGTGGTGGATCACTACAGCTTCACCGGGCGCGAACTGCGCGCGTTGGCGGAGCGTCAGTTTCCCGATGCCGAGACGCTGCGCGCCGCCAAGCGTTTCACCCGCATGGCGCTGAAACCCTACCTCGGCGGCAAGCCGTTGAAGAGCCGCGAACTGTTCCGTCAGTTTGTGCGCAAACAGCCGAATACGCCGGTCGACGACGCCTGACCTTTTCCCCTTTTGCCGCCCTGCGCCCGCGTGTAAACTGCTGACACTGAAAATCGTATTTAGAGGTTGTCATGGCTGATTTGCTGCTGGGCGTCAATATCGATCACATCGCCACGTTACGTAACGCGCGCGGAACCCAATACCCGGATCCGGTTCAGGCGGCATTCATTGCCGAACAGGCGGGGGCCGACGGCATTACCGTGCATCTGCGCGAAGACCGCCGCCACATCACCGACCGCGACGTGCGCTTGCTGCGCCAGACCATCCAGACGCGCATGAATCTGGAGATGGCGGTGACCGACGAGATGCTGGATATCGCCATTGAGCTGAAGCCGCATTTCTGCTGCCTGGTGCCGGAAAAACGCGAAGAAGTGACCACCGAAGGCGGCCTGGACGTCGCCGGCCAGCTGGACAAAATGAGCGTGGCGGTTGAGCGCCTGGCGCAGGCGGGCATTTTGGTCTCGCTGTTCATCGATCCCGATCATCGCCAAATCGACGCGGCGGTGGCGGTGGGCGCCCCGTATATCGAAATCCACACCGGTGCCTACGCCGAAGCGCAGGGCGAGCTGGCGGTACAGGCCGAGCTGCGCCGCATCGCGGTCGCCGCCGCCTACGCGGCCGAGAAGGGGCTGAAGGTCAACGCCGGCCACGGCCTGACCTATCACAACGTGCAGCCGATCGCCGCGCTGCCGGAAATGCACGAGCTGAACATCGGCCATGCGATTATCGGCCAGGCGGTGATGAGCGGGCTGCCGGCCGCGGTTGCCGACATGAAAGTGCTGATGCGGGAAGCGCGCCGGTAATGGCGGTGCTCGGGCTGGGTACCGACATCGTCGAGATGGCGCGTATCGAAGCGGTGGTGGAGCGCAGCGGCGATCGTCTGGCGCGCCGCGTGCTGAGCGATGCCGAGTGGGCGCTGTATCAGCAGCACCAGCAGCCGATTCGCTTTCTGGCCAAACGTTTCGCCGTGAAAGAGGCCGCTGCCAAGGCGTTCGGCACCGGCATTCGCAACGGCCTGGCGTTCAATCAGTTCGAAGTGTTCAACGATGCGCTGGGCAAGCCGAATATTCGTTTGCACGGCCGCGCCGCCGAGCTGGCGGGGGAGATGGGGGTCACCGCGATCCACGTTTCGCTGGCCGACGAACGGCGTTATGCCTGCGCGACGGTGATCGTCGAAAGCTGAAAAGAGAAAGGGCGCCTATGGCGCCCTTGTCAGTCCTGCGGCGATTAAATGCGATCGGCGTGGTGCAACACCACGAACTTGTCCCACAGCTGTTCGTTGCTCTCGCGGTGCTGCGGATCGGTAATGATGGTGTTGTCGATCGGGCAGACCTGCTGACAGGTCGGCGTATCGTAATGGCCGACGCACTCGGTGCAGCGGTCGGTATCTATCTGATAAATTTCATCGCCCATCGAAATTGCCTGGTTCGGGCATTCCGGCTCGCACATGTCGCAGTTGATGCATTTCTTGGTAATCAGCAGTGCCATTGTCAGTTATCTTTCCATCGGTGTGCTCGGGCTGGCGCGCAATCTATCATAGAATCGCCGCGCAACGGGCACTTTTTCGTCATCTTACCGCTTAGGGTAACTCAGGCGGATCGTCAGCCAACTGATCGAAATCAACCATTCTCTGCCCGTCAAACACCCAGCGTTTATCTGCATCTGCGATACGTATCGTAGGCATCACTTCGGGATGGGCAATCCGTATTCCCGCCTCTTGGGCAAACAACCCGATAAAATCGAACGCGCTTAAGGGATCATCAATGATCTGGTGCTGTTGGTCGCGATCGCTCAGCACCAGCAACGGCACCTGGTAATTCTGCCGGGTATCGCCGCTGTGGCGTAAAGAACGCCCACCGCCGATATCCTTGTGGGAAAGGCCGTGATCGGAGAAATAGAACAGTTTAAACGGTGTGCCACTCTGTTTCAGGCTGTGATAAACCTGCTCGATAAAACGGTCGGTCTTGCGGTAGGTAGAGAGATAGCAGGCCAGTTCCTTATTCGGCGACTCGACGCTCGGCGGTTCGCCGTTAAGCCGCTCGCAAAAGTCGGCGTGCGAGCCCATCAGATGCAGCACATACAGATTGCCTTGTCCCTGGCGACGCAATAATGGGTCAAATATCGGCAGCAGCGCATCGTCATCGGTATTGCGCGATTGGAAGTCGCCTTTCTTCAGGAAATAATGGCTATCGCTGAACATGGCGATTTTTGATACCGGCGTATCGAATTGTCCGAACATGCCCTGATTGGACAGCCAGTGGGTTTTGAGACCGGCGGCTTTTGCCAGGGTGATGATATTATCTCCGATGGCAATGTTGTGGCCGTTGCTCAAAGCCAGCGTGCGAGGAAGCGATTCGAACGTATTTGGCGCAGTGGAAATATAATTGCTGTAAAATCGTCCATTGGCATTATCCAGAAACGGCGTAGTGGACACCGGATAATCAAATAAGGACATATGATCCTTGCGCATACTTTCGCCGACGATAATGACATAGTTTTCATTCGTCGGTGCGCCTGCGGTTATTGACCAAGTATCTGGTGTTGTAGCACCGGCACTTAATTCATCAACCTGCTGTTGGTATTGATAGTAAGCCGAGTAGAGGGATAAAAAGAAGTCAGGCAATTTAAGATTCGCCACACCGCCATTGAAGGCTCTGGCGATAATGATAACCATCAGCAGGGCTAGCAAGGGAAGTATAGTTTTTTTTGAAATGGCTTGCCGCCAAATAAATAGGCCGAGAATGGCCAGCATAACCAGAATGGCGGCGGGCAGCAGATAACAACTGGCCGGCAGGGTCTGCAAAAACTCCCTCGCTTCTATGAGGTTGGTTTGTAACAGGGCGGACATCACGGCAGCGGAAGGGGTACCGTAAATGGCCCCGACCGGCGCATACAGCGCGCACAGCAGAATAAACGGAATAATCAGGCCGTATCGGGTAAGTGAATGAATAGATAATAATAGCAAAGTAAGCGCAATAAAAAGAATATCAATACCTTTTCCACCGCTGTATCCCATCGCCTTGATTAGAATCAATGCAGTAATGACATAGAGCAAAAAGGTACGCAGAATCGGATGCGTCACGGAATGCCGCAACTTATCTAAAATAACAGTGTGTGTATTCATAATGGTATCGTTAAATAATGCTGTCCATGCACGCTCAATTATTGATCGATAATTGAGCAGGTCACCGCCCGCACATTATTTTTCGAATGCAGAGAAGGGAAATAATTGAACTGGCGGCGTTTTATCGGCCGCCATTATACGCGTCAAACCAACTTTTTCATTAACTGTTCGCTGTGCTTGATGCGATCGCGGGCATGATCGAGATCGTGCTGGATCAATGCCATAAACAGCAGGTCGGTGAGGGCGAACTGGGCGGTGCTGGAGGAGATGGCCGCGCTGCGGGTATGGGGCTCTTCGGCGATGGTATAGAGACAGTGGTCCGCGCGCTGCTGCAGACCATTGGGCGAGAAACTGGTCAACGCCAACACCCTGGCGCCGGCCTGGCGCGCCTCTTCCGCTGCCAGATTGATTTCACGCCGTTCACCGCTGAAGGAGATCGCCAGCAGCAGATCGCGCTTGTCCAGCGCCTGCACCGCTGCCAGCTGAACGTGCATGTCCGCTTCGGCCACCGCCATCACGCCGATTTTCAGCAGCTTGAAGGAAAAATCCTTGGCCACCAGCCCGGAGGCGCCGATGCCGATCAGCATCACCCGGCGCGCCTGGCGCAGCATATCCAGCGCCTGATGCAGCCGCTCTTCGCTGTTGATGTCCAGCGTCGCGCGCAGCGCCGCCTGCTTTTCCGCCAATAGCTTTTCACCGACGGTTTTCAGCGTGTCGCTGCTGAGGATGTGGTTGTGGACGGTCACTACCGGTTCTGCCTGCGGCTGGGCCAGCGTTTCGCTCAGCGCCAGCTTCAGCGCCGGGAAACCTTTATAGCCCAGTTTTTGGGCGAACTTGACCACGCTCGACTGGCTGATGCCGGCCAACTGGGCCAGCTTTTGCGAGCTGAGATGGCGCGCCTGCTCGGCGTTATTCAGCAAAAAGTCCGCCAGCTTGCGGTCGTTTTGCGCCAGTGTCGGATACATCTGGCGAATGCGCAGAAGGGTACTCATTGTTCTTTCCCTGGAAACCAGCGGCCATTTTGCCATGCAGAGGGCGAAAACGCGCGGTGAAAATTTTTGTGAGCTCACCGTTAAAATAGCAAATAGCGCTCGCTTTGTTGAATAAAATATTCAAATATTGATTTAATTTTGTGAATTAAAAATTCAAAGGTGAACAGATGAACTTAGGCGCACTGGTATCGGAAACCCGCAACCCGGCCACCATGGGGCTGGATGAGATGTCGACGTTGGACATGGTCCGCTGCTTTAACCAGGAAGACCGCAAGGTGCCGGAGGCGATTGAAAAGGTGCTGCCGGCGATTGCGCAGGCGGTCGATTTGGCTGCGGCGGCGCTGAAGGCCGGCGGCCGGCTGATTTATTTGGGCGCCGGCACCAGCGGCCGCCTGGGCGTATTGGATGCCTCCGAGTGCCCGCCGACCTTCGGCGTGCCGCACGGCGTGGTGGTGGGGCTGATCGCCGGCGGGCCGGGCGCGCTGCTCAAAGCGGTGGAGGGGGCGGAAGACGACGAGGCCCTGGGCGAAGCCGATCTCCGGGCGCTGAACCTCACCGCCGTCGATATGGTGGTGGGGTTGGCGGCCTCCGGGCGCACGCCTTATGTGATTGGCGCACTGCGCTATGCACGCGGGCTGGGCTGCCCGACGGCGGCCATCTCCTGCAACCCGGATTCGCCGATTGCGCACGAAGCGCAGGTGGCGATTTCGCCGGTGGTGGGGCCAGAGGCGCTGACCGGTTCGACGCGCCTGAAATCCGGCACCGCGCAGAAACTGGTGCTCAACATGCTGTCGACCGGCGCGATGGTCAAGCTGGGCAAGGTCTACCAGAACCTGATGGTGGATGTGAAGGCCACCAACGTCAAACTGGTGGATCGCGCCTGCCGCATCGTGGTGGAGGCCACCGGTGCAGAACGCGCTCAGGCGGAGGCGGCGCTGGCGCAGACCGGTTTTGAGGTTAAACCGGCGATCCTGATGATCTTGGCCGGCGTCAGCGCTGAAGAGGCGCAGCAGCGGCTGCAGCGGCACGACGGCTACCTGCGCGCGGCGTTGGTGCGTTAATTGACGGTGGGGGTGGCGATGGACAAGACAACGGCATTGGCGACACAGATCTTGGCGGGTGTGGGGGGCGAGGGCAATATCCTCAAACTGGAGAACTGCATGACGCGGGTGCGCGTTGAGGTCAGCGACGAGCAGCGTCTGGACCTGGCCGCCCTCAAGCAGCTGCCCGGCGTGAAAGGCTATATCAAACAGGGTGAGCAGCATCAGTTTATCGTCGGCCCGGGCGCCGCCGCCAAGGTGGTGGACGCCATGCGCGGGCTGTTGAGCGGCAATGCACAGCCCGCTGCCGCCGTCGGTGATGCGGCGCGCACCAAGGCGCAGGCTAAGCAAAAATACGCTGCGCCGATGAGCGGCGCGCTGAAAAAGCTGGCCGATGTCTTTATTCCGCTGATCCCGGCGTTTATCGCCTCGGGGCTGATCACCGGCATCATCAACCTGCTGAAACGGCCCGACATCGCCGGTCAGTTGGCCGTGGACTACCCGAACGTGCTGGGGCTGCTGGCGATATTCGGCAGCGCGGTATTCGCCATCATGAACATTCTGGTTGGGGTGAACGCCGCGCGGGTGTTCGGCGGCTCACAGGCGATGGGCGGCGTGATGGCCGGGATCCTCTCCAGCCCTGCGCTGGCGCAGATCACGTTGTTCGGCGAGGCGCTGCAGCCGGGGCGCGGCGGGGTGATCGCCGTGCTGCTGGTGGTGGCGTTGATGTGCTGGGTGGAGAAACGCCTGCGTACGCTGTTGCCGGAGTCGGTCGAACTGATCCTTAACCCACTGCTGACCACGCTGGTCACCGCCTCGTTGGCGATCCTGATCCTGCAGCCGGTCGGGGGGGTTATTTCCGATGCCATCGCCCACGGCGCCAATCTGGCGATCGACAAGGGCGGGCTGCTTGTCGGGGCGCTGCTCTCGGGGCTGTTCCTGCCGCTGGTGCTCTCCGGCCTGCATCAGGGGCTGGTGCCGATCCACGTCGAGCTGGTGCAGGCGCACGGTTCCAACCCGCTGCTGCCGATCCTGGCGATGGCCGGCGTCGGTCAGGTGGGGGCGGCGCTGGCGGTGCTGTTGAAAACCCGCAATGCGCGGCTGAAGAAGGTGATCAAAGGGGCGTTGCCGGTCGGCATTCTCGGCATCGGCGAGCCGCTGATCTTCGGGGTGACGCTGCCGCTGGGGCGGCCGTTTATCGGCGCCTGCCTCGGCGGTGCGGTCGGCGGCGCGCTGATCAGCTACTGGAAGGTGGCGACGGTCATCACCTTCGGCATTTCGGGGCTGCCTTTGGCGTTGACCATCGTCTCAGGTAAGGTGATGTTGTATCTGGCGGGGATGCTGATTACGATTATCGCCGGTTTTCTCTTCACCTGGATGATGGGGTTCAACGATCCCGAGGAGTAGCGTTTGAGCGACAAGCAGCAACCATCGGCCGCAGAAGGGCGCCGCGTGGTCTTTTTCGATCTGGACGGCACTCTGCATCAGGAGGATATGTTCGGCAGTTTCTTGCGCTTCCTGCTGCGCCGTTTACCGCTGAATCTGCTGCTGGTGATACCGCTGTTGCCATTGATTGGCCTGGCGCTGTTGCTGCTGGGGCGCGCCGCGCGCTGGCCGATGAGCCTGTTGCTGTGGGCGATCACCTTCGGGCGCTCCGAAGCGACGCTGAAGGCGTTGGAGCGGCAGTTTATCGAGGTTTTCCGCCAGAAGGTGACCGCGTTTCCGGTGGTGCAAATGCGCTTGCGGCAGTATTTGGATGAGCACGATGCCGAGGTGTGGCTGATTACCGGCTCGCCGGAGCAACTGGTGGCGCAGGTCTATCGGGATTCGGCGTTTCTGCCGCGGGTGCGATTGGTCGGCAGCCGCATCGCGCGCCGCTATGGCGGCTGGGTGCTGACCTTGCGCTGTCTGGGCGTACAAAAAGTGGTGCAGCTGGAGCAACGGCTCGGTGCGCCGCTGAAGCTGTACAGCGGTTACAGCGACAGCAAGCAGGATAACCCGCTGCTGTTTTTTTGCGAACACCGCTGGCGGGTAAGCAAGCAGGGCGAGCTGCAGCAGCTGGAATAAACAAAGGGCGGAGAATTCCGCCCTTTGCTGTTATCGCTACCGCGATCAGTCGTCGGTTACGTCGTGCGGTTTGCGCCCCAGTTGCCAAATCTTCTCCGCATAATGCCCCAACGCCCACAGACTCAGACCGAGCAGCGCGAAGAAAATCGCCTTCGGCATGCTGTCCCAGAAAAACTCGAACAGGCGGGTATAGAGGTTGATGCCGAGGAATGTCAGCCCGAAACCGCGCAGCATGGCGTCGTCATGCTTCAACCCCAGCCAGATGGCGGCGAGGGCGGCCAGCCCGAACAGCAGGCTCCAGTGGAACAGCTCAATCTGGCGCGCGCGGTACCAGCTGTCGAGATCGCCGTAGTTGCCAAAGATGGATAGCAGCCACAGCGCGATGAACAGGTACAGCAGGCCCATCGCCAGCGACACCCGCTGCAGGCCGCGCTGCGCCAACAGCGGCCGCAGCAGCAATGCGGCGGCGATCAGCACCGCGCCGAAGGCGATAAAGCGAATCGGGTAGCTCATGCCGAGCCAGTAGGCGCCCCAGCCGGACAGGTAGCCGGTTTCGGCGCCGAAGGCATTGCCGAGCGACAGCAGGGCGAACCACCACACCAGCCCGGAGCGGCTGAACCAGCCGATCGCGCCGTACAGCAGCGCGGCGACCAGCAGCAGTACGGAAACCCGGCCGCTGCCGTTATCCAGCCAGACCCCCAACTGCCATAAGGCGCAGGCGGTGAGCAACACGGCGACAAACAGCGCCGCCTCATTGCCGTAGCGTTTTTCCGGGTGCCGTTGGCGGCGGCGCAGCGCCCAGACGTAGGCCAGCGCCGCCAGTGCGCCGGCGATCGCCATGCGCACCGGCGCGTCGAAGCGGAACAGTTCGCTCAGCCATTCAAGCAGTGCGCTGTCGGCGAACAGGCTGGTGACGGCGATCAGCAACGAGGCCAGCGCGGCGAGAAACGCATAGCGCGCCAGCCGCCGCCAGTCGAAAGGCTGCACGTCCACATGCTGCAGCAGTTGCTGCCGTTGTTCGGGCGTCAAGGCGCCTTCCCCAACCCAGCCGTCCAGCGCCTTGCGCACCACGGTGGCGTTCTTTTTACTGAGTTTCATGTTTCTTGTCCCTGAATCACACGCTGATTCGGCCAGTATAGCCATTGGCGGGCGGCTACGACAAAGGGAGGCTAGTGTGTATAATGCCCGCCGCAAAAGCGCACGAGGAATTATGCGATGACTGAATATAACGATGAGTACTGGATGCGTCAGGCATTGCAGCTGGCCCTGCGCGCACAGGAAGAGGGCGAGGTGCCGGTGGGTGCGCTACTGGTGCTGGACAATCAGGTCATCGGCGAGGGCTGGAACCGCCCGATCGGTCGACACGATCCAACCGCGCACGCCGAGATCATGGCGCTGCGCCAGGGCGGCGCGGTGCTGCAAAACTACCGCTTGTTGAACGCCACGCTGTACGTCACGCTGGAGCCCTGCGTGATGTGCGCCGGTGCGATGGTGCACAGCCGTATCCGCCGGTTGGTGTATGGCGCCGCCGACGAGAAAACCGGCGCGGCCGGTTCGCTGGTGGACATTTTGCGCCACCCGGGCATGAACCATCAGGTGGAGATCGTCTCGGGCGTGCTGGCGGACGAATGCGCCGCCACCCTGAGCAATTTCTTCCGCCTGCGCCGCGAACAGAAAAAAGCGCTCAAGCTGGCGCAGCGGGCGGCGGATAAGCCGGAATAATCAGTAGTTGAGCGCCAGTTCCGGCATCACCGTCGGATAGCCTTTCCCCAACGCTTCCTGCTCGGCGGCCGCTTGCGCCGCCTTTCTCTCTTTTTCCTGCAGATAACCCACCAGGCTGACCTGGTAGCGGCGGATGTTCTCTACATAGTTGTAGGCTTCACGCCCGCGCGCATAGCCGTAGGTCAGCTGCGGGTAGTAGCGCTTTTGGCTGAGCATCGGCAGGCGCTGTTTGACGTCGACCCAGCTGTCCGGATTGCCTTTTTGCGTTTTGGTCAGCTTGCGTGCGTCCAGCATATGGCCCCAGCCCATGTTGTAGGCCGCCAGCGAGAACCAGATGCGTTCGTCTTCCGGCACGCTGTCCGGCACCTTGGCCATCAGTCGCTGCAGGTAGAGCGCGCCGCCCTGAATGCTCTCTTCCGGATCGAGGCGGTCGTTGACCCCCAGGCCGTCGGCGGTGGCGCGGGTCAGCATCATCAGGCCGCGCACGCCGGTGGGGGAGGTGGCCTGCGGATTCCAGTGCGATTCCTGATAGGCGATGGCCGCCAGCAGCTTCCAGTCGATCTCGTTGGCGTGCTTCTCGAACAGCGGGCGGAAGTTGGGCAGCACCGAGTCGATGGCCGACAGGAAGGTTTTGGTGTCCACATAGTCGAAGCTGCCGACGTGGCCGAGGTATTTCTCCTCTAGCCGCGCCAGGGTGCCGTCGTCCACCATTTGACTGTAGAAATCCAGCATCGCTGCGTACAGGCTGTCGTCGCCGTCACGTTTGAGATACCAGGTTACCGGCTCTTCGTCGGTGACGTCGAACGCCACCGCCAGCTGCGGATGGATGCGCTGCAGCAGCGCGATGGTCACCGAATCGCCGAGGGTGTAGTCCAGCTTGCCGTCGGCAACCCGCTCCAGCAGCTCTTTGGAGGTGAGATCGCTGGAGGACTCCCAGGTGAGATCCGGGTATTTATCCTGCTTGAGCTGTTTTAGCGTGCTGACGTGCGCGGAACCGGAGGCGACCGCCAGCTTGCCTTTGATGTCGGCGAAGCTTTTCGGCCGCGGGGTGCCCAGTCGGTACACCAGCTGTTGGGAAACAGAGTAGTAGGCCGGGCCGGTGCGTGCGCGGCTCAGGCGTTCCTGGTTGTAGATAAGGCCTGCCGCCAGCAGGTCGGCGTCGTCGTCGTCCAGATCGTCGAACAGGTCATTGATGTTCTGATGGGGGATCACCACCAGCTTCACCCCGAGGTAGTTGGCGAAGCGCTTGGCCAGTTCGTAGTCGAGCCCACCCGGCCCTTGCTTGGTGTTGAAATAGGTCAGCGGGGAGTTCAGCGTGCTGATACGCAACTCGCCGCGGGAAATGATCTCCTGGAGTTGCCCGCCCTGGCCGCTGCGCCAGGTGATATTGGGCCACAGCGCGAGAGCCAGAAGCAGGGTGACAACGCCGATGAGGATGTAGTTTATTTTAAGACGTTTCAAATAGTTATCCAGTGGTGGCACAGGTACACCGGCGACGACAACCGCGACTTTTCTCATGGTTAAATCACCAGTGCGGGGGGCATTTTGCGCAACAAAACGCCAGTGTGCAACTTTATTGACACGTTATGACAATTCGTCGGTGCGGCACGCTTTTATCAATAATCCCTACGCAAACGGTTTCGTCGGCGGCGAGGATTCTCTATAATGACGCGCGTTTTCCCCTGTTGCGCCCAATGAAGCGTCTTATCCGTCGCTTCGAAGACGAGAGAACTTTGATTATGGAAATTCTGCGTGGTTCGCCCGCTTTATCGGCTTTTCGCATTACCAAACTGCTGTCCCGCTGCCAGGACGCTCACCTGCCCGTCAGTGATATCTACGCCGAGTACGTCCACTTTGCCGATGTTAGTGCACCGCTGAGTGCCGAAGAACACGCCAAGCTTCAGCGTCTGCTCAAGTACGGTCCTTCTCTCGCCGAACACGCTCCCGAAGGCCGGTTGCTGCTGGTTACGCCGCGTCCGGGCACCATTTCTCCCTGGTCTTCCAAAGCCACCGATATTGCCCACAACTGCGGTTTGCAACAGGTGCTGCGGTTGGAACGCGGCCTGGCGTTCTACGTCATGGCACCCGAGCTGACGGAAACCCAGTGGCGCCAGCTCGCCGCGCTGCTGCACGATCGCATGATGGAAACCGTCTTCAGCGAGCTGCAACAGGCCGAACAGCTGTTCGCGCACCATCAGCCGGCGCCGTATCAGTCGGTCGATGTGCTGGGCGCAGGGCGCACCGCGCTGGAGCAGGCCAACGTCCGGCTCGGCCTGGCGCTGGCGCAGGACGAGATCGACTACCTGCTGAATGCCTTTACCGGTTTGGGGCGCAACCCGACGGATATCGAACTCTATATGTTCGCGCAGGCCAACTCCGAGCACTGCCGCCACAAGATTTTCAACGCCGACTGGATCATCGACGGCGAACAGCAGCCTAAATCGCTGTTCAAAATGATCAAGAACACCTATGAGCAGACGCCGGACTACGTGCTGTCGGCGTATAAAGACAACGCCGCCGTGATGGAAGGCTCGCAGGTCGGTCGCTTCTTCGCCGCGCCGGAGAACGGCACGTACGATTACCATCAGGAAGACGCGCACATCCTGATGAAGGTAGAAACCCACAACCACCCGACGGCGATCTCACCGTGGCCGGGCGCCGCGACCGGCTCCGGCGGCGAGATCCGCGACGAGGGCGCCACCGGCCGCGGCGCCAAGCCGAAGGCCGGCCTGGTGGGCTTCTCGGTGTCCAACCTGCGCATTCCCGGCTTTGAACAGCCGTGGGAGCAGGATTTCGGCAAGCCGGAACGCATCGTCACCGCGCTGGATATCATGACCGAAGGCCCGCTGGGCGGCGCGGCATTCAACAACGAATTCGGTCGTCCGGCGCTGCTGGGCTACTTCCGTACCTATGAAGAGCGCGTCAACAGCCATAACGGCGTTGAGCTGCGCGGCTATCACAAACCGATCATGCTGGCGGGCGGTATCGGCAACATCCGCGCCGATCACGTGCAGAAAGGGGAAATCACCGTCGGCGCCAAGCTGGTGGTGCTGGGCGGCCCGGCGATGAATATCGGCCTGGGCGGTGGCGCAGCCTCGTCGATGGCGTCAGGCCAGTCCGATGCCGATCTGGACTTCGCTTCGGTGCAGCGCGACAACCCAGAAATGGAGCGCCGCTGTCAGGAAGTGATTGACCGCTGCTGGCAGCTGGGCGACCAGAACCCGATCCTGTTTATCCATGACGTCGGTGCCGGCGGCCTGTCCAACGCCATGCCGGAGCTGGTGAGCGACGGCGGCCGCGGTGGCCGCTTCGAGCTGCGCGATATCCTCAACGACGAGCCGGGCATGAGCCCGCTGGAAGTGTGGTGCAACGAATCGCAGGAACGTTACGTGATGGCGATTGCCCCGGCGCAGATGGCACAGTTCGACGAGATTTGCCGCCGCGAGCGCGCACCTTATGCGGTGATCGGCGAAGCGACCGAAGAACAGCACCTGACGCTGAACGACCGCCACTTCGACAACCAGCCGATCGACATGCCGCTGGACGTGTTGCTCGGCAAGACGCCGAAAATGACCCGCGACGTGACCCGCCTGCAGGCGCATGGCGAGGCGGTGCAGCGTGAGAACATCACGCTGGCCGACGCGGTGAAACGCGTGCTGCATTTGCCGGCCGTTGCGGAGAAAACCTTCCTGATCACCATCGGCGACCGCACCGTTACCGGCATGGTGGCGCGTGACCAGATGGTCGGCCCGTGGCAGATCCCGGTGGCCGACTGTGCGGTCACCACCGCCAGCCTGGACAGCTATTACGGCGAAGCGATGTCGCTCGGCGAACGCGCGCCGGTGGCGCTGCTGGACTTCGCCGCCTCCGGCCGCCTGGCGGTCGGGGAAGCGCTGACCAACCTGGCCGCCACGGAAATCGGCAGTCTGAAGCGCGTGAAGCTGTCCGCCAACTGGATGGCCGCCGCCGGCCACCCGGGTGAAGACGCCGGCCTGTACGAAGCGGTGAAAGCGGTGGGCGAAGAGCTGTGCCCGGCGCTGGGCATCACCATTCCGGTGGGTAAAGACTCCATGTCGATGAAAACCCGCTGGCAGGAAGGCAATGAACAGCGTGAAATGACCTCGCCGCTGTCGCTGGTCATCACCGCCTTCGCCCGCGTGGAAGACGTGCGCCACACCGTGACGCCACAATTGCGCACCGATAAGGGCGACAGCGCGCTGCTGTTGATCGACCTGGGCAACGGCCATAACGCGCTGGGCGCCACCGCGCTGGCGCAGGTTTACCGCCAACTGGGCGACAAACCTGCCGACGTGCGCAACGTTGCGCAGCTGGCGGGCTTCTTCAACGCCATGCAGCAGCTGGTGGCCGATCGCGCGCTGCTGGCTTACCACGATCGCGCCGACGGCGGCCTGCTGGTGACGCTGGCGGAGATGGCCTTCGCCGGTCACTGCGGCGTAGAGGTTAACCTCGATGGCCTCGGCGACGATGCGCTGGCGGTGCTGTTCAACGAAGAGCTGGGCGCGGTAATCCAGGTGAGCGCCGAACGCCTCGACGACGTGAAGCGGGCGTTCGCGCAGCACGGTCTGACCGACAACGTGCATCACATCGGCAGCGTGCAGGCCGGCGATCGTTTCGTCATCACCCAGCACGGCAAGGCGCTGTACAGCGAAAGCCGCAATACGCTGCGCACCTGGTGGGCGGAAACCACCTGGCAGATGCAGCGCCTGCGCGATAACCCGGCGTGCGCCGATCAGGAACATCAGGCCAAGCAGGATGAACAAGATCCTGGCCTGAACGTGAAACTGACCTTCGCACCCGAGGAAGACATCGCCGCGCCGTACATCGCCAAGGGCGCTCGCCCGAAAGTGGCGGTGCTGCGCGAGCAGGGGGTGAACTCCCACGTTGAAATGGCGGCGGCGTTCCACCGCGCCGGCTTTGACGCGGTGGACGTGCACATGAGCGATCTGCTGGCCGGGCGCCGCGATCTGCAGGACTTCCACACGCTGGTGGCCTGCGGCGGCTTCTCTTACGGCGACGTACTGGGTGCTGGCGAAGGCTGGGCGAAGTCTATCCTGTTCAACGAGCGGGTGCGTGACGAGTTTGAGGCGTTCTTCCACCGTCCGCAGACGCTGGCGCTGGGCGTATGCAACGGCTGCCAGATGATGTCCAACCTGCGCGAGCTGATCCCGGGCGCCGAACACTGGCCGCGCTTCGTGCGCAACCTGTCGGATCGCTTCGAGGCGCGCTTCAGCCTGGTGGAAGTGGCGGCCAGCCCGTCGCTGTTCATGCAGGGCATGACCGGTTCGCGCATGCCGATCGCCGTTTCCCACGGTGAAGGGCACGTCGAAGTGCGCGATGCGGCGCATCTGGCGGCGCTGGAAAGCCATGGTCTGGTGGCGCTGCGTTTCGTCAACAATGCCGGTCAGGTGACGGAAGCTTACCCGGCTAACCCGAACGGTTCGCCGAACGGCATTACCGCCGTAACCAGCGCCAACGGACGCGCCACGGTGATGATGCCGCACCCGGAACGCGTGTTCCGCACGGTGAGCAACTCCTGGCACCCGGAAGAGTGGGGCGAGGACAGCCCGTGGATGCGCATGTTCCGCAACGCCCGTAAGCAGCTGGGCTAAAAACGGCCACCACCGTACAGAGGGCGCAAGCAATTGCGCCCTTTTTTATGGCCGGCGTTCGCCGACTGGCGGCAGTGTCTGCATTTTGCGACAGGCGCCATTTTTCCTGTCGCTAAATGGAGACATTTAACTGTTTGATTTTATTGATGGTAAGCGGGTTTGGCTTTAGTTGTCTGCATTTGGCGACAGCGCGGCGTTTTTTTCATCACTCATCGGTGCGTGATGCGCAAAGAAATTTGCTGATATAATTTTATTTTTTAATAAAATCATGTGATTATAATTTTAATTGCAAAGTTGGCACGCAGCGTGCATTATTCTCGTCAGTTGCTCATTCAACTTTTTATGACGGCGCCGTCATTAGACGGCAAATCGCCTCATAAGCCTCCGAATGATGCCAAAGAAATGGTGCCTATCGTCCAACTAAACCGATAACAGACCGTGCAAGCGGCTTTATCAAGCATCGGGCGACACGTGGAGTGAGGCACCGCCTGTATCCAACTGTGATGAAGGGTTCATCAATCCTGGATACTTACGGATGCTATTCGTCCTGTTCGATGCCAGCCGCTGCGCTACATCACCCTGGGGACGAGGTTCAAGGGCATCCACACTTTCCTTGCGTTGGGGCAAGTTTCTTGCCCCGATGTCAATTCTCAACGCTGCGCTTATCCCTGTTTCGTTGCCTATGCCCTCGAACGCAGACGTTCTCCCTATACTCTCGCTTTCGCACCGGTTGATGCTGCCGGGGCCGCATGTCGTCGGCAGGCCAGGCCTATGGGCGCGGTTCACCGATCCCACGGTTTTTTCCTGGCGCGTTCAGGATTCTCCCTTGCCGGGCTTTTCTCTTTCCGGCGAGTCAGTTAGCATCGTGACAGAGCTGAGAGAATGAGATGATTTCGTTGAAAAAATGGCGTTTATTCCCCCGTTCGCTGCGGCAATTGGTGCTGCTGGCCTTTCTGTTGGTGCTGCTGCCGCTGCTGGTACTGGCCTATCAGGCCTACCAGAGTCTGGATCACCTCAGCGCGCAGGCGGCGGACATCAACCGCACCACGCTGGTGGACGCGCGGCGCAGCGAGGCGATGACCAGCGTGGCGCTGGAGATGGAGCGCAGCTACCGTCAGTACTGCGTGCTGGTCGATCCTACGCTGCAGAAGCTGTACCAGAACCAGCGCAAGCAGTATTCGCAGATGCTGGACGCCCACGCGCCGATTCTGCCGGACGAGCGCTACTACCAAACGCTGCGTCAGTTGCTGACCCAGCTGGCGGCGATCAAATGCCATAACAGCGGGCCGGACCAAGAGGCTTCGGCCTTGCTCGAATCGTTCTCCCGTTCCAACGCCGAAATGGTGCAGGCCACGCGCGCGGTGGTGTTCTCGCGCGGCCAGCAGCTGCAGCAGGCCATCGCCGAGCGTGGCCAGTTCTTCGGCTGGCAGGCGCTGCTGCTGTTCCTGGTCAGCGTGCTGCTGGTGGTGCTGTTTACCCGCATGATCATCGGGCCGGTCAAAGCCGTGGAACGGATGATCAACCGCCTGGGGGAAGGGCGCGCGTTGGGCAGCACTGCATCGTTCAAAGGGCCGCGCGAGCTGCGTTCGCTGGCGCAGCGCATCATCTGGCTGAGCGAGCGGCTGGCGTGGCTGGAATCGCAGCGCCACGAATTCTTGCGCCATATCTCGCACGAGTTGAAAACGCCGCTGGCCAGCATGCGCGAAGGCACCGAGCTGCTGGCCGACGAGGTGGCGGGGCCGCTGACTTCCGATCAGAAAGAGGTGGTGACGATCCTCGACAACAGCAGTCGCCACCTGCAGCAGCTGATTGAACAGCTGCTGGATTACAACCGCAAACTGGCCGATGGCCCGGCGGAACACGAGAACGTCGAGCTGCGCGAGATGGTCGATTTGGTGGTCGCCGCGCACAGTTTGCCGGCGCGGGCGAAGATGATTTCCACCGAAATCGTGCTGGAGGCGGAAATCTGCTGGGCAGAGCCTACGCTATTAATGCGCGTGCTGGATAATCTCTACTCCAATGCGGTGCACTACGGCAAGGAATCCGGTAACATTTGGATCCGCAGCCGTCAGGTTGGACAACGGGTGCAAATCGACGTCGCCAATACCGGCACGCCGATCCCCGAGGCTGAAAGAGCCATGATTTTCGAGCCTTTTTTCCAGGGTAGTCACCAGCGAAAAGGGGCGGTAAAAGGAAGCGGACTGGGGTTGAGCATCGCTCAGGACTGTATCCGTCGCATGCGCGGTGAGCTGCAACTGGCGACGGTCGCCGGTGCAGACGTCTGCTTCCGCATTGAACTGCCGTTAACCGCCGAGAATGAATAAATAATGTACACATGGTCTAAGCGCCTTCGTCTTTCACAGACCGAACGTTCACCGCGTGCCACGCACAGAGCGCCGCTCGGCAAACGCCCGATCAGCTGGTTGGGCGCCGTCTTCTTTATGCCGCTGTTGCTGGCGGGCTGCGTCGATCGCGCCGTCAGCGGCGGCCTGAACTCTCAGCAGCAAGAGGCGATCCCGGATACCAAGGTGATCGATTACCGCACCGCGGCTTGCGATACCCTGTGGCAGTTGGACGACAAGGATGCGCTGGATAATGCGCTCTACTGGCTGCGCGCGATGGACTGCGCCGATCGCATCGGGTCGACCCAGGCGCGCGCGCTGGCGAAAACGGTGCCGGGTGACAGCTGGTCCGGCGTTTTCAAACAGAGCATCCTGCTGGGTAGCGCACAGCCGACCTCCGGCGAACGCCGCCAGATGATCGACAGGATCAACAGCTACCGGATGGAGTTCCCCGGCTCGCTGCGTCCACTGACGCAGCTGTGGCGCCAGCAGCAGATGCTGCAGATCACGCTGTTCGATGAGAAAGCGCGCTATCAGCATCTGCAGGAGAGCAGCGACAGCCAGATCGATTCGCTGCGCCAGAGCCAGGCGCGTTTGCAATCGCAGCTGCAGGACACCTCGCGCAAGCTGGAAAACCTGACCGACATCGAGCGCCAGCTCTCTTCGCGCAAGCAGTTGCAAGGGGAAATCCCGGACAACGGCGCGGGCTCCCAAAAGGGCGAAGCCGCCGGTAAAAACGGCGCGGCCGCCAAAGGGGCTGAGCCGCAGGACGAGCCGGAAAAGGGCACCGCGCTGCCGGTTGAACCGGAAGACACCTATACGCCGCCCCCTGCCAATAAGGAGTCCCACGCGCAATGACCGCACGCAAACCGGCCAACCTGTTATTGGTTGACGACGATCCCAGCCTGCTGAAGCTGCTGGGCATGCGCCTGACCAGTGAAGGTTTTCACGTCACCACCGCCGAAAGCGGCCAGGAAGCGCTGCGCCTGCTGGCGCGCGAACAGATCGATCTGGTGATCAGCGATCTGCGTATGGACGAGATGGACGGCATGGCGCTGTTCGCCGAGATCCAAAAACATCAGCCGGGCATGCCGGTGATCATTCTCACCGCGCACGGTTCGATTCCCGATGCGGTGGCCGCCACCCAGCAAGGGGTGTTCAGCTTCCTCACCAAACCGGTGGATCGCGATGCGCTGTACAAGGCCATCGACGAGGCGCTCGCGCTGTCGGCCACCCCGGCCGGCGACGAGGCCTGGCGGGAAGACATCGTCACCCGCAGCCCGCTGATGCTGCGCCTGCTGGAGCAGGTGAAAATGGTGGCGCAGTCCGACGTCAGCGTATTGATCAACGGCCAGAGCGGCACCGGCAAAGAGGTGGTGGCGCAGGCGATCCACGCCGCCAGCCCGCGCGCCGGCAAGGCGTTCATCGCCATCAACTGCGGCGCGCTGCCGGAGCAGCTGCTGGAGTCCGAACTGTTCGGCCACGCCAAGGGCGCCTTTACCGGCGCGGTCAGCAGCCGCGAAGGGCTGTTCCAGGCGGCGGCGGGCGGCACGCTGTTCCTCGACGAAATCGGCGATATGCCGCTGTCGCTGCAGGTGAAGTTGCTGCGCGTGCTGCAGGAGCGCAAGGTGCGGCCGCTGGGCAGCAACCGCGATCTGGACATCGACGTGCGCATCATCTCCGCCACCCACCGCGATCTGCAAAAGGCGATGGCGAAGAACGAGTTCCGCGAGGATCTCTACTACCGCCTCAACGTGGTGAACCTGAAGATCCCGGCGCTCAACGAGCGCGCCGAAGACATTCCGCTGCTGGCCAACCACCTGTTGCGCGAAGCGGCTCAGCGGCACAAGCCGTTCGTGCGCAGCTTCTCGACCGACGCCATGAAGCGGCTGATGACCGCCAGCTGGCCGGGCAACGTGCGTCAGCTGGTCAACGTCATCGAGCAGTGCGTGGCGCTGACCTCGGCGCCGGTGATCAGCGAAGCCCTGGTGGAGCAAGCGCTGGAAGGGGAAAACACCGCGCTGCCGACCTTTGCCGAAGCGCGCAACCAGTTTGAGTTGCACTACCTGCGCAAGCTGCTGCAGATCACCAAGGGCAACGTGACCCAGGCCGCACGCATGGCGGGCCGCAACCGCACCGAGTTTTACAAATTGCTGTCGCGTCACGAGCTGGACGCCAACGATTTCAAAGAATGACAGATTCCCGCCGGTGCCTGCCACGCAGGTTCTCAACAAATCCGGCGGAATGATTTACACTCCGTTCTCTTTGCCGCGGCGCGCCCCGGCGTAGAGCACCATGGAACGTATTAAGCGGGATCGTACACAAATGAGCAGATCACTTTCCATCGCCCTGGCCCAGCTGAACCTGCTGGTCGGCGACATTGAAGGCAACACCGAACGCATGTTGCAAATCGTGCAGGAGCAGCAGAAGGCGGGAGCCGATCTGGTCATGTTCAGCGAACTGGCGCTGTCCGGCTACCCGCCGGAAGACCTGCTGTATCGCAATGACTTCTATCAGCGCTGCGACGCGCAGCTGCTGCGCCTGCAACAGGCCTCCGCCGAGACGGCGATCCTGGTCGGCCACCCGTGGCGCGAAGGCGACAAGCTGTATAACGCGCTGTCGCTGTTTGCCGAAGGCCGCCTGCTGACCCGCTACTTCAAGCAGCAGCTGCCGAACTACGGCGTGTTTGATGAGAAGCGCTATTTCCACGCCGGCAACGACACCTGCGTGGTGGAGTTGAAAGGCTATCGTCTGGGGCTGCTGATTTGCGAAGATCTGTGGTTCCCTGAGCCGATCGACGCCGCCAAGGCGGCCGGCGCGGAGATTATCCTGTCGATCAATGCCTCGCCGTATAACCGCGAAAAACCATATATCCGTAAAACGCTGATGGCCGGCCACTGCCAGCGCACCCAGCTGCCGCTGGTGTACCTCAACCAGGTCGGCGGCCAGGATGAGCTGATCTTCGACGGCTGCTCCAAGGTATTCGACGCCGCCGGCACCATGACCCACCGTCTGGCGGCTTTCGACGAGCAGGTGACTCGTCTGGAATTCAACGAGCTGGCCGTGGTGCCGATGGCCGATCCGGCCGCTGAACTGCCGCAGCTGGCGCAGGTGTATCAGGCGCTGGTGCTGGCGGTGCGCGACTACGTGACCAAAAACGGCTTTAAAGGCGCGGTGCTGGGGCTGTCCGGCGGCATCGACTCGGCGCTGACGCTGGCGATCGCCGTGGATGCGTTGGGTAAAGACAAGGTGCAGGCGCTGATGATGCCGTTCCGCTATACCGCGGATATCAGCATCGCCGACGCCAAGGAAGAGGCGGAAATCCTTGGCGTGGAGTTCGATATCGTCTCCATCGAACCGATGTTCGACGCCTTTATGGGCCAGCTGTCGCCGATGTTCGCCGGCACCGAGCGTGACACCACCGAAGAAAACCTGCAGGCGCGTTGCCGCGGGGTGGTGCTGATGGCGCTGTCCAACAAACGCCGCAGCATCGTGCTGACCACCGGCAACAAGAGCGAAATGGCGGTCGGTTACGCCACGCTGTACGGCGATATGGCCGGCGGTTTCGACGTGCTGAAAGACGTGCCGAAAACGCTGGTGTTCAAGCTGTCCGAATACCGTAACACCGTCTCCTACGTGATCCCGCAGCGGGTGATCGATCGTCCGCCGTCCGCCGAGCTGGCGCCGGATCAGGTCGATCAGGACAGCCTGCCGCCGTACGATATCCTGGATGCGATCCTGGAAGGCTACGTTGAGCGCGACAAGTCGGTCGCCGATCTGGTGGCCGAAGGGTTCGACGAAGCGATCGTGCGCAAGGTGATCCGCCTGGTGGATATCAACGAATACAAGCGGCGTCAGGCCGCCGTCGGGCCGCGCATCACCGCCCGTAACTTCGGCAAAGACCGCCGCTACCCCATCACATCCGGTTTTGGCCGCAAAAATTGGTAAAAGGAAAGAAGATGAAAAAGATCGACGCGATTATCAAGCCGTTCAAACTGGATGACGTCCGCGAAGCGCTGGCCGAAGTGGGCATCACCGGCATGACGGTCACCGAAGTGAAAGGCTTCGGCCGCCAGAAGGGCCACACCGAGCTGTACCGCGGCGCCGAATACATGGTCGACTTTCTGCCTAAGGTGAAGATCGAGATTGTGGTTGCCGACGACATCGTCGACACCTGCGTGGAAACCATCATGCAGACGGCGCAGACCGGCAAGATCGGCGACGGCAAGATCTTCGTCTTCGACGTGGCGCGCGTGGTGCGCATCCGTACCGGTGAGCAGGACGAAGAAGCGATCTGATCCTCCGCAGGATCATCGGCCATCAGGGCGCAGCGTGCTGCGCCCTTGTCATTTCTGTCCCCCGCGCATCATGCTTCTTCGCCTCGCCGTTTCCCCCTTTTTGCCTGTCAGCATTCTAAAAAAGCGAACGCTATCGCGTTTTTGATACTTTTCCCGATCGCTTTTCTCGCGGGATCTACAATCAATCTAACTATCTTGATTGAGGTGATCCCCAATGAATTTCAAGTTGCGGCTAGGCGGCAAGGGCGTGCATCCCCAGGAGCTTACTCAAGTAAGTGACTGGGGTAAGCGCACGCAGACAACAACGCAGCGGCTTGAAAGGCGATGGGGATGATGACGTTACGCCAAATCCGCCACTTCATCGCCGTGGCGGAAACCGGGTCGATCTCCGCCGGCGCCCAGGCGGTGTTTGTCTCCCAGTCTTCGCTGACGCTGGCGATCCAGCAGCTGGAAACCGAGATCGGCGTGCGGCTGTTCGATCGCCACGCCAAGGGCATGACGCTGACCCATCAGGGGCACCAATTTTTGCGCCAGTCGTATCTGATCCTGGCGACGGTGGACAACGCCAAGCGCAGCCTGCAGATCGGCACCGAAAGCCTGACCGGCAAGCTGACTATCGGCGTCACCAGCCTGGTGGCCGGTTACTTCCTGGTGGAGTTGCTCACGCGCTTTAAATCGGCTTATCCCAACGTCACCGTGCAGGTGGTTGAAGACGAACGTCCGTACATCGAGCATCTGCTGGTCAGCGGCGAGATCGATATCGGCGTGCTGATCTTGTCGAATATCGAAGACCGCGACGCGTTGCAGACCGAGGTGCTGATGCACTCGCCGTATCGTCTGTGGCTGCCGCCGCTGCACCCGCTGCTGGAGCACGAGAGCATCAGCCTGGCGGACGTGGCCAAACAGCCGCTGATCCAGCTCAACGCCGATGAAATGGACGTGCACGCGCGGCGCATCTGGGCGCGCGCCGGGCTGAAGCCGGAGATCGCCATGAAGACCGCCTCGACCGAGGCGGTGCGCAGCCTGGTGGCGGCGGGGATGGGCGTCTCCATCCAACCGGACATGGCGTACCGCGCCTGGTCGCTGGAGGGCAACATGATCGAGGCGCGCAAGCTGGACGATTTGCTGGAGCCGCTGGATATCGGGTTGGCATGGCGGCGCGGCAGCGCGCGGCCGGAGCTGGTGACGCCGTTCCTCACCATCGCGCGTGAGAACGGCAGCAAACACGCCGCCGGGCTTAAGCATTCGATTTAATCGAACGCGGCGTTCAGTATTTAGAATTTGTTGCCCGCCAGAGGCTCGCTTAGGCTGATTAAAACTAACTTATTCACATTTGGTTAACGTTTTTGTCACTTGGGGGCGTCAGGCGATGGCGGATGTGCAGGTTCTCTCAGGTTTGTCCTGTCAGCAGTTCATTAACGGTCAGCTTATCGACGGCGAAGGCCAGCAGGAGTGCATCGTCAATCCGGCCAACGGCGAGACGCTGATCGCCCTGACCGAAGCCTCTGCGGCGCAGGTCGGCAGCGCGGTGAAAGCCGCGCAGCAGGCGTTTGGCCATTGGTCGCGCACTACGCCGGCCCAGCGCGCCACGCTGTTGCTGCGCATCGCCGACGCCATCGAGCGGCAGGCGCCGCAGTTGGCGCAGCTGGAAGCCCTCAACTGCGGCAAACCGCTGCATCAGGCGCTCAATGACGATCTGCCGGCGGTGGTCGACGTGTTCCGCTTCTTCGCCGGCGCGGTGCGTACGCAGCAAGGGCAACTGGCCGGTGAGTATGTGCCGGGCCACACCTCGATGATCCGCCGCGATCCGATCGGCGTGGTGGCCTCGATCGCCCCCTGGAACTATCCGCTGATGATGGCGGCGTGGAAGATCGCGCCGGCGTTGGCGGCGGGCAATACCGTGGTGTTCAAACCGTCCGAGCACACGCCGCTGACCATTTTGGCGCTGGTGCCGGCGCTGCAGGAGATCCTGCCGCCGGGCGTGCTGAATATTGTCTACGGCGGCGGGGAAGGGGTCGGCAGCCAGCTGGTGGGGCACCCGCAGGTGCGGCTGGTGTCGGTCACCGGCGATATCGTCACAGGGCAAAAAATTCTCCAGGCGGCGGCCAAAAGCGTCAAGCGCACTCATCTGGAGCTGGGGGGCAAAGCGCCGGTGATCGTCTGCGACGACGCCGATCTCGACGAGGTGGTCAACGGCATTCGCACCTACGGCTATTACAACGCCGGCCAGGACTGCACCGCCGCCTGCCGCATCTACGCGCAGGCCGGCATCTATCCCAAACTGGTGGACGCGCTGGGCGAGGCGGTCGCCAGCCTGCGCTTCGCCCGCAAGCGCGATCAGGACAACGAGATCGGCCCGCTGATCAGTGCCCGCCAGCGCGATCGCGTCGCCAGCTTCGTCGAGCGCGCGCTCAGCCAACCGCATATCGAATTGATCACCGGCGCCGCGGCCCACTCCGGGCCGGGGTTCTACTACCAGCCGACCCTGCTGGCGGGCTGCCTGCAAAGCGACGAAATCGTGCAGCGCGAGGTGTTTGGCCCGGTGGTCAGCGTCACGCGCTTCGAGCATCTGGAGCAGGCGGTCGAGTGGGCCAACGACTCGGAATACGGGCTGGCTTCGTCGGTGTGGACGCAAAATATCGATCGGGCGCTGCACATTGCCGCCCATCTGCAGTACGGCAGCACCTGGATCAACACCCATTTCACCTTGGCGAGCGAGATGCCGCACGGCGGCCTGAAACGCTCCGGCTACGGCAAGGATCTGTCCAGCGATTCGCTGCAGGATTACAGCGTTGTCAGGCACGTAATGGCGAAGTTCAAAGCCAGCTTCTAGCGGTTCTATAAAGCAAAATCGGGCGGCAGCCGTTCCCTGCCGCACACAGATACGCAACACAGGGGTAATTACGATGAGAAAAACTACCGCAGTCACCACCACCGTCTCCGCGCTCTGTCTCACCGTGCTGTGCGGCCTGGCCCAGGCGGCCGATCTGCCGCAGTCACTGGGCAAAGGCGAAGGCCGGCTGGATATCATCGCCTGGCCCGGTTACATCGAACGCGGCCAGTCCGACAAAAACTACGACTGGGTCACCCAGTTTGAGAAGCAAACCGGCTGCGCGGTGAACGTGAAGACCGCCGCTACCTCCGATGAAATGGTCAGCCTGATGGCCAAAGGCGGCTACGATCTGGTGACCGCCTCCGGCGACGCCTCGCTGCGCCTGATCTTCGGCAAGCGGGTGCAGCCGATCAACACCGCGCTGATCCCGAACTGGAAGAACATCGATCCGCGCCTGCTGAACGGCGCCTGGTACACCGTGGACGGCAAAACCTACGGCACGCCGTACCAGTGGGGGCCAAACCTGCTGATGTACAACACCAAAACCTTCCCGACGCCGCCGGACAGCTGGGCGGTGATCTTCCAGCAGCAGAACCTGCCGGACGGCAAGAGCAACCAGGGGCGGGTGCAGGCTTACGACGGCCCGATCTACATCGCCGACGCGGCGCTGTTCCTGAAGGCCACCCAGCCGCAGCTCGGCATCAGCGATCCTTATCAGCTCAACGAAGAGCAGTATCAGGCGGCGCTGAAGCTGCTGCGCAGCCAGCACGCGCTGATCCACCGCTACTGGCACGATACCTCGGTGCAGATGAGCGACTTTAAAAACGAAGGCGTGGTGGCTTCCAGCGCCTGGCCGTATCAGGCCAACGCCCTGAAGGGCGAGGGGCAGCCGATCGCCACCGTGTTCCCGAAAGAGGGCGTGACCGGCTGGGCGGATACCACCATGTTGCACAGCGACGCCAAACACCCGAGCTGCGCCTACCAGTGGATGAACTGGTCGCTGGAGCCGAAGGTGCAGGGCGACGTGGCGGCCTGGTTCGGGTCGGTGCCGGCTTCGCCGGCGGGCTGCAAGGCCAGCGCGCTGCTGGGTGAGAAGGGCTGCGAAACCAACGGCTTCAACCAGTTCGACAAAATCGCCTTCTGGAAAACGCCGCAGGCGCAGGGCGGCAAGTTCGTGCCGTACAGCCGTTGGACCCAGGACTACATCGCCATCATGGGCGGCCGCTAAGCCGCGGGGCGCAGCGCGCTGCGCCCGAATCACATCCGTATGGAGCACAGAAAATGACCATTGCCGTGCAATTCATCGATGTTTCGCGGACTTTCGGCGATGTTCGCGCCGTGGATCGGGTATCCATCGATATTCAGGACGGGGAATTCTTCTCCATGCTCGGGCCGTCCGGCTCGGGCAAAACCACCTGCCTGCGCCTGATCGCCGGCTTTGAACAGCTCACTTCCGGCTCGATTCGCATCCACGGCCAGGAAGCCGCCAACCTGCCGCCGTACCAGCGCGACGTGAACACCGTGTTTCAGGATTACGCGCTGTTCCCGCACATGTCGGTGCTGGAAAACGTCGCCTACGGCCTGATGGTGAAGGGCGTCGCCAAACGCGAGCGGCTGGCGCGGGCGCAAGAGGCGCTGGAGAGCGTGGCGCTCGGTTTCGTCGCCGAACGCAAGCCGGCGCACCTGTCGGGCGGCCAGCGTCAGCGCGTGGCGTTGGCGCGCGCGCTGGTCAATCGGCCGCGGGTGCTGCTGCTGGACGAGCCGCTCGGCGCGCTGGATCTCAAGCTGCGCGAGCAGATGCAGGGTGAGCTGAAGAAGCTGCAGCGCCAGTTGGGCATCACCTTTATCTTCGTCACCCACGATCAAAGCGAAGCGCTGTCGATGTCCGATCGGGTGGCGGTGTTCAATAACGGCCGCATCGAACAGGTGGATACGCCGCGCGAGCTTTACATGCGGCCGAAGACGCCGTTCGTCGCCGAGTTCGTCGGCACTTCCAACGTGGTGCGCAGCGAACTGGCGCAGCGCCTGCTCGGCGAAAGCCGAACCTTCTCGATCCGGCCGGAGCATATTCGCCTGCTGGAGCAAGGCGGCGCGGCGCAGGACGAGATCCAGGTGCAGGGCACGCTGCAGGAAATTCATTACCAGGGCGCGGCCACGCGGTATGAAATCGCGCTGAACGGCGGCGAAAAGCTGCTGGTCAGCCAGGCCAATCCGCAGTGGATCGCCGAAGGGCAACAGCGGCAGATCGGCCAGCCGATCGTTGCCTGCTGGCCGCGCGCGGCGATGGTGCCGCTGCTGGAGGAGAGGTGAGATGGACATGAGCATCGATTCCCCTTCGGCGCGCGGCGGCACCGTGCGCGCGCTGTCGACCTGGCTTTATCGCCGGCCGACGCTGTATCTGCTTTTGCTGCTGGTGCCGCCGCTGCTGTGGTTCGGCGCGGTGTACCTCGGTTCGCTGCTGACGCTGCTGTGGCAGGGGTTTTACACCTTCGACGATTTCACCATGGCGGTGACGCCGGACCTGACCTTCGCCAACCTGGCGGCGCTGTTCAACCCGGCCAACTACGACATCATCCTGCGCACGCTGACCATGGCGGTGCTGGTGTCGCTGGCCAGCGCGGTGCTGGCGTTCCCCATCGCCTATTATATGGCGCGCTACACCAGCGGCCGCGTCAAGGCGTTCTTTTATATCGCGGTGATGATGCCGATGTGGGCCAGCTATATCGTTAAAGCCTATGCCTGGACCCTGCTGCTGGCGAAAGACGGCGTGGCGCAGTGGTTCCTGCAGCACCTGGGGCTGGAGCCGCTGTTGGCTTCGCTGCTGACGGTGCCCGGCGTCGGCGGCAACACGCTGTCGACCTCGGGGCTGGGGCGTTTTCTGGTATTCGTCTATATCTGGCTGCCGTTCATGATCCTGCCGATCCAGGCGGCGCTGGAGCGCCTGCCGCCCTCGCTGCTGCATGCCTCAGCGGATCTGGGCGCGCGACCGGCGCAGACTTTCCGCCACGTTATTTTGCCGCTGGCGGTGCCGGGTATCGCCGCCGGATCGATCTTCACCTTCTCGCTGACGCTGGGCGACTTTATCGTGCCGCAGCTGGTGGGGCCGCCGGGCTATTTCATCGGCAGCATGGTGTACGCCCAGCAGGGCGCGATCGGCAATATGCCGATGGCCGCGGCCTTTACGCTGGTGCCGATCGTCCTGATCGCCATCTACCTTTCCATCGTCAAACGTCTGGGGGCTTTCGATGCACTCTGAACGCGCGCCCTTAGGGCTGAAGCTGGCCGCCTGGGGCGGACTTGTCTTCCTGCATTTCCCGTTGGCGATCATCGCCATCTATGCCTTCAACACCGAGGATGCGGCCTTCAGCTTCCCGCCGAAGGGCTTCACGCTGCACTGGTTTAACGTCGCCGCCGGGCGGCAGGACATCCTCGATGCGGTACTGCTGTCGGCGCAGATCGCCTGCCTGGCGACCGCCATCGCGCTGGTGCTCGGCACCCTGGCGGCGGCGGCGCTGTATCGGCGCGATTTCTTCGGCAAGGACAGCATTTCGCTGCTGCTGCTGCTGCCGATCGCGCTGCCGGGGATCGTCACCGGCCTGGCGCTGCTGGCGGCGTTCAAGGCGCTGAACATCGAGCCGGGCATCCTGACCATCGTCGTCGGCCATGCGACGTTCTGCGTGGTGATCGTGTTCAACAATGTCATCGCCCGGTTCCGCCGCACCTCGTACAGCTTGATCGAAGCGTCGATGGATCTCGGCGCCGACGGCTGGCAAACCTTCCGTTACGTGATCTTGCCGAACCTCGGCTCGGCGCTGCTGGCCGGCGGCATGCTGGCGTTTGCGCTGTCGTTCGACGAAATCATCGTGACCACCTTTACCGCCGGCCACGAGCGCACGCTGCCGCTGTGGCTGCTGAACCAGCTCGGCCGCCCGCGCGACGTGCCGATCACCAACGTGGTGGCGCTGTCGGTGATGCTGTTGACCATGCTGCCGATCCTCGGCGCTTACTACCTGACCAAAGGTGGAGAAAGCGTCGCCGGCAGCGGCAAATAATTTCCTTACCCGACCTCTGATAAAAGGATAACCCTATGCAAAGCCAACTGTTGATTGACGGCCAACTGGTGAATGGCCAGGGCGCGACCCAGCCGGTGTATAACCCGGCGACCGGCGAAGTGATCGCGCAGGTGGCGGAGGCCAGCCCGGAGCAGGTCGATCGCGCGGTGCTGGCGGCGGATGCCGCGTTCGTCGCCTGGGGGCAAACCACGCCGAAGGAGCGCGCCGAGCATCTGCTCAAGCTGGCAGATCTGATCGACGAGCATGCCGAGACTTTCGCCAGGCTGGAGTCGCTCAACTGCGGCAAGCCTTATCACTGCGTATTGAATGACGAACTGCCGGCGGTGGCCGACGTGTTTCGCTTCTTCGCCGGGGCCAGCCGCTGCCTGACCGGCATGGCCGCCGGCGAGTATCTGGCCGGGCATACCTCGATGATCCGCCGCGATCCGCTCGGCGTGGTGGCTTCGATCGCCCCGTGGAACTACCCGCTGATGATGGCGGCCTGGAAACTGGCGCCGGCGCTGGCGGCGGGCAACTGCGTGGTGATTAAGCCTTCGGAGCAGACGCCGCTGACCACTTTCAAACTGGCCGAACTGGCCGCCGGGCTGTTCCCGCCGGGCGTGCTCAACGTGCTGTTCGGCCGCGGCGCCGGCGTCGGCGATCGACTGACCGGGCATGACAAGGTGCGCATGGTGTCGCTGACCGGCTCGATCGCCACCGGCGAGCACATCATCGCCCACACCGCCGCCGGCATTAAGCGCACCCATATGGAGCTGGGCGGCAAGGCGCCGGTGTTGGTGTTCGACGATGCCGATCTGCAGCAGGTGGTGGACGGCATTCGCGGCTTCGGTTTCTACAACGCCGGGCAGGATTGCACCGCCGCCTGCCGCATCTACGCGCAGAAAAGCATTTATCCCGAGCTGGTGAAGCGGCTGGGCGAGGCGGTGGCCAGCCTGAAGATTGGTGCGCCGGACGACGAGAGCACCGAACTGGGGCCGTTGATTACCGCCCAGCATCTGGAGCGGGTGGCCGGTTTTGTCGAGCGCGCCAAAGCGTTGCCGCACGTGCAGGTGGTGACCGGCGGCGAGAAGGTGAAAGGGCCGGGTTACTATTTCCAGCCGACGCTGTTGGCCGGCGCGCGCCAGGACGATGAGATCGTGCAGCGCGAAGTGTTCGGCCCGGTGGTGACGGTGACGCCGTTTGACGATGAAGAGCAGGTGCTGGCCTGGGCGAATGAATCCAACTACGGGCTGGCGTCGTCCGTGTGGACCCGCGACGTGGGCCGCGCGCATCGCTTAAGCGCCCGGCTGCAATATGGCTGCACTTGGGTGAACACCCACTTCATGCTGGTGAGCGAAATGCCGCACGGCGGCCAGAAACTGTCCGGCTACGGCAAGGATATGTCGATGTACGGGCTGGAGGATTACACGGCCATTCGTCATGTGATGTTCAAACATTGATTTTACAATAATTATCCGCACAATAGCGCGGCCTTCGAGCCGGCTCCGGCCGGCTGATGATAATAAAAATTGAAAGGAAGCCTATATGGGTATCACCAGACGCGATTTTCTCAACGGGGTGGCGATCACCATCGCCGCCGGGTTGACGCCGCTGCAAATCTTGCGTGCGTCGCCGCAAACCGCCAATCAAACCCTGTACTACCCGCCGGCGCTGACCGGGCTGCGGGGTAACCATCCGGGCTCGTTCGAGCATGCGCATCAACTGGGGCGCGACGGCAAAACCTTTGATTTCGGCAGCGTACCCGCCGTTGAAGAGTTCGATCTGGTGGTGGTCGGTGCCGGCATCAGCGGGTTGGCGGCCGCCTGTTTCTGGCAGCAGCTGAAAGGCGAGCAGCAGCGCATTCTTTTGATCGACAACCATGACGACTTCGGCGGCCACGCCAAGCGCAACGAATTCAACACCGACGACGGTATGCTGCTCGGCTACGGCGGCAGTGAATCGCTGCAGTCGCCGCGCTCCAACTTCAGCCCGGTGGCGATGGGGCTGCTGCACAAGCTCGGCGTCGATATCGACCAACTGGAGCAGGCGTTTGACACCACCTTCTACCCGGATCTTAACCTGAGCCGCGGGGTTTACTTCGATCGCAAGAACTTCGGCGTCGACAAGGTGGTGAGCGGCGATCCGGGCCGCACAGTGGCGGACGACATTCCGCGCGATCGCCTCAACGGCCGTTCGTATGAAGCGTTCATCGGCGATTTCCCGTTGCCGGAAAGCGATCGCCAGGCGCTGATCGCACTGCATACAGTGGAGAAAGATTATCTGCCGGAGATGACGCTGGAGCAGAAGGTCGAGTGGCTCGATACCCACAGCTACACCCAGTTCCTGCGTGAAAAAGTGGGCCTGAGCGAGCTGGCGATCCGTTATTTCCAACAGACCACCAACGACTTCCAGGCGGTGGGCATCGACGGCACGTCGTGCAGCGATGCGCGCATCTGCGATCTGCCGGGCCTCGGCGGCATGAATCTGCCGCCGCTGGACGAAGAGTCGCAGGCGGATCTCGACGATCCTTACGTGTTCCACTTCCCGGACGGCAATGCCACGCTGACGCGCCTGATGGTGCGCAAGCTGATCCCGGCGGTGGCGCCGGCCGGCAAAGACATGAATGACGTGGTGCTGGCCAAATTCGACTACAGCCAGCTCGATCGGCCGGAGTCGCCGGTGAAGCTGCGTTTGAACAGCACCGGGCTGCACGCGGCCAACGTCGGCGACAAGGTGGAAGTCACCTATATGACCGGCGAGAAGATGACCAAGGTGCGCGCCGGGCAGGTGGTGATGGCCGGCTACAACATGATGATCCCGTACCTGGTGCCGGAGATGTCGCACGAGCAGCAGGAGGCGCTGAAGCAGAACGTCAAGGCGCCGCTGGTGTACAGCAAGGTGGTGATCCGCAACTGGCAGCCGTTCATCAAGCTGGGCGTGCACGAAATTTATTCGCCGGCCGCACCGTACAGCCGCGTGAAGCTGGACTACCCGGTGAGCATGGGTGGATACCAGCACCCGCGCGATCCGGCTCGGCCAATCGGCCTGCATATGGTCTATGTGCCGACGCTGCCGGGCAGCGGCCTCAGCCCGCGCGAGCAGTCGCGCAAAGGGCGCGCGCTGCTGCTGGGCACGCCGTTCGAGGTGCACGAGCAGATGATCCGCGAACAGCTACAGGGCATGCTGGGCGAGGCCGGTTTCGACCATCAGCGCGACATTCAGGCGATCACCGTCAACCGCTGGTCGCACGGTTACTCCTACTTCCTCAACGGGCTGTTTGACGACGAAGACGAAGCCAAGAAAATCATCGAAACGGCGCGGCAGCCGATCGGCAAGATCGTTATCGCCAACTCCGATTCCGACTGGAGCCCGTACGCCAACTCGGCGATCGATCAGGCGTGGCGCGCGGTGAACGAACTGGCCTACGGCAAGGTTGTCGCCAAGGAGGGAGCATGAGTCTGCGTTCGCTGTACCTGTTGAGCCTGCTGGCGGCCGGCGGCTCGGCCCAGGCGATGTCGGCCGGGGAATACGTCGCCAAAGCCGGCGACTGCACCGCCTGCCACACCGCGCCGGGCGGCGCTGAACTGGCGGGCGGCATGAAGTTCCCGACGCCGCTCGGGGCTATCTACGCCACCAACATCACGCCGGACAAGCTGCACGGCATCGGCGCCTATTCGTTCGAGGAGTTCGATCGCGCCATGCGCCAGGGGGTAGCCAAAGACGGCCACCGGCTCTACCCGGCGATGCCGTACACCTCCTACGCCAAAATGAGCGCGGAAGACATGCGCGCGCTGTATGACTACCTGATGAATGAGGTGCCGGCGCAGAACGTCGCCAACCGGGACAGCGACATCAGCTGGCCGCTGTCGATGCGCTGGCCGCTGGCGGTGTGGAACTCGCTGTTCCACGACGACCAGCCGTATCAGGCAGATCCGCAGCAAAGCGCCGAGTGGAACCGCGGCGCCTATCTGGTGCAGGGCGCGGGCCATTGCGGCAGCTGCCACACGCCGCGCGGCTGGGCGATGCAGGAGAAGGGCCTGGATGGCAAGGAGCCGGTATTCCTGAGCGGCGCCGAGCTGGACGGCTGGTACGCCTCCAATCTGCGCGGCCTGCCGCCGGAAGAGGTGACGGCGCTGCTGAAAACCGGCCGCAGCCGCCATGCGGCAGTCGCCGGGCCGATGAGCGAGGTGGTAACCCACAGCACGCAGTATCTCAGCGACGGCGATCTGAACGCCATCGCGGTGTACCTGCGCAGTCTGGCGCCGGAAACCGCCGCCAAAGCCGCTGCGCCAGCCACGCAGGCGGATAACCCGGGTGGCAAGGCGACCTATGCAATGTACTGCTCGACCTGCCACGGCAATAAGGGGGAGGGTACCGACTTCGCCATTCCGGCGCTGGCAGGCAATGCCACGGTAACGGCGGACAATCCGCTGACCGCGCTGCGGGTGGTGCTGGAGGGGGCGCATACGCCGATCACGCAGCAGGCGATGGCGTTCGACATGCCGGCTTACGGCTGGGCGTTGAACGATCGGCAGGCGGCGGATCTGATGAGCTATCTGCGGGGAAGCTGGGGCAACCAGGCGGCGCCGGTGACGGTGCAGCAGGTCCAGGACGCGCGCCAACTGCAGGCGAAATGAAGAGGGAGCGCGGTCTGACGGCCGCGCTCCGCAAGCATTACAGCACCTTATGCGGGCCGAAGCATTCGTAGTGGATGCGTTCGGCCTCTACCCCCATCTCCAGCAGCTGTTTGCCCACGAACTGCATGAAGGCCACCGGGCCGCAGAAGTAATAGTGCATCTGCGGATCGGCCAGGCTGCCTTGCAGCGCGCTCAAATCCATCAATCCGCGGCTGTGGTAGTCGCGGCCTTCCACGTCATCGGCACCCGGCTCGCGGTACCACACATGGCGGCTCAGATTTGGCATACGGCCGGCAATATCCGCTACCTCATCGGCAAAGGCGTGTACGCTGCCGTTTTCCGCCGCGTGCAGCCAGTGGACCTGCGCCTGATGTTGGTTGTCGTGCAGGGTGTTGAGCATGCCGAGCATCGGGGTTTGGCCGACGCCGGCGGAGATCAGCGCCACCGGCGTGGTCGGCGCCACGTCGAGGAAGAAGTCGCCGTGCGGCGGGGCGATGTCGATCACGTCGCCTTCCTGCGCCTGCTGGTGCAGGTAGTTGGAGACTTTCCCCTGATCTTCGCGCTTCACCGCGATGCGGTAGAACTCGCCGTTTGGCGAGGTGGTCAGCGAGTACTGGCGAATTTCCTGATGCTCCAGGCTGTCGTGCTTGATGTAGACCGCCAGGTATTGCCCCGGTTTGAAGTCCGCCACCCGGCCGCCGTCCACCGGCGCCAGCACGAAGCTGCAGATCACGTCGCTCTGCGGCTGTTTCTTCAGGATGCGGAATGCGCGCAGATCGCGCCAGCCGCCGTTGTCGGTTTCGCTCTGCTGATAAATCTGCTCTTCACGCTGGATAAATACGTTGGCCAGCACGCCGTAGGCCTTGCCCCAGGCGTCCAGGACTTCCTGGCCCGGGCTGAACATTTCGTCCAGGGTCGCCAGCAGGTGACCGCCGACGATGTTGTACTGCTCCGGCTGGATATTGAAGCTGGTGTGCTTCTGCGCGATGCGCTCCACCGCCGGCAGCAGCGCCGCCAGGTTCTCGATGTTGGCAGCATAGGCGCAGATGGCGTCGAACAGCGCCTGACGCTGATCGCCGTTGCGCTGGTTGCTCATGTTGAAAATGTCTTTCAATTCCGGGTTGTGCGCGAACATGCGATCGTAAAAGTGGGCGGTCAGCTTCGGCCCGGTCGCAGCCAGCAGGGGAATGGTGGATTTCACGGTGGCGATGGTTTGGCTATCCAGCATGGAAGCGCTCCTTGGGTTGGGATCTTGACGATAATTGTAATGATGTATTTTAAATGCATCTTATTGGGTTCCGCGTCGCTTGTAAATACCCTTGTTTTCGTTGCGGTGTTCTTCGGGCGTCGATCGCGCTCACAGAACATGAAAAAAGCGCATTGTTCGCATGAGGAAATGTCCGTTGATAAACGGCGGCATTTAGCGGATCAAAGCCTTGCGCCACCTTATGCCAATCGTTTGCGTAAAAACCTCTGTCAAGACCTATCTTCGGTGGGGCGAAACGGTTTACACTGTGGCCCAGAACCCAAACGGGTAGTTATTTGGTGATTTTTTAGTTAGCTGATTTAAGTCAGGAGATGCCGGATGTTAAAGCGTGAAATGAACATTGCCGATTACGATGCGGAACTGTGGCGTGCCATGGAGCAGGAAGTGGTGCGTCAGGAAGAGCACATCGAGCTGATCGCGTCTGAGAACTACACCAGCCCGCGCGTGATGCAGGCTCAGGGTTCCCAGCTGACCAACAAATACGCTGAAGGCTATCCGGGCAAGCGTTACTACGGCGGCTGCGAATACGTGGATATCGTTGAGCAGCTGGCTATCGATCGTGCCAAAGAATTGTTCGGCGCCGATTACGCCAACGTGCAGCCGCACTCCGGCTCCCAGGCTAACTTCGCCGTGTACACCGCGCTGCTGCAGCCGGGCGACACCATTCTGGGCATGAACCTGGCGCACGGCGGCCACCTGACCCACGGTTCCCCGGTTAACCTGTCCGGCAAACTGTATAACGTGGTGCCTTATGGCATCGACGACAAAGGTCAAATCGACTATGACGATCTGGCCAAACAGGCGCAAACCCACAAGCCGAAAATGATCATCGGCGGCTTCTCCGCATACTCCGGCGTGGTTGACTGGGCCAAAATGCGCGAAATCGCCGACAGCATCGGCGCTTACCTGTTCGTCGACATGGCGCACGTGGCGGGCCTGATCGCCGCCGGCGTGTACCCGAACCCGGTACCGCACGCGCACATCGTCACCACCACCACCCACAAAACCCTGGCGGGTCCGCGCGGCGGCCTGATCCTGGCGAAGGGCGGCGACGAAGAGCTGTACAAGAAGCTGAACTCCGCCGTGTTCCCTGGCGGCCAGGGCGGCCCGCTGATGCACGTGATCGCCGGCAAGGCGGTGGCGCTGAAAGAAGCGATGGAGCCTGAGTTCAAGGTTTACCAGCAGCAAGTGGCGGTCAACGCCAAGGCGATGGTGGACGTGTTCTTGCAGCGCGGTTACAAAGTGGTCTCCGGCGGCACCCATAACCACCTGTTCCTGCTGGATCTGGTCGATAAAAACCTGACCGGTAAAGAAGCGGACGCCGCCCTGGGCCGCGCCAACATCACCGTCAACAAAAACAGCGTGCCGAACGATCCGAAGAGCCCGTTCGTTACTTCCGGCGTGCGTATCGGCACCCCGGCCGTGACCCGTCGCGGCTTCAAAGAGGCTGACGTGCGCGAACTGGCCGGTTGGATCTGCGATGTGTTGGACAACATCAACGATGAAGCCACAATCGAACGCACCAAGAAGAAAGTACTGGATATCTGCGCCCACCTGCCGGTTTACGCATAATCCCGCTTTTGCCTGATAAAACCCGCTGCGGCGGGTTTTTTTGTGGCCGCTCTCGGTAAACTGTGAGCTGTCTTGCACTCTAACGCATTGAAGTGGAATGAAGATTGCGGGGCGGTGTGAGCTCTGTCAAAGTATTGCCCTCACTCCGGAGGGATCATGGTTCTGCAATCCACGCGTTGGCTCGCGCTCAGCTATTTCACCTACTTCTTTTCCTATGGCATCTTCTTACCGTTCTGGGGCGTGTGGCTGAAAGGCGAAGGCATCGCGCCGGAAACCATCGGCATATTGCTCGGCGCCGGTTTGGTGGCCCGCTTCCTCGGCAGTTTACTGATTGCACCCCGCGTTAAAGATCCCTCTCATTTAGTCTCCGCCCTGCGCCTGCTGGCGCTGCTGACACTGGCTTTCGCGGTTGGCTTCTGTTTCGGCAACGGTTGGGGCTGGCTGATGCTGGTGATAGCGGGGTTCAACCTGTTCTTCTCGCCGCTGGTGCCGCTGACCGACGCGCTGGCCGGCACCTGGCAAAAGCAGATTCGTATGGACTACGGCCGGGTAAGGCTGTGGGGCTCGCTGGCGTTCGTCATCGGCTCGGCGCTGACCGGGCAGCTGGTGGCGGTGTGGGGCCATAACGCCATTCTCTACAGCCTGATCTTCAGCGTGCTGGCGATGCTGCTGGGCATGTTGCTGAAGCCGAGCGTCATGCCGCAGGGCGAAGCACGCACGCACAGCGATACCGAACGTTCGCTGTGGGCACTGCTGAAAGAAGGGCCGGTCTGGCGCTTCCTGCTGTGCGTCACGCTGCTGCAGGGGGCGCACGCCGGCTACTACAGCTTCGGCTCCATTTACTGGCAGGAGGCGGGCTATTCGGCCTCGACCATCGGCTATCTGTGGTCGCTGGGCGTGGTGGCGGAGGTGATTATTTTCGCCAGCAGCAACGTGCTGTTCCGCCGCTGGAATGCGCGCAACCTGCTGTTGCTCTCCGCCTGCTGCGGCGTGTTGCGCTGGAGCCTGATGGCCTATAGCACCGAGCTGGGCTGGCTGCTGCTGATCCAGATCCTGCACTGCGGCACTTTCACCGTCTGCCATCTGGCGGCGATGCGCTTTATCGCCGCGCGCCAGGGACAAGAGGTGATCCGGCTGCAGGCGGTGTATTCGGCGCTGGCGATGGGCGGCGGTATTGCCGTCATGACGGTCATTGCCGGGTTCCTGTTCGAACATTGGCAGGGTGGGGTATTCTGGGTGATGGCGGCGGTCGCGGTGCCGGCCTTGTTCATCCGGCCGCCGGCGGTCAGCGTCAGCCGCTGATTAAGGCGCTTCCAGCAGCGCGCGGATGGCCTGGCGCTGCCGTGTTTCCAGCGGCAGTTCGGTATAGATCAACGGCGGGTGCGGATCGCTGTGCACCGCCGCATAAGGGGTGATCACCAGCATGACGCCCTGCGGCGCTCCGCCGCGCAGATAGTCGCTCAACGGCAGATACTTGATGTTCAGCGGCAGCAGCGTGAGCTCGCGGATCTGGTATTCCACTTCCTCTTCCAACTGCGGGTTATCCAGCGTCAGCAGCAGCACCTGTTTTTCCTGCAGCGCGTTGTCCTGCATCAGCCAGGCGCCGAAGCTGATGGCCACCAGGCCCGCCTCCTCGTTGGAAAAATGCACGCCGTATTCCTGTTCCAGCGGTATCAGCGCTTCCTGCGTGGTGCGCATTAGCCGCGGGTATTTGCGCACCACTTCTTCCAGCAGCATATTGTCGATGCCGATGGCGAAACGGCAGCGCTCCAGCGCCGGCGCCAGGTGGGCGAACAGCTGGCTGACCAGCTCCGTCTTGCTGCTGAAGGCCATGCCGGAAAGCTGCTGGAAACGCTCGACCATGCTGTCGATCGCCGCCATCAATCTCTGCTCTTGCGCCGAGTCATTGCTGTGGTAGCTGTGATTTTTCAACATGGTGAAGGTCAGCGCCAAAAAATCGCGCTCGTCTGCCTGCGGCGGCTGGTTAAACAGCCGGTTGCAGGCCTGATGCAGCCAGGCGGCGGCTTGCTGCTCCGGCTTTTGCCGCAGCCAGTCGCGTTGAACGGCGTCGAAATGCGGATGGCGCTGCAGGCGATTTTGCCAGGCGCAGTAGAGCAGGTAATGCTCCAGGAATTGGCGGTCGCGCGCGTCAAAGTGGCGGCTGAGCAGTGGCTCGCAGGCGTCGATCGCTTGAGCCAGCGCAGACGCTGGGGCGGCATCTGCCGCCAGCGCGTGCCGCAGGCGCGGGGCGAAATCGCCTTCAACAAACTGCGGGCTGCAGCGCAGGGCCCGCCGCAGCCAATGGATCAGGCACAGACGTTGGTTGAGCGCGCCGCCCCGCAGGTGGTAGCCATGGTCGGGATCGACGGCGATCTCCAGGTGATGGAAACGCTGGATTTCACTGGCCACCTCGGCTATATCTTGCCGGGTTATCGGGGGGGCAACGCCGTTGATTCGGCTTAGGGTCTCCAGCTGTAACTCGGGCTCCGGCGTGTACAGCATCAGCAGCAGATGGCAGCGCCGTTGTTGTCCGGAGAGCGCGGGCACGGGAGAGGTGTCCAGGCTCATTATCACCTTCCGGCATAAAAGGTTGCGATTATGCCTAAGCATAGCAAAAGGCTTTGTGACGGCAGGGTTACCGCGCAGCTTTTACTTCGGCTTACAACTTTCGTCACAAATATCGCCGGGAGAGGCGGGCCGTTCGGTATTTATTTGTGTTACGTTATAACAAATACAGGTAAGGCAGGATAATGATGAAGTTACGTCGTCTTTTGGCTGCTTTCGGCGCCGTGTTCAGCGCCGGTGCGATCGCGCATCCGCACAGCTTTATCGACATGAATACCACCTTCGTCGCCAAAGACCAGCGGCTGGTCGGCCTGAAAATGGTGTGGGTGATGGATGAAATCACCTCGGCGGATCTGCTTTACGATGCGAAAAACGCCAAGAGCGATTCGGAAGTGTGGAAAAAGCTGGCGGCGGAAGTGATGGCCAACGTGCTGGGGCAGCACTATTTCACCGATCTTTACCGCGACGGCAAGCCGGTGAAATATCTGAACTTGCCCAGCGAATATCACCTGTCGCGCCAGGGCAATCAGGCGGTGCTGGAGTTCGTGCTGCCGTTGGCCGAACCGCAGCCGCTGGCGGGCAAGCCGTTCGAACTTTCTACTTACGATCCGACTTATTTCGTGGATATGACCTATAAAGACCAAAATGCACTGCATCTGCCGCCGGAGATGGCGCCGCTGTGCAGTTACAAGCTGATGACGCCGCAGCCGAATGCGTCGCTGCAGGCCTATGCGCTGTCGCTCGACAAGAACGACTCGCCCGGCGAAGACCTGGCGCTGGGGCAACAGTTCGCCCAGCGGGTGACGCTGCAATGTCGTTAAATCTCTCACAACCGACGGCGAGCCGGCGTCACTGGGCCTTCGGCCTGTGGCCGCTGCTGCCGTTCACACTGGTGCTGGCGGCCGCCGCGCTGCTGGCGTGGCACTATTGGCCGCAGCTGCTGATGCAGAGCGTGGTGTGGCAAAAAGCGCTGCACCAGCAGATGGCGGGGCTGTTGCAGCAGGTGAAGGCCGCGCCGCAGCAGGCCGGACTGGCGCTGATGCTGTTCAGCCTCGGCTATGGCGTCTTGCATGCGCTCGGCCCCGGCCACGGCAAAGTGGTGATCGCCACCTACCTGGCCACCCATCCGGCGCGGCTGAAAAGCAGCCTGAAGCTGACCTTCGCCGCTTCGCTGGTGCAGGGCGGGGTGGCGATCGCGCTGGTCACGCTGATGCTGGTGGTATTGCAGCTCTCTTCGCGCCAGCTGCACCAAAGCAGTTTCTGGCTGGAGAAGGGCAGCTTTATCCTGGTGATGCTGCTTGGCGTGCTGCTGAGTTGGCGCGCGCTGAAACGCCTGTTTGCGGCGATCAAGGCAATGCGCCCGGCGCCGGCGCTGCGCATCAACAGCCTGACGCCGCTGGCGGCGGATCATGTGCACAGCGCCAATTGCGGCTGCGGCCACCGGCATCTGCCGAGCGACAGCGAGCTGCAGGCGGGAAGCGACTGGCGCACTCAGGCCGCCATCGTGCTGGCGATGGGCATGCGTCCCTGTTCGGGGGCGATTTTAGTGCTGCTGTTCTCCAAGGTGATCGGCGTGTTCGGCTGGGGCGTGATCTCCGCGCTGGCGATGGCGTTCGGCACCTCGTTGACCATCTCCATGCTGGCGCTGCTGGTGCATTACAGCCGCCGGCTGGCGGTGCGCCTCAGCCGTTCGCGCGCGCCCGCCGCCTGGAGCGCGGTGGCCTGGGGTTCGCTGGCGCTGGCCGGCGGTCTGATCCTGTTGGCCGCCGGGCTGTTGCTGTATGTCAGCGCGCAGCCGGAATTCGGCGGCGGCATCCGCCCCTTCTCCCGCTAACGGGCATAAAAAAAGCGCTGCATCGGCAGCGCTTTTTTTCAATTCGCTTCTGGCGATTAACGCTTCAGCGCTTCGCTCAGTTCTTCACGCATGGTGGCCAGCATGGCTTTCACCACGCGCGGGTTACCTGCGACCAGGTTACCTGAGCTGAAGTGGTTGTGGCCGCCGACGAAGTCGGTCACCAGGCCGCCGGCTTCACGTACCAGCAGCTCGCCCGCGGCGAAGTCCCACGGCTTCAGGCCGATCTCGAAGAAACCGTCTACGCGGCCGGCGGCCACATAGGCCAGATCCAGCGCGGCGGAACCGGTGCGACGGAAGTCTGCGCACTGGGTGAACAGCTTGCCGACGATGTTGATGTAAGGCGTTGCGTGCTGTTTGACTTTGAACGGGAAGCCGGTCGCCAGGATGGTGCCATCCAGATCTTTGGCGTTGGTACCGCGCAGGCGGTAGCCGTTGAGCTGTGCGCCCTGACCGCGCGTGGCGGTGAACAGTTCGTTGCGCATCGGATCGTAAACCACGGCCACTTCAGTACGGCCTTTGATGCGTACGGCGATGGAAACGGAGAAATGAGGGAAACGTTTGATGAAGTTTGCAGTGCCATCCAGTGGATCGATCACCCATTGCACATCGCGATCTTCGCCGATCAGCTCACCGCGTTCTTCGCTCACGATACTGTGTTGCGGATAAGACTTGCGGATGACGTCGATGATCAGATGCTCTGCATCGCGATCGACGTTGGTGACGAAGTCATTGGTCCCTTTCTGGCTCGCTTCTACAGCGTCCGGGGTTTCGTAGTTTTTGGCAATCAGGTTACCGGCCTTGCGCGCAGCGCGCACGGCGATAGTCAGCATCGGATGCATGGGTATCTTCCAACTAGGATGTTAAAGAACAGGAAACGGCGCGAAGTATAGCAGCTGTTCGGCAAATTGCCTACGGCTGTGTTAAGATGCTGCGATTTTCCGCCACGCTCAGAGTTTGTATGCTGCACAATATCCGCATTGTTCTGGTAGAGACTTCACATACCGGCAACATGGGCTCGACCGCCAGAGCCATGAAAACCATGGGTTTAACCAACCTTTATCTGGTTAATCCGCTGATCAAACCCGATTCTCAGGCCATCGCCCTGGCCGCCGGCGCCAGCGACGTGATCGGCAACGCCACTATCGTCGATACCCTCGATGACGCCATCGCCGGCTGTAGCCTGGTGGTGGGCACCAGCGCACGTTCTCGCACCTTGCCGTGGCCGATGCTGGAGCCGCGTGAATGCGGCGTGCGCGCGGTACACGAAGGCGAACACGCGCCGGTGGCGCTGGTGTTCGGCCGCGAACGCGTCGGGCTGACCAACGATGAATTGCAGAAGTGCCACTACCACGTCGCCATTCCGGCCAACCCGGACTACAGCTCGCTGAACCTGGCGATGGCGGTGCAGATCCTGGCGTATGAAGTGCGCGTGGCTTACCTCGATCGCCAACAGGCGGGCGCGCCGCAGCTGGAAGAGACGCCGTATCCGCTGGTGGATGACCTCGAGCGTTTCTATCAGCACCTGGAGCAGACGCTGCAGCGCACCGGCTTTATTCGCCCGTCCCATCCGGGCCAGGTGATGAGCCGCCTGCGCCGGCTGTTCACCCGCGCGCGCCCGGAAGGGCAGGAGCTGAATATCCTGCGCGGCATGCTGACGTCGATCGAGAAACAGGATAAACATCAAGGTAATTAATTGATGTGGCATAACGGTGGGCGACAATAGTATTAGTTATCCAAAGGTTATAACATGTATTTTATATACCTTTGTTCTTGCTAAGTTCAAAACGTGCTAATACTTGAGTCAATTACTAGGTTAAATAGTTGACTGTTTTACTCAGGAATGTCAGACTTTCGGCCATATTTGACCAACAGGTAACCATTGAGCTATGAGACTGACATCCAAAGGCCGTTATGCCGTAACCGCTATGCTTGACGTAGCGCTGCATTCCCAGGAAGGGCCGGTACCACTGGCGGACATTTCCGAACGCCAGGGTATTTCGCTCTCTTATCTGGAACAATTATTCTCCCGTCTGCGCAAGAATGGCCTGGTGGCCAGCGTGCGCGGTCCGGGCGGTGGTTATCTGCTGGGTAAAGACGCGGGTGAGATCGCCGTTGGCGCTGTCATCACTGCCGTCGATGAATCGGTAGATGCAACCCGTTGCCAGGGCAAAGAAGGCTGTCAGGGCGGCGATCGCTGCTTGACCCACGCCCTGTGGCGCGATCTGAGCGAGCGCATCAGCGGGTTCCTGAACAACATTACGCTGGCAGAACTGGTCAATAACCAGGAAGTGCTGGTGGTGGCGGATCGTCAAAACAACGATACGCGCCGCACGGCCAACGGTCGTCCGCAAGAAACTATCAACGTTAATCTGCGCGCATAAGCAGCTGGCGAAATTATTTTAGTTTTTGGAAGTGATGTACGGAGCACAAGAGCAATGAAATTACCGATTTATCTGGATTACTCAGCAACGACGCCGGTTGACCCGCGCGTTGCTGAGAAGATGATGCAGTTTTTGACCCTGGACGGCACTTTCGGCAACCCGGCTTCCCGTTCCCACCGTTTCGGTTGGCAGGCGGAAGAGGCGGTAGACATCGCCCGTAACCAAATCGCCGAACTGGTGGGCGCCGACCCACGCGAAATCGTCTTCACCTCCGGGGCGACCGAATCCGACAACCTGGCGATTAAAGGCGCTGCCAATTTCTACCAGAAAAAAGGCAAGCACATCATCACCAGCAAAACCGAACACAAAGCCGTGCTGGACACCTGCCGTCAACTGGAGCGCGAAGGGTTTGAAGTCACCTACCTGGCGCCACAGAGCAACGGCATCATCAGCCTGCAGGATCTCGAAGCGGCGCTGCGCGATGACACCATCCTGGTCTCCATCATGCACGTCAACAACGAAATCGGCGTGGTGCAGGACATCGAAGCGATCGGTGAAATGTGCCGTGCGCGCGGTATCATCTACCACGTTGACGCCACCCAGAGCGTGGGCAAACTGCCTATCGATCTGAGCAAGCTGAAAGTCGACCTGATGTCGTTCTCCGGCCACAAAATCTATGGCCCGAAAGGCATCGGCGCGCTGTACGTGCGTCGCAAGCCGCGCATCCGCATCGAAGCGCAGGTACACGGCGGCGGTCACGAGCGCGGCATGCGTTCCGGCACCCTGCCTGTCCACCAGATCGTCGGCATGGGCGAAGCTTACCGCATCGCCAAAGAAGAGATGACCGAAGAGATGGCGCGTCTGCGCACCCTGCGCGATCGTCTGTGGAACGGCGTGAAAGATATGGAAGAAGTGTATCTGAACGGCGATCTGGAGCACGGCGCACCGAACATCCTGAACGTCAGCTTCAACTACGTTGAAGGCGAGTCGCTGATCATGGCGCTGAAAGACCTGGCCGTTTCTTCCGGTTCAGCCTGTACCTCCGCCAGCCTCGAGCCGTCCTACGTGCTGCGCGCGCTGGGCATGAGCGATGAATTGGCGCACAGCTCGATCCGTTTCTCCCTGGGGCGTTTCACCACGGAAGAAGAGATCGACTACACCATTCAACTGGTGCGTAAATCCATCGGCCGTCTGCGCGATCTGTCCCCACTGTGGGAGATGTTCAAGCAGGGCGTGGACATCAACAGCATCGAATGGGCGCATCATTAATTCTCAGGTTTCAGGAGCAAGGTCATGGCTTACAGCGAAAAAGTAATCGATCATTATGAAAACCCGCGTAACGTGGGTTCTTTCGACAACGAAGATCCTACCGTCGGCAGCGGCATGGTAGGGGCGCCGGCTTGCGGCGACGTGATGAAGCTGCAAATCAAGGTTAACGATGAAGGCATCATCGAAGACGCGCGCTTTAAAACTTACGGCTGCGGTTCCGCCATCGCCTCCAGCTCGCTGGTGACCGAATGGATGAAAGGCAAGTCGCTCGATCAGGCTGAAGCGATCAAAAACACCCAGATCGCCGAAGAGCTGGAATTGCCGCCGGTCAAAATTCACTGCTCGATCCTGGCTGAAGACGCCATCAAAGCAGCGATTGCCGACTATAAGAGCAAGCATAGCGCCAAGTAATTTGTCTGAATCGGCCCGGCCGCGCCGGGCTTTGATGTGAAGTGTGAGGTTGTGATGTCTATTACCATGAGCGACAGCGCTGCGCAGCGTGTTCAGGCGTTTTTGACGAACCGCGGCAAGGGTCTCGGCCTGCGTCTGGGAGTGCGAACTTCCGGCTGCTCCGGGATGGCCTATGTGCTGGAATTTGTTGACGAAGCCAACGATGACGACATCGTGTTTGAAGACAAAGGCATCAAGGTGATCATCGACGGCAAGAGCCTGGTCTACCTTGACGGCACCGAGCTTGATTTCGTTAAGGAAGGCCTGAACGAAGGCTTCAAGTTCAACAACCCGAACGTCTCAAGCGAGTGCGGCTGCGGCGAGAGTTTCAACGTCTGACAGTCCATCGTGCTCCCCCGTTTCGGCGGGGGAACTTCATCCGCTAACGCCCAGAGCACGCTATGGATTACTTTACTTTATTCGGGCTGCCCGTTCGCTACACCGTGGACGGCAGCCTGCTTGCGTCCCGCTTCCAGGATCTGCAGCGCCAATTCCACCCCGATCGTTTCGCCAACCAGCCGGAGCGCGAACGCCTGATGGCGTTGCAGCAGGCGGCGACCATCAACGAAGCCTACCAGGCGCTGAAGCACCCGTTAAAACGCGCGGAGTATATGCTATCTTTGCACGGCTTCGATCTGGGCAACGAACAGCATACGATGCGCGACACCGCCTTTCTGATGGAACAGCTGGAGCTGCGCGAAGAGCTCGACGCCATTGAGCGCAAGCCGGAGGCGGAAAGCCTGCTGGCCGATTTCGGCGCGCGGCTGGCCACCTCCATCAAGCAGCGCAGCGCGCTGATGCTGCAGCAGTTGGACAGTGAACAGTGGGCGGATGCCGCCGACACCGTGCGCAAGCTGCGCTTTTTGGACAAACTCCAGCAACAGGTTGAACAACTCGAAGAAAAACTGCTGGGTTTTGAGTAACACCTTCTGATTCTGATTGTGGAAGCTTCAACATGGCCTTATTACAAATTAGTGAGCCTGGCCTCAGCGCCGCGCCGCACCAGCGACGCCTGGCCGCCGGCATCGACTTAGGCACCACCAACTCGCTGGTCGCCACGGTGCGCAGCGGGCAAGCGGAAACACTGGCCGACGATCAGGGACGCCATTTGCTGCCTTCGGTGGTGCATTATCAGGCGGACGCGCAGCGCGTCGGCTGGGATGCGCGCCAACAGGCGGCGCAGGATCCGGCCAATACCGTCAGCTCCATCAAACGCATGATGGGTCGTTCGTTGGCGGACGTGCAGCAACGTTACCCGAACCTGCCGTATCAATTTCAGGCCAGCGACAACGGCCTGCCGCTGATCGTCACCGCCGCCGGCCCGGTTAACCCGGTTGGCGTCTCCGCCGATATCCTGCGGGCTCTGTCCGCGCGCGCGCAAGCGGCGCTGGAAGGCGAGCTGGACGGCGTGGTGATTACCGTTCCCGCTTACTTCGACGACGCGCAGCGCCAGGGCACCAAAGACGCGGCGCGTCTGGCCGGCCTGCACGTCCTGCGCCTGCTGAATGAGCCGACCGCGGCGGCGATTGCCTACGGGCTGGATTCCGGTCAGGAAGGGGTGATCGCGGTTTACGATCTGGGCGGTGGCACCTTTGATATCTCCATTCTGCGCCTCAGCCGCGGCGTGTTCGAAGTGCTGGCCACCGGCGGCGATTCCGCGCTGGGCGGCGACGATTTCGATCACCTGCTGGCCGACTGGCTGCGCGAGCAGGCCGGCGTGGCCGATCGCAACGATCACGGTGTGCAGCGCCAACTGCTGGACGCCGCCATCGCCGCCAAAATCGCGTTGAGCGATGCCGACAGCGTGTGCGTTGAGGTAGCCGGCTGGCAGGGCGAGGTGACCCGCGCCCAGTTCGAAGCGCTGATCGCTCCGCTGGTGAAACGTACGTTGATGGCCTGCCGCCGCGCGCTGAAAGATGCCGGCGTCGCCGCCGACGAGGTGCTGGAAGCGGTGATGGTCGGCGGTTCCACCCGCGTGCCGCTGGTGCGTGAGCAGGTGGGGGCCTTCTTCGGCCGCACGCCGCTGACGTCGATCGATCCGGATAAAGTGGTCGCCATCGGCGCCGCGATCCAGGCCGACATCCTGGTGGGCAACAAGCCGGACAGCGACATGCTGCTGCTGGACGTGATCCCGCTGTCGCTGGGCCTGGAAACCATGGGCGGTCTGGTGGAGAAAGTGATCCCGCGCAACACCACCATTCCGGTGGCGCGCGCGCAGGAGTTCACCACCTTTAAAGATGGCCAGAGCGCGATGATGATCCACGTGCTGCAGGGCGAGCGCGAGCTGGTGCAGGATTGCCGTTCGCTGGCGCGCTTCACGCTGCGCGGCCTGCCGCCATTGCCTGCCGGGGGCGCGCACATTCGCGTCACCTTCCAGGTGGATGCCGATGGTCTGCTGAGCGTCACCGCGATGGAGAAATCCACCGGCGTTGAAGCCTCGATCCAGGTCAAGCCGTCATACGGCCTGTCGGACAGCGAAATCGCCGGCATGATCAAGGATTCGATGGCCAACGCGCAAAGCGACGTGGGCGCGCGCAAGCTGGCGGAGCAACGCGTGGAAGCCGCGCGGGTGCTGGAAAGCCTGCAGGGTGCGCTGGCCACCGACGCCGCGCTGCTGAGCGAGGCGGAAAGCCAGGCGATCGCCGCCGCGACCCAGGCGTTGCAGCAGGCGGCGCAGGGTGAAGATCCCGCCGCTATCGAAGACGCCATCAAAACATTAGATGCACAAACGCAAGATTTTGCCGCGCGCCGCATGGACGCTTCCATTCGCCGCGCGCTGGCTGGCCATTCTGTGGATGAGGTTTAACCATGCCTAAAATTGTTTTCCTGCCCCATCAAGACCTTTGCCCGGAAGGGGCGGTTCTGGAAGCCGAAAAAGGGGAGTCGATCCTCAACGTTGCGCTGCGCAACGGCATTGAAATCGAGCACGCCTGCGAGAAATCCTGCGCCTGCACCACCTGCCACTGCATCGTGCGTGAAGGCTTCGATTCGCTGGAAGAGAGCAGCGAGCTGGAAGACGACATGCTGGACAAAGCCTGGGGGCTGGAGCCGGAAAGCCGTCTGAGCTGCCAGGCGCTGGTCGCCGACGAAGATCTGGTGGTCGAAATGCCGCGCTACACCGTCAACCACGCGCGTGAGCATTAATTGTTAGCCGCAGCGTCAACCCGGAGATCATAATGGGACTGAAGTGGACCGACAGCCGTGAAATCGGCGAAGCCCTGTACGACCAATACCCGGACACCGATCCGAAAACCGTGCGTTTTACCGACATGCATCAGTGGATCTGCGATCTCGAAGAGTTCGACGACGATCCGCAGGCTTCCAACGAAAAAATACTGGAAGCGATCCTGCTGGTCTGGTTAGATGAAGCGGAGTAAATAGCGTAACGGGCTGCCATGAGCGGCCCGTTTATTTTGTATCCGACAAGATTAATAAAAGAATAATCCGGAGTAAGAAGGCTATGACAACAGAATTCATGCAGATCACGCTGTCGCAACAACCTGCCGACGCCCGCTGGGGCGAGAAAGCGCTGCTGAGCACCAATGGCGAAGGGATGACCATCCACCTGACCGGGGCCGACAAGCTGGGCGCGATCCAGCGCGCGGGCCGCAAAATTGATGGCCAGGGCATCAAAAACGTCAAGCTGGCCGGCGACGGTTGGGATTTGGAAAACAGCTGGGCGTTCTGGCAAGGCTATCGCGGGCCGAAAGGGCAGCGCAACGTCGAATGGGCTGAACTGCCGGAAGCCGCGCGTCAGGAGCTGGATAAGCGCCTGAAGATCGTCGACTGGGTGCGTGACACCATCAACATGCCGGCGGAAGAGCTGGGGCCGGAGCAACTGGCGACCCGCGCTGTCGATTTGATGTGCGACGTCGGCTGCGATGCCGTCAGCTACCGTATCACCAAGGGCGAAGATCTGCGCGAGCAGAACTATGCTGGCATCCACACCGTCGGCCGCGGTTCCGAACGCCCGCCGGTGCTGCTGGCGCTGGACTTCAACCCGACCGGTAACCCGGACGCGCCGGTGTTCGCTTGCCTGGTCGGCAAGGGCATCACCTTCGATACCGGCGGTTATAGCCTGAAACAGAGCGCCTTTATGGATTCGATGAAGGCTGACATGGGCGGTGCGGCCACCATCACCGGCGCCCTGGCGCTGGCGGCGGCGCGCGGCCTGAAGCAGCGCGTGAAGCTGTACCTGTGCTGCGCCGACAACATGGTCAGCGGCAACGCCTTCAAACTGGGTGACATCATTCGCTACCGCAACGGCAAAACCGTTGAGGTGATGAACACCGATGCGGAAGGGCGCCTGGTGCTGGCCGACGGCCTGATCGACGCTTCTGAGCAGAATCCGCAGCTGATTATCGATTGCGCCACCCTGACCGGCGCGGCCAAAACCGCAGTGGGCAACGACTACCACGCCCTGTTCAGCTTCGACGATGCGCTGGCGCAGGAACTGTTGAGCAGCGCCGCCGCCGAGCAAGAGCCGTTCTGGCGTCTGCCGCTGGCCGAGTTCCACCGTAGCCAGCTGCCGTCCAACTTCGCCGAGCTGAACAACGTAGCCGGCCCGGCCTACACCGCCGGCGCCAGCACCGCGGCGGCCTTCCTGTCGCACTTCGTCAAGAATTACCAACAGGGCTGGCTGCACATCGACTGCTCCGCCACCTACCGCAAAGGCGCGGTGGATCAGTGGTCGGCCGGCGCGACCGGTTTGGGCGTGCGTACCCTGGCCAACCTGCTGCTGAGCAAAGCCAAATAATTGAACGCCCGCCGCATCGGGCGCTAGAATGCGCATTATCTTCGGGGCCCAGCATGCTGGGCCTCGCTATTTGATCCTGGAGTTTGCCATGAGTGCCCATCATCACGATGCCGCCCCGAGCGAGAACGAACTTGAACGCCTGCTGAAGCTGGCGGTGACGGAGCCGGCCCACCGCCCGGCGTTCTTCCGTGAACTGCTCGAGGCCACGGTGCTGATCCTCGGCGACAGCGAACAGGTGCAGCAGGACGGCGACATCACGCTGAACGCGGATACGCCGGTCAATATCCAGCATTGGGAAAAGCAGGACGGCGGCAGCATCATTCCGTTCTTCACTTCGCTGGAAGCACTGCAGAAGGCCGTTGAGGACGAACAGCCGTTCATCGCCATGCCGGCGCGGGTGCTGTTTGAAATCACCCAGGGCGCGGATCTGTTCCTCAACCCGAAGGCGGAGTACGGCAAAGAGTTCTATCCGGAAGAGGTGGCGATGCTGTTGGCGACCGGCGGCGTCGTCAAACCGGTGGAGCATTACGTCGATAAAGAGACCCAAATCCTGCTGGGGCAGCCCGAGGAGTACCCGTCGGCGATGGTGGATGCGTTGACCACGCTGTTCAGCCAGCGCAAACCGGTGCGCCGCGCGTTCCTGGCGCTGATGCACGACCAGGTGGCGGACGAGAAGCCGAATCTGCTGATCGGGCTGGAAGTGGACGCCGAGCCGGCGGAGATCGAGGCGTTGATCAACGAGGCCGGCAGCGTCGCCAGCGAAACGGCGCCAAACGACGAACCGGTGGATTTCTGCCTGGTGTCGGAGAACGAGCGCGGCATCAGCCACTATCTGATCGCCCATACGCAGCCATTTTACCAGCGCCGCTGGGGCAGCTGGCTGCGCAATTTGATCCCGTCTACCGACAAGACCCAGTAGCGCCGCCGCGTGGTCGAAAATGCCCCATGAAGATCATATTTTTTTAATGAAATGTTGATTTTCCCGTAGGCAAGCGTTAACGGCGCACATATAATCTGCGCCACTTGAGAAGGCCGGCAACATTGCAGACCGGCCTGTTTTGGAAGTCATACAGAGGCCATCATGACCGTAGAACGTACCTTTTCCATCGTTAAACCAAACGCTGTAGCCAACAACGACATCGGCGCTATCTACGCGCGTTTCGAGCGCGCCGGTTTCAAAATCATCGCCGCTAAAATGCTGCGTCTGACTCGCGAACAAGCTGAAGGCTTCTACGCTGAGCACAAAGGCCGTCCATTCTTCGACGGTCTGGTTGAGTTCATGACCTCTGGCCCAATCATGGTGCAGGTTCTGGAATCTGAAAACGCCGTGCAGCGCAACCGCGACATCATGGGCGCAACCAACCCGGACAACGCACTGGCCGGCACCCTGCGCGCCGACTACGCGGACAGCTTCACCGCTAACGCCGTTCACGGTTCCGACTCCGTTGAATCCGCACAGCGCGAAATCGCTTACTTCTTCAACGAAAGCGAAATCTGCGCACGTTAATCGCGTGTTTCTGAGCTGATAGCCAGGCATTCACCGGCTGAAACAATAAAAATGCCCTGAATGCCTTTCAGCCATAGAAACCCGCTACTAAAATTTGTACAATGCCGCGCCCCTGATAAGACGACTTGTCAGGGGCGTGTTTTTAGTGCCGCCACCCGAATCTCGCGGGCTGAAATGCACAACTTACTGTCCATTCTTTAGCGCCATAACGTGTAATAACGAGGCCAGAGATCATTATGTTAGAACCCATCACGTCCGAGCACACCGTGTCTGAAAATAATTCGCTGACTACCCCCTCCGTTAACGTGGAGCAACCGGCTGCGGCCAAAATCAACCTGCTGGATCTGAACCGCCAGCAAATGCGCGAGTTCTTCGCCGAAATGGGCGAGAAGCCGTTCCGCGCCGATCAGGTGATGAAGTGGATTTACCACTACTGCTGCGACGATTTCGAGCAGATGACCGACATCAACAAAGTCCTGCGCGGCAAGCTGCAGCGCGTGGCGGAAATCCGCGCGCCGGAAGTGGCGGAAGAACAGCGTTCGGCCGACGGCACCATCAAGTGGGCGATTAAAGTCGGCGATCAGCAGGTTGAAACCGTGTACATCCCGGAAGCCGACCGCGCGACGCTGTGCGTCTCCTCGCAGGTAGGCTGCGCGCTGGAGTGCAAATTCTGTTCGACGGCGCAGCAGGGCTTCAACCGCAACCTGCGCGTGTCGGAAATCATTGGCCAGGTGTGGCGCGCGGCGAAAATCATCGGCGCGCTGAAGGTGACCGGCCAACGTCCGATCACCAACGTGGTGATGATGGGCATGGGCGAGCCGCTGCTCAACCTGAACAACGTGGTGCCGGCGATGGAAATCATGCTGGACGACTTCGGCTTTGGCCTGTCCAAACGCCGCGTGACCCTGTCTACTTCTGGCGTAGTGCCAGCGCTGGACAAGCTGGGCGACATGATCGACGTGGCGCTGGCGATCTCGCTGCACGCGCCGAACGACACCATCCGCGATGAGATCGTGCCGATCAACCGCAAATACAACATCGAGACCTTCCTGTCCGCAGTGCGTCGCTATCTGGAGAAATCCAACGCCAACCAGGGCCGCGTGACCGTCGAGTACGTGATGTTGGATCATATCAACGACAGCACCGACGATGCGCATCAGCTGGCGGAAGTGCTGAAAGACACGCCGTGCAAGATTAACCTGATCCCATGGAACCCGTTCCCGGGCGCCCCCTACGGCCGCAGCTCCAACAGCCGGGTGGATCGTTTCTCCAAGGTGTTGATGGAATACGGCTTTACGACTATTGTTCGTAAAACCCGTGGTGACGATATCGACGCCGCCTGCGGGCAACTGGCGGGTGAAGTGATCGACCGTACCAAGCGTACCCTGAAGAAGAAAATGGCCGGGGAACCTATCAACGTACGGGCGGTCTGAATCCTATAGCACCATTTTTTGTTATCTAACAGCCTGTTATGCGCAAGCATGTCGCTGGCGGGCGTTAGCTGACGGCCGATAAGGAAATGAATGCGGGCATGAAGCTGAAACTGTGGGGTATGTGGCTGGCGGCCGGGTTGTTGGCCGGGTGTTCCGGTTCAGCGCCGGAAAAGGAAGCACAAGTCTCTGAGGCGGGCCAGACGCGGTTGCAACTGGGCCTGGAGTACCTGCAGCAAGGCGACATGGACGCCGCGCGCCAGAACCTGGAAAAGGCGCTGGACGCGGCCCCGCAGGATTATCGCACGCAGTTGGGCATGGCGCTCTACGCGCAGCGGAACGGTGAAAACACCGAGGCCGAACAGCGTTATCGGCAAGCGCTCAAACTTGCGCCGGGCAATGGCACCGTATTGAATAATTACGGTGCGTTTCTTTGCGGTTTAGGGCAGTATGTACCGGCGCAACAGCAGTTTAGCGCTGCGGCGCTGGTGCCCGATTATGGTCAGGTCGCCGACAGCCTGGAAAACGCAGGTTACTGTTTTCTCAAGGCCGGACAAAACGATGAGGCGCGCACGCTGTTGAGCCGCGCGCTAAAAGTCGATCCGGACAAAGGCACTCCGCTGTTGGCGGAGGCCGAAAAGCAATTTGGAGAAGGGAAGCGCGCCCAGTCGCAACTTTTATTGGATGTTTATCAGCATGTTCTGCCGGCCAGCGCCAGCAGCTTATGGTTACAGATTCGTTTCGCCGCGTCAGCCGGCCGCCAGGATAGCGTTCAACGCTATGGCAAGCAGCTAGCGCGAAGTTTTCCACAATCCAAACAGTACCAGCAGTTCTTAGCTAATGAATACTGAAGCCTCCCAAGATAAAACCGTATCCATGACGACGGGCCAGCGCCTGCGTCAGGCCCGTGAGCAACTCGGGCTGAGCCAACAGACCGTTGCAGAACGCCTGTGTCTCAAAATGTCCACCGTGCGCGATATCGAGGAAGACAGCGTGTCTGCTGACCTCGCGTCCACCTTCGTGCGCGGCTACATCCGTTCCTACGCCAAGCTGGTGCATCTGCCGGAAGACGAACTGCTGCCGATGCTGGCCAAGCAGGCGCCGTTGAAGATGGCGAAAGTGGCGCCGATGCAAAGCTTCTCGCTGGGCAAGCGCCGCAAGAAACGCGACGGCTGGCTGATGAGCTTCACCTGGCTTATCGTGTTCGTGGTGATCGGCCTGACCGGCGCCTGGTGGTGGCAAAACCACAAGGCGCAGCAGGAAGAGATCGCCACCATGGCCGATCAATCCTCGGCGCAGCTTTCACAGAATAACGAAGGGCAGTCCGTGCCGCTGACCGACGGCAATGCCGACGCCGGCACCAACGTGCCGTTGACCGACAACAGTGCCGCGCCGGCTGATACCGGCGCAGCGGCTCAGACGCCTGCGGCGACCGCCCAGGCGCCGAGCGCGGCCCAGCAGCAGCCTGCCGTGGTGTCGCCAAGCCAGACAACCCTGCCGGAAACCGCGCCGGCGGCACAAGCGCCGTTGCCGACCGCCGATGCGGGCGTGGCTGCGCCGGCGGCCGATCCGAACGCGCTGGTGATGGATTTCTCCGCCGACTGCTGGCTGCAGGTGACCGACGCGAGCGGTAAAACGCTGTTCAGCGGCACCCAGAAGCAAGGTGGCAAGCTGAACCTGACCGGCACTGCGCCGTATAAACTGACCATCGGCGCGCCGGCGGCAGTTCAGATCCAGTATCAGGGTAAACCGGTTGATTTAAGCCGGTTCGTTAAGTCAAACCGTGTTGCTCGCCTGACCGTCGCCGCGCAGTAATCGCGCGGCTGGTCGTGATGTCAGAGCAGCAATGGAGAGTAAGTAATGCATAACCAAGCGCCCATCAACCGTCGAAAATCTACACGCATTTACGTCGGCAAGGTGCCTATTGGTGATGGCGCGCCGATTGCCGTGCAGTCGATGACCAACACCCGTACCACCGATGTTGAAGCAACGGTTAATCAGATCAAAGCGCTGGAGCGCGTGGGCGTCGACATCGTCCGCGTTTCGGTTCCTACCATGGACGCCGCCGAGGCGTTCAAACTGATCAAGCAGCAGGTCAACGTGCCGCTGGTCGCCGATATCCACTTCGATTATCGCATCGCGCTGCAGGTTGCCGAATATGGCGTAGACTGCCTGCGCATCAACCCGGGCAACATCGGCAACGAATCGCGCATTCGCTCGGTGGTGGACTGCGCCCGCGACAAGAACATCCCGATTCGCATCGGCGTCAACGGCGGCTCGCTGGAGAAAGACCTGCAGGAAAAGTACGGCGAACCTACGCCGGAAGCGCTGTTGGAATCCGCCATGCGCCACGTGGACATCCTCGATCGTCTCAACTTCGACCAGTTCAAGGTCAGCGTCAAGGCGTCGGACGTGTTCCTGGCGGTGCAATCCTACCGCTTGCTGGCGTCGCGCATCGATCAGCCGCTGCATCTGGGCATCACCGAAGCCGGCGGCGCGCGCAGCGGGTCGGTCAAATCGGCCATCGGCCTGGGCATGCTGCTGTCTGAAGGCATCGGCGATACCCTGCGCATCTCGCTGGCGGCGGATCCGGTTGAAGAAGTGAAGGTCGGTTTCGACATTCTGAAGTCGCTGCGCATCCGCGCGCGCGGCATCAACTTCATCGCCTGTCCGACCTGTTCGCGTCAGGAGTTCGATGTGATTGGCACGGTGAACGCGCTGGAGCAGCGCCTGGAAGACATCATCACGCCGATGGACGTCTCGATCATCGGTTGCGTGGTGAACGGCCCGGGCGAAGCGCTGGTGTCCACCATGGGCGTGACCGGCGGCCACAAGAAGAGCGGCTTCTATGAAGACGGCGTGCGCCAGAAAGAGCGTTTCGACAACGAACAGATGATCGACCAGCTGGAAGCGAAAATTCGCGCCAAGGCCGCGATGATGGACGAAAGCAACCGCATCACGGTCAACCTGCTGGAAAAATAAGCGTTATCGCTACACGGCGGGCCAGTTGGCCCGCTTGTTTATGAGCCTGAAGGGCAGAAAACCGCATCCGCGTTGAATACCGGGCGGCAAAGTCCCTATAATCGGGTTCATTTTTACAGACAACGGACAGAGAACTCACGTGGCAAAGAACATTCAAGCCATTCGCGGCATGAACGACTACCTGCCGGAAGAAACGGCATTATGGCAGCGTATTGAAGGCACCCTCAAGCAGGTGCTGGGCGGCTACGGTTACAGCGAAATCCGGTTGCCGATTGTAGAGCAGACCCCGTTATTCAAACGCGCGATCGGCGAAGTGACCGACGTCGTGGAAAAAGAGATGTATACCTTCGAAGACCGCAACGGCGAAAGCCTGACGCTGCGTCCGGAAGGGACGGCCGGCTGCGTGCGCGCCGGCATCGAACATGGTCTGCTGTACAATCAGGAACAGCGTCTGTGGTACATCGGCCCGATGTTCCGCTACGAGCGCCCGCAGAAGGGCCGCTATCGCCAGTTCCATCAGCTGGGCGCAGAAGTGTTCGGCCTGCAAGGCCCGGATATCGACGCCGAGTTGATCCTGCTGACCGCCCGCTGGTGGAAAGCGCTGGGCATCGCCGAGCACGTCAAGCTGGAGCTGAACTCCATCGGTTCGCTGGAGGCGCGCGCCAACTACCGCGACGCGCTGGTGGCGTTCCTGGAGCAGCACGTCGAGGTGCTGGACGAAGACTGCAAACGCCGCATGTACAGCAACCCGCTGCGCGTGCTGGACTCCAAGAATTCTGAGGTGCAGGCGCTGTTGAACGACGCGCCGCGCCTGTCCGAGTACCTGGATGAAGAATCCCGTGCTCACTTCGCCGGTCTGTGTGAACTTTTGGCGCAGGCAGGTATCCCATATACCGTTAACGAGCGCCTGGTGCGCGGTCTGGATTACTACAACCGCACCGTGTTTGAGTGGGTGACCACCAGCCTGGGCGCGCAGGGCACCGTCTGCGCGGGCGGCCGTTACGACGGCCTGGTCGAGCAATTGGGCGGCCGCGCCACCCCGGCGGTCGGTTTCGCCATGGGCCTCGAGCGTCTGGTGTTGCTGGTGCAGGCGGTCAACCCGGAATTCAAGGCGCCGTCGGCTATCGACGTGTACGTCATCTCTTCCGGCGCGGGCACCCAGAGCGCGGCGATGCAGCTGGCTGAACAGGTGCGCGACGCGGCGCCGCAGCTGAAGCTGATGACCAATTACGGCGGCGGCAACTTCAAGAAGCAGATCACCCGTGCGGACAAATGGGGCGCGCGCATCGCGCTGATCCTGGGTGAGAGCGAAGTGGCGGCGCAGCAGGTGGTGGTGAAAGACCTGCGCAGTGGTGAACAAGAAACGCTGGCGCAAAGCGAAGTCGCGGCGCGTCTGGCTTTGATGTTAGGTTAAGGAGAAGGACACCGTGGAAGTCTATACCACTGAAAACGAACAAGTCGACGCACTGCGTCGGTTCTTTGCCGAGAACGGCAAAGCGCTGGCGGTGGGCGTGGTGCTCGGAATTGGTGCCCTGGTTGGCTGGCGTTACTGGCAGAGCCATGAAAACTCCAACATGATGGCGGCATCGCAATCCTATCAGGAAGCCAGCGATCGTCTGGCGGCCGGCAAGCCGGATGACGTGGCTGCCGCAGAGAAATTTGTCCAGGCTAACGGCAACAGCTACGGCGTACTGGCCGCGCTGCAGTTGGCCAAGCACTTTGTCGAACAGAATGATTTCGCCAAGGCGGAACAGCAGCTGGTGCTGGCGCAGGGCCAGACCAAAGACGACAACCTGTTGGCGATGATCGACCTGCGTCTGGCGCGCGTCCAGCTGCAGGAGAAAAAGCTGGATGAAGCGCTGAAAACGCTGGATGGCGTGAAAGGCGAAGGCTGGGCGGCGATGATGCAGGATGTGCGCGGCGATGTATTGCTGGCCAAGGGCGACGCCAAGGGCGCGCGCGAAGCTTACAGCAAAGGCATTGAGTCCAATGCTTCTCCGGCGCTGCAGGTTCTGCTGCGCATGAAATTGAATAACTTGTCCAGCTAAGGGGAATTCCCATGCAATTGCGTAAAACACTCTTGGTCGGACTGGTTTCCGCTGCCTTGCTGAGTGGTTGCTCGCTGTTTAACAGCGAAGAAGACGTGGTTACCATGTCGCCGTTGCCGAAAGTTGAAAATCAGTTCACGCCGAGCAAGGCGTGGAGTACCTCGGTGGGCGACGGCATCGGTGAGTATTACTCCCACCTGCGTCCGGCCTATCAGGACAGCACCATTTACGCCGCCGATCGCTTCGGCATCGTGAAAGCGATGGACGCCGACAGCGGCAACGAGAAGTGGAAGGTCAACCTCTCCGAGAAGACCGGCTTCTTCTCCAGCAACCTGTCTGCGCTGCTGTCGGGCGGCCTGACGGTTGCGGGCGACAAGGTTTATGTCGGCAGCGAAAAAGCGGTGGTTTACGCATTGAACACCGCCGACGGCGCCATCGCCTGGCAGACCAAAGTGGCCGGCGAAGCGATTTCACGTCCGGTTATCAGCGACGGCATGGTGTTGGTGCACACCTCCAACGGCATGCTGCAGGCGCTGAACGAAGCCGACGGCGCGGTGAAGTGGACGGTTAACCTGGACATGCCTTCGCTGTCGCTGCGCGGTGAATCCGCGCCGGCCGTCGCCTTTGGCGCCGCCATCGTCGGCGGTGACAACGGCCGCGTCAGCGCCGTGCTGATGCAGCAGGGCCAACTGATCTGGCAACAGCGCATTTCTCAGCCGAGCGGCGCGACCGAAATCGATCGCCTGAACGACGTGGACACCACGCCGGTAATCGTTGACGGCGTGGTCTACGCGCTGGGTTACAACGGCAACCTGACGGCGCTGGATCTGCGTTCCGGTCAGATCATCTGGAAACGCGAGCTGGGTTCGGTGAATGATTTCATCGTCGACGCGGGCCGCATCTACCTGATCGACCAGAACGATCGCGTGGTGGCGCTCAGCACCGAAGGCGGCGTGACCGTGTGGACGCAGAGCGATCTGCTGCACCGCAACCTGACGCCGCCGGTGATGTATAATGGTTATCTGGTGACCGGTGACGCCGAAGGCTATCTGCACTGGGTCAACACCACCGATGGCCGTTTTGTCGCCCAGCAGGAAGTGGACAGCTCCGGCTTCCTGTCTGCGCCGATGGTGGCCGGCGACAAGCTGGTCATCCAGGCTCGCGGCGGGAAAGTTTACGCTTTCACCCGCTAACGCCGCTCGTCGTGATCCTTCTTGCGCCCGAAAGATTTCGGGTTGCAGCCAGGCGGCAAGCGCATGAGTCCTCGGGAGCTTAGTGAGCTAAGTGACCGAGGCGAAGGTGCGCAGACAACGCCGCTGTGGCGCGAAAGATGAAGGGGAAAACGGCTCCTGAATGTTCAGGGGCCGTTTCGTATTTTATAAGCTGCACCGCTGGTGTCTATCCACAGTGCAGTAACGCATTGATTATTAAGTAATGAGGCTTCAACAATGATACCTGTCGTCGCGCTGGTCGGGCGCCCGAATGTGGGTAAATCCACCTTGTTCAACCGTTTAACCCATACGCGTGATGCGCTGGTGGCGGATTTCCCGGGGCTGACGCGTGACCGCAAGTATGGTCGTGCTGAAATCGAAGGCAATGAATTCATCATCGTCGATACCGGCGGTATCGACGGCACCGAAGACGGCGTCGAAACGCGCATGGCCGGTCAGTCGCTGCTGGCGATCGAAGAAGCGGACATCGTGCTGTTCATGGTCGACGCCCGCGCCGGCCTGATGCCGGCGGATCAGGGCATCGCCCAGCACCTGCGCAGCCGCCAAAAGGCGACCTTCCTGGTGGCCAACAAGACCGACGGCCTGGACCCGGACACCGCCACCGCCGATTTCTACTCGCTCGGCCTGGGTGAAGTGTTCGCTATCGCCGCTTCTCACGGCCGTGGCGTGACCCAGCTGATTGAACACGTGCTGGTGCCGTTCGTGCCGGAAAAACCGGAAGACGTCGAGCTGACCGAGGAAGAGGCCAATGCCGCTTACTGGGCCGAGCAAAACGGTGAAACGCTGGAAGGCGAAGAAGACGAAGAGCCGGAAGAAGAGTTCAACCCGCAGGACCTGCCGATCAAGCTGGCGATCGTCGGCCGCCCGAACGTTGGTAAGTCTACGCTGACTAACCGCATCCTCGGCGAGGAGCGCGTGGTGGTGTATGACATGCCGGGCACCACCCGCGACAGCATCTACATTCCGATGGTGCGCGACGAACGCGAGTATGTGCTGATCGACACCGCCGGGGTGCGTAAACGCGGCAAGGTGACCGAAACCGTCGAGAAGTTCTCGGTGATCAAGACCCTGCAGGCGATTGAAGACGCCAACGTGGTGCTGCTGGTGATCGACGCGCGTGAAGGCATCTCCGATCAGGATCTCTCGCTGCTCGGCTTTATCCTCAATAGTGGGCGCTCACTGGTGATTGCGGTCAACAAGTGGGACGGCATGAGCGAAGAAGATCGCGAGCACGTGAAAGAGATGCTCGACCTGCGTCTGGGCTTCGTCGACTTCGCGCGCGTGCACTTCATTTCCGCGCTGCACGGCAGCGGCGTCGGCAACCTGTTCGAATCGGTGCAGGAAGCCTACGAGTGCGCAACCCGTCGCGTAAACACCTCGATGCTGACCAAAATCATGCAGATGGCGGTTGACGATCACCAGCCGCCGTTGGTGCGCGGCCGCCGCGTGAAGCTGAAATACGCCCACGCCGGTGGTTACAACCCGCCGATCGTGGTGATCCACGGCAACCAGGTCAGCGATCTGGCCGATTCCTACAAGCGCTATTTGATGAACTACTTCCGCCGCTCGCTGAACGTGATGGGGACGCCGATCCGCATCCAGTTCAAAGAGGGGGACAACCCGTTCGCCGGCAAACGCAACCTGCTGACGCCGACCCAGATGCGTAAGCGCAAGCGCTTGATGAGCCACCTGAAAAAGAGCAAGTAATTGCTCATGAGGGGCGCGGCAGTGATGCCGCGCCCCTTTTTTATTGGCCCGAAATCGTTTTATTATCTGAAGATTACCTCGCCTGTCTGAAGGAACACCATGTCCTGGGAAACCTGGAGTTTTGCGTTCAACGTCACCGTGCCGAATCTGCTGATGATGCTGCTGGGGATCCTGCTGCGCCATTGGCGCCTGATGGATGACCGCTTTGTCGACGGCGCGACCCGCCTGGTGTTCAATCTGGCGCTGCCGTGCCTGCTGTTTTTCAGCATCGCCACCAACCACCCGCAGCTGCTCGGCAACCTGCCGCTGGTGCTGTTCGGCGCGGTCGGCACGCTGGCGACCTTCCTGCTCTTGGAGCTGGCGGCCAAGTGGCTGGTGAAAGAACCGCGTGAGCGCGGGGTGTTCGTGCAGGGCGGTTTCCGCGCCAATACCGCCATCGTCGGCCTGGCCTACGCCATGACCGCCTATGGCAGCGAAGGCATTGCGCTCGCCTCGCTGTACCTGACAGTGACGGTGATCCTGTTCAACATACTGTCGGTTATCACCCTCACGCGCAGCCTGCAGGGTGGGCAGGGCAAGAAAATCAGCCACCTGTCGCTGCTGCGGAGCATCGTTACCAACCCGCTGATCATCGGCCTGGTGTGCGGGCTGCTGTATGCGCAAACCGGGCTGGGCATCCCGACCGTGATCCGCCAGACCGGCAGCTATATCTCCGCGCTGTCGCTGCCGCTGGCACTGCTGTGCACCGGCGCCAGCCTGGATTTTCGCGCCATGTTCCGCTCGTCCAACGTGGCGGCGCTGTCGTCGGCGGCCAAGCTGTTTCTGGTGCCGTTCCTGATGACGCTGGCCGGCTGGCTGTGCGGGTTTCAGGGTGCGGCGCTGGGCATTATCTTCCTGTTTTCCGCCACGCCGACCGCTTCGGGCAGTTATGTGATGACGCGCGCCATGGGCGGCAACGCCACGCTGGCGGCCAACATTATCGCCATCACCACCGTCGGTTCGTTCTTCACCACCGCGTTGGGCATCTATTTCTTGCGCTCATGGGGTGCGATTTAATCTGGAGTCGTTATGGAAGCGCACTGTCCGCACTGCCGTCAGACCATGAAGTGGGTAGCGGGTCATTACCATTGTGAAGCCTGCCTCTGCGATTATCGGCAGCTGGCGAGCTGCCCGGAGTGCGGGCAGCCGCTGCAAGAATTGAAAGCCTGCGGGGCGGTGGATTACCTGTGCCAGAACGGGCACGGGCTGATCTCCAAAAAACGGGTGAATTTCAGCTATCAGCCGCTGTAAGCCCTCACTCATCCACCTGGCCGGTTTTCCACAAATCCACCAGCGCCTGCGGCGCGCTGCTTTCCGGGATTAACAGCACGATCTCGGTGCTCAGGGTGGGGCTGGTGTAGTTGATCTGTACGCGGTAGTAGCGCTGGTCGCCGCAGCCGGGGGAGTTGGGTTGGCCCTCTTCCTGGGCGTACGGCAGCGTCTGATTCAGCAACTGATTCAGGCGCTGCCGCTGCTCCGGCGTGATATCGGCCAGCGCAATGCGGCGCTGGCCCGCCAGTTTGGGAATGTAGGCGAAGCCTCCCTCGCGCGCCAGCTCAATGACCGTATCCTGATTGAGCGTCGGCAGCGGTTTCATTATTCCACCCCCACCTGATGCCAGGCCTGTTGCACCTTGTCCGCCACGCTTTGATCGAAACGCGCTAGCGCATGTTTCACCGTGGCGCGGGCGAAGGTGGCGAAGTCGGCGTTTTGCGGCAGCGCTTTGTCGCACACCGTGTCATACCAGACGTAGCCTGCTTTTTCCCAGGCGAAGCCGCCCAGCGCGGTTGCCGCCAGGTAGAACGCGCGGTTGGGAATGCCGGAGTTGAGGTGTACGCCGCCGTTGTCTTCCTTGGTCTGGATATAATCCTTCATGCTGGCGGGCTGCGGGTCTTTGCCCAGCAGCGGGTCGTCGTAGGCGGTGCCGGGTGCCGACATCGAGCGCAGCCCTTGGCCTTTGATGCCCTTGGCGAGCAGCCCGGCGCCGATCAGCCAGTCGGCTTTATCCGCGGTTTGCTGCAGGTGGAACTGCTTGACCAACGAGCCGAATACGTCGGACAGCGACTCATTGAGCGCGCCGGACTGCTGGTAGTAGATCAGCCCAGCCTCGCTCTCGGTCACGCCGTGCGCCAGCTCGTGGCCGACCACGTCGATGGCGATGGTGAAACGGTTGAAGATCTCGCCGTCGCCGTCGCCGAACACCATCTGCTGGCCGTTCCAGAAAGCGTTCTGGTACTCCTTGCCGTAGTGCACGCTGCCGACCAGCGGCAGCCCTTTATTATCCAGCGAATTGCGCCGGTAGGCCTGCCAGAAGAAATCGTAGGTGACGCCGAGATAGTCGTAGGCCTCGTCCACCGCCACGTCGTGGTTGCTGGGCTGCCCCTCCTTGCGCACCTGTTTGCCGGGCAGTTGGGTGCCGTTCTGGGCGTCGTAGATATCGCGGAGCGCTTCGCCGGCTCGGGCGTTTTTCTCGGTCGGTGAACGCAGCGGCTTGTTGCCGAGTAGGCTTTGCACGTGGTTCAGGGTGTGCAGCGCGCAGTCGCGCTGCGGGGCGTTACCGTGTTCAATGATGCGGCGCAGCATGTAGGGAGGAATGACGGAACGCATGCGCTGGGCTGGCATAGTGGCTCTCCTTAGGCAAAAAATTTACCTCATCGAATGAATGCACTGAGCCTAAGTGTAGCCTACTCGTCATAAAGCCTGTGGTCATGCGTGCTCACCGCCGGCGCGGTCTTGTGCGGGCTGATGCGCCGCACCGAGGCGCGTACCGCCAGCCGGCCGTGCAGCAACAGATTGCACGGCGGCGCGTCGGCGCGCAGCATGCGCCGCTGCAGCAGCTGGATCGCTTCGTAGCCCAGTTCGTCGCGCGGCACCTGCACCGAGGTCAGCGGCACGTCGTGGATTTCCGCCAGATTGAAGCCATCGGTGCTCATCACCGATACGTCGCCCGGTACGCTCAGCCCCCGCTTGTTGAGCGCCTTGACCGCCCCGACCGCCATGTAGTCGCCGCCGGCCAGGATCGCCGTCGGCAGCGGGGAGTGGCCGTGGATGCCATCGAGATAGGTGGTCAGCGCCTGCTCGGCCTCTTCACTGCCGAAGCCGGAGGTGGTGACCAGATGGCTGCCATCGTCGAACGGCAAATGATGCCGGGCGTAGGCCTGCCGGATGCCCGCCAGCCGCAGCTCCATGGTGTGGCGGCGCAGACACTGCAGATTGAGGATATGGCTATGCCCCTGCTGAAACAGGTAGCGGGCGGAATAGTCGCCGATCAGCTGATGATCCGGCGAGACGCTGTCCAGCCGCATCTGCCGATCGCTGCAGTTGATCAGCACGCAGGGCTTGTGCAGATCGGCCGCCAGGGTATGGATGTGTTCGTCGTCGATGCCGATGATCAGCGCCGCTTCGGTGTGCGGATCGCTCATTTTTTCCAGAAACAGCGCGCCGTCGCTGTGCTGCTCTTCCAGGCCGCAGTAACGGATGCGCACCTCGTGCTGCATCAGTGCGGCGGTGATGCCCTGAATGACCTTGTAGTAGAAGATATCTGTGCGCACGTCGAACGCGCGCTGCGGTGCGAACACCATCACGTTGTTCAACATCAGTCGGCCGCTGGAAATGCCCTGTAGAATGCCGTTTTGCTGCGCACAGTCCAGCACCTTGCGGCGCGCTTCGGCGCTGGTGTTGGCCTTGCCCGCCAGCACGCGGGAAACGGTGCTGATCGACAGCCCGGTTTGGCGGGCGATCTCCTGGATTTTCAGCTTTCCGTTCATTTTGTGATCTCCTTCAAATTCGTCCATGAGAATATTTTCACTACGGCTTTTCAGCACTTTGACTGGATCCTGCGGCCATTATGGCTATTTTTTCACCCACCTGTGAAAATATTTGCAAAAAACCCCGTTTCGCTGCGCGCTCTCGCTGAGTAGTCTGCATTGGTACACCAATTTTAATGACTTGTCAGTCCAATTTTAACGGTGTGCGAAAAAGAAAACAAAAAATAAATCATGGGGTTGTGATTGTCTGTCGGTCAATGCTACGGCGCCGGCCTGGTTTCACCGCCCCGTGTTTGATGGCACAACGTACCCTACCAAAACGCACGCGCCGTAGCCGGCGGCTGCGGGGAGAGAACCGATGAGTGTGGAGATCAATCAGGCGGTCGCGCAGAGCGGCCGGCGCAAGTTCAAATCGCTGCGCTGGTGGATGCTGGCGCTGTTCTTGCTGGGCGTCACGGTCAACTACATCACCCGCAACTCGCTGGGCATTCTGGCGCCGGAGCTGAAAACCAGCTTGAACATGAGCACCGAGCAATATGCCTGGGTGGTGGCGTCGTTCCAGCTGGCCTACACGGTGTTTCAGCCGATCTGCGGCTGGCTGATCGACGTTATCGGCCTGAAAATGGGCTTTCTGATCTGCGCCGGCATTTGGGCGGTGGTATGCATGCTGCACGCCGGCGCCGGCAGCTGGCTGCAACTGGCCATTCTGCGCTTCTTCATGGGGGGGGCGGAGGCGGCGGCCACCCCGGCCAACGCCAAGGCGATCTCCGATTGGTTCCCGAAGAAGGAGCGGCCGATCGCTGCCGGCTGGGCGGGCGTCGGTTTCTCCATCGGCGCCATGCTGGCCCCGCCGATCATCGTCATCGCTCACGTCTCCTTCGGCTGGCAAGGCGCCTTCCTGTTCTCCGGCGGGCTGGCGCTGATCTGGGTGGTGCTGTGGTGGTTGTTCTACCACTCGCCGCAGCAGCACCCGAACCTCAGCCAGCAAGAGCTGGATCTGATCCGCGAAGACAACGAACCGGTACTGCCGAAGCTGCCGTTCCTCACCTCGCTGGCCAGCCTGTGCAAGAACAAGAAATTCTACGGCATCGCCATCCCGGCCTTTCTCGCCGAGCCGGCCTGGGCGGTCTTCAGCTTCTGGGTGCCGCTGTACCTGGCCACCGAACGCGGTATGGATCTGAAACAGATCGCGATGTTTGCCTGGCTGCCGTTCCTGGCGGCGGATATCGGCAGCGTCGCCAGCGGCTATCTCACCACCCTGTACCGCAAATGGTTCGGCTGCAGCCGCGTTAACTCGGTGGTCGCCAGCTCGGTGACCGGCGCTTTCCTGATGGTGTCGCTGGCGTTTGTCGCGATCACCCAGGATCCCTATGTGGCGATCGCGCTGATCTCGATCGGCGGCTTCGGCCATCAGGTGATCTCCTGCATGCTCAGCGCGCTGGTGGTGGAGTCGTTCGATAAAAACCAGATGGCGACGGTGAACGGCATGCGCGGCTCCAGCGCCTGGATCGCCAGCTTCCTGTTTACGCTCCTGATCGGCGCAGTGTCCGACACCCTCGGCTTCAACCCGCTGTTCATCGCCATGGGTTTCTTCGACCTGATCGGCGCCCTGTTCCTGATTGCCCTGATCGCCGAACGCGGCGGTAAGAAAACACCTTCACACAGCTAAGTGGAATGCTTATGAAAACCTTGAAAAACTGGACGTTGGCGGCGCAGCATGCCGACCACGTTGAGCTGCTGGTCGATGAACGCCACCGTTTCTGCCTGTACGTGCTGGAAAACGATCTGTTCCGCGTGTTGATCAAACGTGAGGGCGAGCTGGCGCTGGATCGCACCTGGAGCATCGCGCCGCAGGAGGATGTGCCCTGGGAGGGGCGCGATCGGCTCAGCGTCGCCGGCTTCAGCCTGCCGGGCTATCAGCTGCGCCAGGAGGGCGATCGGCTGTTGGTCAGCACGCCGCGTCTGCGCGTAACGGTGCATCAGCCGCTGTGGCTGGAATGGGCGTACTGCAACGCCGCCGGCGAGTGGCGGCCGCTGGCGGCGGACCGGCCGACCAGCGCCTACCTGCTCAATGCGCACGGCGACGGCGTGGCGCACTACCAGCGCCGTTTCGCCGATGAGCGCTATTACGGCCTGGGGGAAAAAGCCGGCGATCTGGAACGCACCGGCCGCCGCTTCGAGATGCGCAATCTGGACGCGATGGGCTATAACGCCGCCAGCACCGACCCGCTGTACAAACACATTCCGTTTACCATCACCCGCGGGCCGGAGGCGAGCTTCGGCCTGTTCTACGACAACCTGAGCAGCTGCTGGCTGGATCTGGGCAACGAGATCGACAACTACCACGCGGCCTATCGCCGCTATCAGGCCGAAGCGGGCGATCTGGATTACTACCTGTTCCTCGGGCCGAAGGTAGTGGACGTCACCAAGGCCTTCGTGCGCCTGACCGGCCGCACCCACTTCGGGCCGAAGTGGAGCCTGGGCTACAGCGGCTCGACCATGCACTACACCGACGCGCCGGATGCCCAGCAGCAGCTGCAGCAGTTCATCGCGCTGTGCCGTCAACACGCCATTCCCTGCGACTCCTTCCAGCTGTCGTCGGGCTACACCTCGATCAACAACAAGCGCTACGTGTTCAACTGGAATTACGACAAGGTGCCGCAGCCCAAGCAATTGAGCCAGGCGTTTCACGACGCCGGTCTCAGGCTGGCGGCCAACATCAAGCCGTGCCTGCTGCAGGATCACCCGCAGTATCAGGCGGTGGCGGCGCAGGGGCTGTTTATCCGCGATTCGCAAAGCGACGCACCCGAGCGCTCCAGCTTCTGGGACGATGAGGGATCGCACCTCGACTTCACCAACCCGGCGGCGGTGCGCTGGTGGCAGCAGGGTGTCACGCAGCAGCTGCTGGAGATGGGCATCGATTCGACCTGGAACGACAACAACGAGTACGAAGTGTGGGACGGCGAAGCGCGCTGCCACGGCTTCGGGCGGCCGATCGCCATCAAGCACATCCGCCCGGTGATGCCGCTGCTGATGATGCGCGCCTCGATGGAGGCCCAGCAGCGCTTCGCGCCGCAGAAGCGGCCGTACCTGATCTCGCGCTCCGGCTGCGCCGGCATGCAGCGCTACGTGCAGACCTGGAGCGGCGACAACCGCACCAGCTGGCAGACGTTGCGCTACAACATCCGCATGGGGCTGGGCATGAGCCTGTCCGGGCTGTATAACCTCGGCCACGACGTCGGCGGCTTCTCCGGCGACAAACCGGACGCGGAACTGCTGGTGCGCTGGGTGCAAAACGGCGTGATGCATCCGCGTTTCACTATCCACTCCTGGAACGACGACGCCACGGTCAACGAACCCTGGATGTACCCGGCCGCCACCCCGGCGGTGCGTGAGGCGATCAACCTGCGTTATCGGCTGCTGCCGTATTTCTACACCCTGCTGTGGCAGGCCTGCGCGGACGACGAGCCGATGCTGCGCCCGACCTTCCTCGACCATGAACAGGATGCGCGCGCCTTTGGCGAGAACGACGATTTTCTGATCGGCCGCGATCTGCTGGTGGCCAGCGTGGTGGAACCGGGGCAGCGCCGGCGTTCGGTGTATCTGCCGGACAACGGCGAAGGCTGGTACTGCTTCTACAGCGGCCAGTGGTTCGGCGGCGGCCAGACGGTAACGCTGGCGGCGCCGCTGGAGCGTCTGCCGCTGCTGGTGCGCGCCGGGGCGGCGCTGCCGCTGTCGCAGCGGCTGGCGCATGTGGACGTGGCCGCCGACGATCGGCGCGAGCTGCGGCTGTTTCCGCTCAAGGGCTGCGGCGCAAGCAGTGGGTTGTTGTTTGAGGACGACGGTGAAAGCGACGGCTGGCGTCAGGGCGATGCGCTGTGGCTGCGTTGGGAAATGCGCTGCGACAATCAGCGCATCATGCTGGATATCACGACGGAAGGGCGTTTCCGCCCGGCCTGGCGCACGTTGGCGCTCAGCCTGCCGGAAGGCGAAACGCGCGCGCTGTGGGTGAACGGCGAACCGAGCGAGCGTTTTACGCTGGAGTAGGAGGGTTACTCGGCCGCGCGCTTCTTGCGCGGCTTTTTGGCGACGGTGATGGTTTTCACCTCGCTTTCCACCCAGCCATCCTGCAGGCGGGTTTTCAGCAGTTCGCCGACCTGCGCCTGCTTGGTGGTTTTCAGCAGCTCGCCGCCCGGGGTTTGCGTCACGCTGTAGCCGCGCGCCAGCGTCGCCAGCGGGCTGACGGTCTCCAACTGGCTGCAGGCCACGCCGAAGCGCTGGCGGTAGGCGTTGAGCTGGCGCTCCATCGCCTGCTGCAGACGGTATTCCTGCTGCTGCACGCGCTGTTGGTAGCGGTGAATGCGGCCTTGTGGCTGCACCTGTGCCAGCCGCTGCTGGGCGCGTTCGCTGCGGCGGGCGGCCAGGCGCAGCTGTTGCTGCATGCCGTCTTCCATCCGGCGCTGCAGCTTGAACAGCAGCGTCTGCTGGCGCGCCAGGCGCAGATGCGGATGCTGCTGCTGTAAACGGTGGTGAATGCGGGTGAACTGCTGCTGGCGCTGCGCCAGGTAGTAATCCATCGCCATCTCCAGCCGCTGCTGCTGCGACTGCAGCTGGCGCAACAGCTCAAGCTGATTGCGGCTGACCAGTTCGGCGGCGGCGGAAGGGGTCGGCGCGCGCAGATCGGCGACGAAGTCGGCGATGGTGACGTCGGTTTCATGGCCGACGGCGCTGACGATCGGAATGCGGCTGGCGAAGATCGCCCGCGCCACGCGTTCGTCGTTGAAGCTCCACAGATCTTCCAGCGAACCGCCGCCGCGGCCGACGATCAGCACATCGCATTCATCGCGGCGGTTGGCGGCCTCGATGGCGCGCACGATCTGCATCGGCGCTTCCGCGCCCTGCACCGAGGTGGGGTAGATGACGATCGGCAGCGACGGATCGCGCCGCTGCAATACCTGCAGAATATCGTGCAGCGCCGCGCCGCTGGCGGAGGTGATCACCCCGACGCGTTTGGCCGGGGCGGGCAGCGGCTGCTTGAACTGCTGATCGAACAGCCCTTCGGCGCTCAGGCGCTGTTTCAGCTGCTCGAACTGTTGCTGCAGCAGGCCGTCGCCGGCGGGCTGCATGCTCTCGGCGATCAGCTGGTAGTCGCCGCGCGGTTCATACAGCGTGATGCTGGCGCGCACCAAGACCTGCTGGCCGTTTTGCGGCCGGAAGGTGACGCGGCGATTGCTGTTGCGGAACATCGCGCAGCGTACCTGGGCGCGGTCGTCTTTCAGGGTGAAATACCAGTGGCCGGAGGCGGGCTGGGAGAGGTTGGAGATCTCGGCGGAGAGCCAAATCTGCCCCATTTCCATTTCCAGCAGTTGGCGAACCGTCTGATTCAGGCGGCTTACGGTAAAAATGGAAGGCGAAACAGGTAGCGACATGTGACCCAGATCAAATTTCAAAACAATCACTTAATTGGTCGATACTACATGGCTGAAAAAGGTAATCAAGACTTTTTGTAAGAAAGTGCTGGAGGCAACCGATTCCGCTCTGTATAATGCCGCGGCAATATTTTATCTTTTTCACAGCCCACCCTGGTGAGATATTGCCCATGCTACGTATCGCTAAAGAAGCTCTGACGTTTGACGACGTCCTCCTGGTTCCAGCCCACTCCACGGTTCTGCCTAACACCGCAGAGCTCGGCACTCAACTGACCAAAACCATCCGCCTGAACATCCCTATGCTGTCCGCAGCCATGGATACCGTGACCGAATCCGGCCTGGCCATCGCGCTGGCGCAGGAAGGCGGCCTGGGCTTCATCCACAAAAACATGTCCATCGAGCGCCAGGCTGAAGAAGTCAGCCGCGTGAAGAAGCATGAAAGCGGCGTAGTTACCGACCCGCAGACCGTTACCCCGTCCACCACGCTGCAGGAAGTGAAAGAGCTGACCGCGCGCAACGGCTTCGCCGGTTACCCGGTCGTTACCGAAGACAACGAGCTGGTCGGCATCATCACCGGCCGTGACGTGCGCTTCGTGACCGATCTGTCTCAGCCGGTGACTGCGGTGATGACGCCGAAAGATCGCCTGGTCACCGTGAAAGAAGGTGAAGCGCGTGACGTGGTGCTGCAGAAGATGCACGAAAAGCGCGTAGAAAAAGCGCTGGTGGTGGACGACAGCTTCCACCTGCTGGGCATGATCACCGTTAAAGACTTCCAGAAAGCGGAACGTAAGCCGAACGCCTGTAAAGACGAGCACGGCCGTCTGCGCGTGGGCGCGGCGGTCGGCGCCGGCGCCGGCAACGAAGAGCGCGTTGACGCGCTGGTGGCGGCAGGCGTTGACGTCCTGCTGATCGACTCCTCGCATGGCCACTCCGAAGGCGTGTTGCAGCGCATCCGCGAAACTCGCGCCAAATACCCGGATCTGCAGATCGTCGGCGGCAACGTCGCGACCGCAGCGGGCGCCAAAGCGCTGGCTGAAGCCGGCGTGAGCGCGGTGAAAGTGGGTATCGGCCCTGGCTCCATCTGCACCACCCGCATCGTGACCGGCGTGGGCGTACCGCAGATCACCGCCATCGCCGACGCGGTGGAAGCGCTGGAAGGCACCGGCATTCCGGTTATCGCCGACGGCGGCATCCGCTTCTCCGGCGACATCGCCAAAGCGATCGCCGCGGGCGCATCCTGCGTGATGGTCGGCTCTATGCTGGCGGGCACCGAAGAATCCCCGGGCGAAATCGAGCTGTATCAGGGCCGTTCGTTCAAATCTTACCGCGGCATGGGCTCGCTGGGCGCGATGTCCAAAGGTTCTTCCGACCGTTACTTCCAGACCGATAACGCCGCCGACAAACTGGTGCCGGAAGGTATCGAAGGCCGCGTCGCCTATAAAGGCATGCTGAAAGCCATCGTGCACCAGCAGATGGGCGGCCTGCGCTCCTGCATGGGCCTGACCGGCTGCGCCACCATCGACGATCTGCGCACCAAGGCGGAGTTCGTGCGCATCAGTGGCGCCGGCATTCAGGAAAGCCACGTGCACGACGTGACCATCACCAAAGAGTCGCCGAACTACCGCATGGGCTGATGCCTTAACCTCTCCTGAGTGAGAGGCCGGGGTGGGGCGCCAAGCCCCATCCCGAAACACACATTTTCGCTCTTTTTCTCTTGTTGCTGGAATTCGCCTCACATGACACAAAATATCCATAAGCATCGCATCCTGATACTGGACTTCGGTTCGCAATACACTCAACTGGTCGCCCGCCGCGTGCGCGAAATCGGCGTTTACTGCGAACTGTGGGCCTGGGACGTTAGCGAAGCGCAGATCCGCGAATTCAACCCAAGCGGCATCATCCTGTCCGGCGGCCCGGAAAGCACCACCGAAGCCGGCAGCCCGCGCGCCCCTGACTACGTGTTCAACGCCGGCGTGCCGGTGCTGGGCGTGTGCTACGGCATGCAGACCATGGCGATGCAGCTGGGTGGCCATGTGCAGGGTTCCAACGAACGCGAGTTCGGCTACGCGCAGGTGGAAATCGTCAAAGAGAGCGCGCTGCTGCGCGACATCGAAGACGCCATCAGCCCGGCCGGCAAACCGCTGCTGGACGTGTGGATGAGCCACGGCGACAAAGTGACCGCAATCCCGTCCGACTTCGTGACCATCGCCAGCACCGATACCTGCCCGTTCGCTATTATGGCCAACGAAGAAAAACGCTTCTACGGCGTGCAGTTCCACCCGGAAGTGACCCACACCCGTCAGGGCCAGCGCATGCTGGAGCGCTTCGTACTGGACATCTGCCAGTGTGAAGCCCTGTGGACCCCGGCCACCATCATCGAAGATGCGGTCGAGCGCATCCGCGAGCAGGTGGGTGAAGACCACGTGATCCTCGGCCTGTCCGGCGGCGTCGACTCCTCCGTGACCGCGATGCTGCTGCACCGCGCCATCGGCAAACGCCTGACCTGCGTGTTCGTCGACAACGGCCTGCTGCGCCTGAACGAAGCCAAGCAGGTGATGGAAATGTTCGGCGACCACTTCGGCCTGAACATCGTGCACGTTGAGGCGGAAAACCGCTTCCTGACCGCACTGGCGGGCGTGGACGAGCCGGAAGCCAAGCGTAAAATCATCGGCCGCGTGTTCGTTGAAGTGTTCGACGAAGAAGCCTGCAAGCAAGAGCAGGTGAAATGGCTGGCACAGGGCACCATCTACCCGGACGTGATCGAATCCGCCGCTTCCGCCACCGGCAAAGCGCACGTGATCAAGTCGCACCACAACGTGGGCGGCCTGCCGAAAGAGATGAAGCTGGGCCTTGTCGAGCCGCTGAAAGAGCTGTTCAAAGACGAAGTGCGCAAGATCGGCCTGGAGCTGGGCCTGCCGTACGACATGCTGTTCCGTCACCCGTTCCCGGGCCCGGGTCTGGGCGTGCGCGTGCTGGGCGAAGTGAAGAAAGAGTACTGCGATCTGCTGCGCCGCGCCGACGCCATCTTCATCGAAGAGCTGCACAAAGCCGATCTGTACAACAAAGTCAGCCAAGCGTTCACCGTGTTCCTGCCGGTGCGTTCGGTCGGCGTGATGGGCGACGGCCGCAAATACGACTGGGTGGTCTCACTGCGTGCGGTAGAAACCATCGACTTCATGACCGCGCACTGGGCGCACCTGCCGTATGACTTCCTCGGCCGCGTCTCCAACCGCATCATCAACGAAGTGGACGGCATTTCCCGCGTGGTGTACGACATCAGCGGCAAGCCGCCGGCGACGATCGAGTGGGAGTGATCCCGCGTCCGGCACAGACTGGCACCAAGAAGCATTAAAACACCCCTAAGCCCGCGTAATTGCGGGCTTTTTTCGTTCTTGGCGTAGCACTGTCTGGCAAATTTTCGCATCGCCAAGCACACCGTTTCTATGGCATGGTAGATGGTACGATTTGAACCTGATGCCATGTTCGGCACTCGATACCATGCCGCCTCTGATGGGGTGTTCATGGTATCGAATTTAGGTAACGCATTGTCCTTAAAGAAGTTTTTTGAGGATTTGTGGGGCTTTTTGAGCATGGTATTTTTGAGAGGAAACCCAACCCGACCATGCTGACTGATACCAAGCTGCGCAACCTCAAGCCAAAGGACAAGCTCTACAAAGTGAATGACCGTGACGGCCTCTACGTGGCCATCACCCCTGCGGGTTCGATTTCGTTCCGCTACAACTACTCGATCCACGGCAGGCAAGAGACCATCACCTTCGGCCGCTATGGTGTCGGAGGGATCACGCTAGCGGAAGCTCGCGAACGGCTGGGCGAAGCCAAGAAGATGATCGCCGCAGGGAAATCTCCAGCCAAGGAGAAAGCGCGGGACAAAGCCCGCGTCAAGGATGCTGAGACATTCGGCGCGTGGGCCGAGAAGTGGTTGCGCGGCTATCAAATGGCAGATTCCACCCGCGACATGCGCCGTGGAACATACGAGCGAGAGCTAAAGCCGAAATTCAGCAACAGGAAACTGATAGAAATTACCCACGAGGACTTGCGGGCGCTGACTGATGCCATCGTGGAACAAGGCAGGCCATCAACGGCCGTGCTTTGCCGCGAAATTATGATGCAGGTCTTCCGCTGGGCTATCGAACGCGGACAGAAGGTTGAGAACCCGGCCGATTTGGTGCGCCCGTCAACTATCGCCAAGTTTGAGCCGCGAGATCGAGCACTGACGCCCGAGGAAATTGGCTTGATGTACCAGTACATGGAGCGTATCGGCACCACACCTTCAATTCGAGCGGCTGCCAAGCTGCTGTTGCTAACGATGGTTCGCAAAAGCGAACTGACCAACGCAACGTGGAACGAAATCAATTTCACCGACGCGCTCTGGACAATCCCCAAGGAGCGGATGAAGCGCCGCAATCCCCATTTGGTGTTCCTGTCGAGGCAGGCGCTGGATATTTTCATCGCGCTGAAGACCTTCGCCGGCGGTTCGGAATACATTCTGCCATCACGTTATGACTCAGACTTGCCGATGAGCAGCGCAACGCTCAATCAGGTGCTTACCCTTACCTATCGGCTGGCCCAGAAGGAAGGGCAGTCACTTGGCAAGTTTGGACCGCACGACTTGCGGCGCACAGCCAGCACGCTGTTGCATGAGGCGGGCTATAACACCGACTGGATCGAGAAGTGCCTTGCGCACGAACAGAAGGGCGTTCGTGCCATCTACAACAAGGCCGAGTACCGCGATCAGCGCCGGGCGATGCTCCAAGATTGGGCCGACATGATCGACGAGTGGACAATCAGGAAGACCCGCCTCAAGGACTGATTCGGAGCCTAGAGACCTGCATTCTGTAGCGAAATGCCCACTTCGGTGGGCTTTTTTTTGTCCGAAAAACGATGAATTTCCGGACGCGATAAATTGGGTTTAAGTGCCTATTGCAAACCTAATTAAAACAGCGGTTTGCGTTATCAAGATTGTCCGTCAAACGTTGAATTTACGGACACTAAGTAATTGATTTAATTGAAAAAATATGATCGTAGATGCTGGAATTTTCCGGAATTGTGTAGCAATAATTAAACCTCGGATGATGACAAAACGAGGTATTCGGTGTGGAAAAAGAATTAAGGAGAGCAAGTAAAGTTCTCATTAGCAAAAAGCAGCTGCTGGAGATGATTCCGCTGTGCGAGCGCACGATCTACAACTTTGAAAAGCAGGGGAAATTTCCTCAGCGCATTGCGCTCAGTAGCCGCAAGGTCGTGTGGGATTTGGCGGAGGTCGAGGCATGGATTGATGCGTGCAAACATTCCAGCCCGGCCCCTCGTCCCGGAATGGGGGCCTGAATTGTGGCGGCCAACTTGCAGGCGACATTTACGAGTAGACCGCTTGTACTGGGCTTAATACAGCTCCGGTTGGGCCGTGCATGAGTAGCCGAAACAGCGGTCTTAAGCCCATAGGCGCGGTAATAGGCGACTCTGGCGGGCTACTGGAACGCCTTGAAAATATCAGGAAGCGGAACAGTGACCGAACTCCGGCTGCTGAACGCGGTAGACCGTCTAACGTCTCGACCGTGCATGAACAGATGGAAAGGGCAAAAGAGCGGGACAAAGCGTTGTCACTTGTCCGCAAGCCTCCACAAGGCGACGCTCAGCCAGATTTTTTTGCGCCCAGCCTTTATGACGTGGGCGGCCGCGACAATCGCAGCGTCATGGATGTGGCCGTGTTCCGTTTATCCAAGAAGGACAAGCGAGCCGGAGAACTGATCCGCTACGACCTGCCGGATGGATACGTGGAAGTGTCCGCAGGAGCGCACGGAATGGCCTCCATTTGGGACTACGACATTGTGCTGATGATGGTGTCTCACTTGACCGAAGCTATGAACCGCTATCGAGAAGGAAAGGGTGGCAAGCCGGGGAGAGTGTTTCGGCTGCATGTTAGCGACATCCTCAGATTTGCCCGACGTGGTAACGGTAGTAGTCAGGTTAAGGGAGTGGAAGCCGCGCTAGATCGGTTGCGGGGTACTACCATCAAGACAGTGCGCGAAAGCGGCAAGTTCCGGACAACCGAAGCCGAGGGGCTGATCGCGCGCTATCGTGTTCTGTCACGCACGGACACCAAGAAGATAAGTTCTGTCGAGATTGAAGCCCCGGAGTGGATTTATCGAGAAGTCACCGAGGGCAAGCGGCCGGAGGTACTTACAGTACACCGGGACTACTTTCTGATCGAGCCGGGCATAGGACGCTTTATCTACCGACTGGCTCGCCGTGCCGCAGGCAGGGATAGCGCTAAATGGGCTTTCAAGACCCTTTACGAACGCAGTGGAAGCGGTGGCTCGTTCAAAAAATTCTGTTTCTTCCTTCGCGGGATCATCAAAGCCGATGACCTGCCTGAATATGCCTTGTGCGAAGAAGCGGGGAAGGATGGCCCTCTACTGGTCATGAGGCACCGCAATTCCTCGTCGGAACCGCTGGGCGGTTCCTAATAGACGGTGAGTGAGATCGCAAAAGAGCCCCGTTGCGGGCTTTTTTCATTTTGATTGACGGACAGTTGGCGGACAAAGTGGGAACAACCCGCCACGCTGTGGATAGAGTGTCTATTAGGAACCTGAAACCGTCTATTAGGAACCGTTTCGCCGTCTATTAGGAACCGGTATCCGTCTATTAGGAACCGGCATCGCGCGTAATCCATTGAATTAAAAGATTAAATTTCCTTCTTTTTACGCTAAATCTTTTAAAACTATATATAAAACTGTTTAAAACCCTTTTGCCTGTGCATAAGTCGATGGCCCCCATCCGTTAGTTCGGAACTCCTATTCGTGCGAAATCGCGCCACGATCCAAAAGCGTGGCCCCTTGCGGGGTTCCCACCGCTTCGCGGCAGCTCCCCTCCCTCATGAAAGGCGTTCGCTCCGCCCCAAGGCGCTGGCCGAGCTTGCTGCCGTGGGTTGGAGGCTGGACGAGTACGCTAAGGGCAAAGGAGAAACGGGCGACCCAAGGCATCCGACCGTAACGCCGCTCCCCCCCTGTTTAACGGCACCCCACCCCCTGTTTAACGGCACCCGGCCGGTTTCTGAAAACCCAGCAACGGCGGGCGTTTGCGGGCCGTTCGCAAATTCCATCTAAGATTCTCTAAGAATCTCCAGCATGCGCGCTAAGTGCCGCGCCTTGATGGCGCAGCTCCTAGCTTGCTGCTCTTGGTCGGCCTACGGCCGTTGGGCACCAAAAAAGGTAGGGCGGGCCTGCCGTCGCCGACGCGGCTAGTTCCGTGGATTACCCACCGGTCGCAGCACCTGGTCGAGCCGTTGAAACCGGCAAAAAGACGATCAGGCACCAAAAAGGGAAGGGCAGGGCCAAAATCGACATAAGGCCTCTTACGGCCTGCGAAAGCGTCCAAAATCCCTCCTGTATGGGCCGTGGCGGCGTTTTTTCAGTGTCGGAATGTTGTTGACTGTCATGTGTGAAAACTTCTCACAGAGCGATACAGGCCGTTTTTGCGGTGTGTAATAGACGGAGATGCTGCGGCAGGAAAACAAAACCCCGCACTCAGGCGGGGTTGTGGGTGATGGAACTGGCTGTGCGCGTCAGCGATCGATGACCCTGCGTCGCTGCCGTTCTTCCTCTTCCATCTGAAGGATGGCCATTCTCACACGCTCTACCAATACCACCTGATTCTTGCTGCCGAAAAGTGGCATGCGATTAAGCATACCCATGCCGCCGTAGAAATGCGCAGCGGCAGGCAGAGCCAATCGGTTCACCCGATGCTGTAGTGCCGTGTACTGCTTATCCAGTGCATCGAGCTGCGGGCCAAAGCCTTTGCGTCGGAGCCATTGGCCAAGCGCCCACATACCAATACCGAGAACAAAAAAGCCGCCGAGCATCATCAGGCCAAAAAATACATCGTTCATCATGATTACGCCTCCGATTGAGAGTTAACGCCAGAATCCATGCCGGGCACATTGAGCGCGCCGACATTTCCGGTCCTAGCTGTGTCCGATGTCGGACGAATAATGTTGGATTCCGCTTGTGTAGTCGGCTCTGCGCCGTCGTCAGGCGTTGGACTGTCGCCGCCGGGGACGGGAGGGGGAGACCCGGTGCCCCCGAGCGAAAGCCCGTGGGAGCTTTCCATACCGGGTACGCTGATAGCGCCCAGCACGCCAAGCGCCCGTGTGGCCACCTCGGCGCCCTGCGCAACAGCCTTGCCGTTGCCGCCGGTCCCTTCTTTTGGTGTCATCTGCCGTTGCTGAGCGACGGCCTGCTGATCCGTATCGTCGTCACCGCCCTTGGCCGCTCTTCCGGCCTGTTTGGCGGCTTGTTTCAAGCCGCTGCCTGCTTCTTGGCTAGCTGGCGAAGCGGCCGCCGACACTGGATTCGCCGATCCTGACGCGGCACCACCCCCGACGCGAGAACCTGCGGCCTTTGCGGCCGCACCGCTGCCCCCTCCTGTGCTTGCGCCAATTCCAGCGCTGCTGACGCCCGTCGCACCACCGATGCCCCCTGCGGTACTGCCGCCTGCCATGCTGGCGTTCAGTGCGGAGGCCAGTCCACCACCCGCGGCACTGGCAGCGCCTCCGCCAGTTCCTGCGGCCCCTAGTGCTCCTGCGGCCGGGGCTGCTGCCCCTGCTGTTGCAACAGTAGCGACTGCGGCCGCCGCACCGGCTGCACCGGCTGCGGCCATGCCCCCAATTGCAGAGCCGCCGCCCATCGACGTGCCGCTAATCATGCCGCCGATCAGTTCAGGGATGGTTTTGGTCAGGTAGGCGCACACCAAAGACAGGCCGACCAAGGTCATCAACGACGCTTCGTCGTTGGTGTAGGCTGCCGACCATTCTGCGGAAACCTGCATGATCAGACCCACAATCAGAGTCAGGACAAACAGCTTGGCCCCTACCGCAACGGCATAGCGAATGGGAGCCAGTGCATATTCGCGTGTCCATTGAGAGCCACCGAAACCCATAAACAGGACGGCGGCATTGATGATGACGTAGGCCTCTACCAGCGTCACGAACACCAGAGCCGCTATAAACGTAAAACACATCAGGACGATCAATGCAGATACGGCCACCACAACCGATGTGATTGGGCTGAACATCGAAACACCGGCCGTCAGCACCTGCCGTGAAAAGTCCACAGCAGTTGAGAACATATCCCCCGGCATCAGCTCCGCACTACCCAACCCTGCCGCGTGCGCCCCGGCCTGCCGGAAGCTGTTGACGATGGCCCCGCCCCACTCGGTCGCGTGATCGAGCATCGCATAGAAGAACCCTATCACGAGGATGAATTTCACCAGCTCATGGAGGATGTCGCCCAGTTCAGCTCCGCGCATGACCAAAGGAGCAAAAGTCCAAACTAACTGGATGACGGCAAGGCATCCCAAGAGCCACAAGGCGTAGTCATGCAGGCGCGGTGCCCATTGGTTTGAAGCGTTCTGAATCAGCCGCAGAAGGCTGTTCATAGACGTGTTGCTCTGCGCCAAATCGACCCCGGCAGCCATCGCACTAGTTGCAGATAGCAAGAGCACCGCGCCGACAAGCGCGAAAACGGTTGAACGTCGCATAGTCAGAACCCCTCAGACGGGCCGCGAGTGTTTGGGCGGCTGCGGAATTGGTCATCCTGATGGCCATTGCCGACAGCTGCGCATTCCGGCGCGGCGGTGTTCGTGACGACTACGGCCGTCAGTGCCGACCCACCAAGGGCCGAGACGAGGCAGAGGGCGGCAATCAGCGCCTTAGAAATCATCATGGTCAGAACCCCTCAGACGGGCCGCGTGTATTTTCACGGCTGCGGAATTGCTGTTCGGAGGCATCGCTAACGGACTGTCGTTCGTTTTGCTGCGCCATGTAGTTGCCTTGCAGGGTGATTTGCGTGGCCACCAGATCGCGCAGTTTCTGGAGCTGCTGCACGTTCTGCGCCGCAATCTCGTTCCCGGCTTGAATGGCCTGCTGACGGCCAACGGCCGACTGCGAACGGCTCACCAACTGATCCAGCATCGCGTTCTCATCCTCGAATGTGCTGGTATTTACGCCAGCGGCCTGCATGGCCGTGCGGGCGTTATCGAAGCCGGATTGTGCCCAGTCCCGATAGCGCTGCGGCATGTTGTTTTGCCCTTGGCCAATGGAGTTCAGATAGCTGTCATAGCCCTTGAACTGCTGGCGAAACTGTTCGTCCAGATTGCTGATGTTGCGGCCGAGCGACTGCGCCGAGTTGTAGACGCTGGCCACGCGCTGAAGGTCGCCAGTGATGGTGTTGAACATGCGGCTGGGCAGTGACATGCCCTGCTTAATCATGTTGTCGTACTGCTGGATCTGCGTCTGCAACTGCTGGGCCGTGTTCAGTTGCGTGTTGACCGCTTCGGCGTACTCGTACATCTGCTGATAGAACGTCGAGCAGTTCGAGCAGTAGATGGCATAGGCCGGGGCCGGTGCCATGTAGAGACTTACACCAAGGCCTGCGCTTGCCATTGCCAGAGCGAGCGCCGCGCCTCGACCGAATTTTCGGGCGGCATAAGCCGACGTTTTTTGCGATTCCATTTCCATACCGAATACCTCATTTTGTCATCGTCCGAGGTTTGATTATTGACCGATATGGAGCGGTTTTAAATATGCGGATAATCTTGTATCCGCATAGAATTCAATGAATTATGTCCGTAAACTGTCCGTCAATCTTCATGAGATTGTTTCTCAACACTATGATTTTGATCGCGTTTTTTTCATGACGAGCGGAAAGGGCTTGGCTATCCGTTTTGATACGTTTTGCGGACAAAAAAAGCCCACCGAAGTGAGCTTTTGATAAGCCGGTGCGTGGCGTCAGTGGGCCGCGTAATAGGGATTCTGTACGCGATAGAGGTCACGCTCTGTTTCAGGGATGTGCAACGTTTCAAGGTGCCACTCTTCGAGTAAAGAAGCCAGCTCGGCCGCAATGCGCTGGGCTTCCATAACGCTCTTGCTAGGCCGCCCACTGGCTCGACCGAGGCAGGCTTGCAGTTCGTTGAGTTGATTGGCCAATGCGCTGATGCGGTGAGCTGTCTTCATAATCAATTCCCCTTGCTGATCCTTTCCACGATTTTATCGAATTCTTCCCGGACTTGATCGTCCGTAAGCTCAAGATTAACCAATCCTGACTTTATTGCAATTCTTCCGATTCTTTCTGCTGCCTCATTGTCGAGTTTTGCCAATCTGGCTTTCGCCATTTCAAGCTCTGAAAGGGCATCAGAACGGCGCTCTGCGAGGGTTTTTCGTGCCATGATTACTCCGTTGTTTCTTGATGATCGAGTTTCGAAAAAAAGCGCGTAAACGGAGGCTATGTTCTCACCCGAGTCGAGCAATTTACAAGACTTAGATTTGGCTGGTCTAGCTGATGGTCTCTCAAAGCCCCCTCCTTTTGGTGTCAGTCCGTCCCTGATGCTCATGAACTCAGTCGGAAACGCGTTTTTATGCGAATGTATGCGATTCTATGCGATTAGAAGAATTGATTAATGCGATGCTACGCGAATGTATGCGAATTAGCGCGAATGTACGCGATTACGCCATATTTTACTGGCCATTCTGCTCCAGTCGCATAGAATCGCATGAAGCAGTACGGCAAGATGTGTGTTGTACCGGTACGGGCAAGCCCGCACCAGTCCAACACCGCCCCTTACTCACCTGCGGTTCGACGGCATCTTGCTCTGCGAGGCTGTCAGTCGCTCCGCGATATTTACACCAAAGAGGAAAGGCTTATGGCCGGTGAAAATGCGATTGAGGCTATCAAGCCGCATTCGCGTGGGACACGTCCACGGCGGGAGCGAATTGAGGTTTGGGTCAGCATTGATGAGAAAAAAGAGTTAGCCGAAAGGGCCGATCAGGCGGGATTGTCGAATGCCGCTTTCCTTCGCGCTGTTGGGCTGAATCTGCCTATAGGTTCACGGGCCGATTTGGAAGCTGTCCGCCAGTTGGCAAAGGTGAATGGCGACCTAGGCCGGGTGGCCGGATTGCTGAAATTGTGGCTCGCTGAGAAACGCGGTCAGGGCGCGCGACCGATTGACGTAGAAGCGATGATGATGGATTTCCGCGCAATCCAAGAGGACATGCGGGCGCTCATGGGGAGGATTTCCAAATGATCGCACATCGCATCAACCGTGAACGCAAGGCCTCAAGCCCAGCCCGGTTAATCAAGTATATGGTGGCGGCCAAGGGCGGCATTGACCCGACGAGCTGGGAGCGCACGGCCGATTACATTCTGGATTCCGCCAATGGCACGACCGAGGGCGAGAAGGTCGCCAGCTACCGCGTTACCAACTGCGGTACGGATGATCCGGCAGATGCCGCAATCTTGATCCAAGCCACGCAAGCGGCTAACACCAGGTCGAAGGCGGAAAAGACCTACCACTTTGTCTATTCCTTCCCGCCCGGCGAGCAGCCAGACCTTGAGACGCTGCACGCCATCGAAGACGAACTATGCGCTGCCATCGGCCTCGATGAGCACCAGCGTGTATCAGCGGTTCATATCGACACCGATAACCTGCATGTGCATGTGGCCATCAACAAGGTTCACCCGACCGGGTTACAGAACATTGAACCCTATTACGATCAGTTCCGCCTGATGGAGGCCTGTGAGCGTCTTGAGGTAGAGCATGGCTTGCAAAGAACGTTTCATGGTCTGGAGGCAAAGCAGCGGCATCAGAACCGCGACATTGAGCTGTTGCCAGCGAAAGCCCCAGAGCAGCGCGACAGCCTATTCCGGGAACACCTTAGAAACGCTTACGACCTCAGCATATCGAAGCCTCCTGAAGCCAAAACCCTGAACGGGTTGCGCAAGCTGTCCGATACCCGTCTACAGAGACAGTCAGCAGATAAAGCGGAGCCAGTCCGCATCGGCGCGAAGGTGGCCAGCGTGGAGGCGCAGTCCGGCATCGAGACGCTGACCGGGTACGCGGCCCGCGAGCTGGCCCCGGCGATGCGACAGGCGACGAGCTGGCAGGAGCTGCACGACGCAGCGGCCGAACACGGCCTAGAGGTTCGCCAGCGCGGCGCTGGCCTTGTCATCGGCGAGCCAGATTCAGGCATTTGGGCGAAGGCCAGCAACGTCGGCCGCGACCTTTCCATGAAGGCCCTAACTGACCGTCTTGGCCCGTTCCAGCCTTCCGAACGGCAGGCCGAGGCGAAGGCGAACCGCAAGCGGTACGAGCCACGACCCCGGCGGCCGGATAACCCGACGACAGCGGGCCTGTTCAACCAGTACCAGCGCGAGCGACAGGCGGCCATTCTGGCCCGCCGTCAGGGCCTCGACCAGATCAAGCGCGAGAGTGCGGCTTTCAATGCGCAGGTTAAGCAGTGGAGCCAGACAGAGCGAATGCTTTTGAAGGTCGCGGGCAAGGGGCCGACTAAACGCCTGATGTACGGCACTATCAAACAGCAGGCCGACGCCTCGCGCCAAAAGAACCGGCAGAGCGCAGACGCTCGCCGTCAGGCGCTGTTCAAACAGACGACGATGCCCACTTGGGCCGACTGGCTGACGCAGCAGGCCGAGCGCGGCAACGCCGAGGCGCTGGCCGTGCTGCGCGACCGCGAGGAACGGACACGCCGCTGGAACGGGGAGCTACTGACCGCCGACCGGGCCGACAAGGCCAAGGCTGTTGTTCTCGACAAGCTCAAGCCCAAGGCCCGGAAAGACGGGACGATGGCGTACAGCACCATCGACGGCGGCATGGTGATCGACCGGAAGACGCACGTTCAGGCGCAGAAAGCCACGACCGGCGCGGCACTGGTTGCGCTCGAACTGGCGTCCAAGCGGTTCGAGGGCCAAGCCCTCATCGTGGAAGGCACAGACGAGTTCCGGCTTGAAGTCGCCCAGCTCGCCGGTATGCACGGCCTTAAGGTCACGTTCACCGATCCGGCGATGGAGCGTATGCGCCGCGAGACGGCCGAGCATAAGGAAATGGAGAGGGCCTTTCAGACCGAGGTATACGCTCCGAAGGACACCAAAAAGGGAGAGGCGAGCGATATGCCAGGCGTGGCCCCACAGCGTAGGCAGATGCAACCGAAGGACCGCTCTAATGGACTGATATAGCTGAAAACATCGTTCAATGACTCGTCAGAAAGTAGGTTGTCCTGCGTTTATTGGCACTGTTCTATGCTGACGAGGCATTATCCCATAAAGTGTATGGGTTGAATCTTGGAAAGAATAATTAGTAGGAGCTTTAATGCATCTAATAATGCTCGATACATGTGTTTGGCTTGATATTTCGTCTCAAAAAGCTGAATTGCCGATGCTTACTGCCATAGAACATCTGGTGCAGGATGGGAGTATCAAAATACTACTGCCCGATCTGATACGTGCCGAGTACGAACGAAATAAAGATAGGGTGATTGAGGCTACGCGAAAACGGCTCGCCAGTGAATTTCGAGTAATTAAAGGGGTGGTTGAGTCGTTTGGCGGTGAAGGTAAAGAGACTGCGCTCAAAACCTTGGATGATGTTAATCACAGGCTGCCTATTCTTTCCGAAGTAAATCAAAACACAGTAAATCGTGTTACCAAACTTTTTGACATGGCCCACGAAGTTGTAATCTCTGATGTCGCAAAAATCAGAGCAGCAGAGCGGGCTATCGCTAAGAAGGCACCGTTCCATAAGCAGAAGAATAGTGTTGCTGACGCAGTGTTAGCAGAGACTTTCCAAGAGTTTCGGGTGTCACACGCAAGTGAGTACGAAACCTTTAGATTTGTCACTCATAATGTCACGGATTTTTCCGGCAAAGACCACAGGCAGCCACACGACGATTTCGCAGATATTTTTGACGGCAGCAGCTCTTTATTCTTTAACGCCACAAGCTCTGCCATCGAGGATTTGCTCGATCTTGAAGAATTTCACTATGAGAATAGCTTTGCTTGGGAGGACGAAACTCGTGGGCTTCAGGAAATCATGTCTGCGATGGACGAGTTGTTCGATAAAGTTTGGTACAACCGCCATATGAACATGATGTATCACCTAGATAATGGTGACATAGAGGTCGTCCCCGCTGGCACAAAACGCTACGGCAATGATGTGATTCACGAAGATATCCTCGGCCAAGCAGAAATTGCAGCTCAACGGGTCAGGGATAAATATGAAGATACTGGGCCTTGGAGCGACTTTGAATGGGGGATGCTCAATGGGAAGCTCTCTGCCCTACGATGGGTCTTGGGGGATGAGTGGGACATGCTCGACACGTAAGTAAGGATGATATCGCTTCTTATCTATCCCAATGCAAATCCAATTGAGAGCGTGAGTGTCCCGATATTTTATGTCGATAGCCGTATATCCAGCGATTTCATTTGTCAGATGTTCGATTGGATTGTGCAATCCAATCGAACATTCATAATAATTAGTCTATAAATACTGCCGTGCTGAGGACGCAAATGGGCAATGTAACAATCATTACCAATGCTATTGGGCGTTTTGCCAACGCCATGCGGCTCTATGGTGAAGCCTTCATCAGATATCGAGGGCTGGCAGCAATCGACCGTGAAGAGGCTATCCACAACCTCGACCGAGCATTTGAGCAAAATCTTGAGAGTTTTCATACGTTATATGATGTATCGCAAGGGGTGTTTGACTTTCATGCTCATCCGGATACCAGTCTCCTAATTGCTATTCGTAATGCTCTTCATCATCGTGACCATCCTTTATTCCATAGTCTTCTTCAGACTATTTGGTTGGACGGGGAGCCAGAGCGTCTGCTTGGAGCGGAGTATTTAATGGCTAGGCATCGAACGACGGGTGGCAATCCCCCGCCGATGATGCACTTGATCAAGTTGGAAGATATATACAGTCGGCTCGACCCACGTCGTGAATCGGTGCACATAAATCCAATGGGTAAGAGCAATGCTTTATCTAGATTTATCACTCTGGAAAATGGCCTTGCCTTCGAGAGAGTATGGGCCAAAGCAAAAAAAGATCGCTATCCTACCAAGCAGGTGTATTTGGACTTGTTGCCGATATTTAATTCTGCGGTTTCGAGAGTTTTTGCTGCATTGGATACGGCGGGAGTGCCGTTTCAAGGGTTTGATGCAAACGCCTATAAATCTACATTTATTGATGAATTAGAGACAGACCTTCAACATTTCGATTTCTTTGGTCTGCGTATGCATGCGCTACAGATAGAATTAGGCCCGAAGTTCACAATCCAAGAGGCCTCTATCAAACGGGGCTGTACCTACGAAAAGGTGATGGAGGACGAATAGACGTCTATTATCGGGGTAAGGATGGTGCAGATATCATGACCCGGGCTAGGAGAATGGCATCAAATGAAAGACAGACCACATAGAGAGGCCATGGCCGAGTACTTCCGAGCCGATCCGACCTATGCAGCGGAGTTGCTTGCCGAAGTCCGTCGTGACGGCAACCCGAACGAGCTGGCAATTCTGTTGCGGCAGATGGACGAGGCGTTCGGGAGCGACTGCAAACGTTCGGGCTCTCCGGTGAGACAACTATGACGCAAGCAGCTTGGACACTCGACGGACGGCCGGTAGATGCGGCTTCCATTTCCGGCGCCGAGTGGGAGGCGTTGAAACAGACGGCGCAGTTAGGTGACTTTGTCATGCCGTGCTGCAAGGCACCGGCAGTACTCAAGACAAGCATCAATGGTTTACCTTTCTTCGCTCATCTGTCGGAGGAGTGCGGCACTGCGCCCGAGACTAAATGGCATAAGTCGGTTAAGGCAGCAGTGATGGCCGCCTTAACCGGCATGGGTATCGAAAACCGTGACGAGGTGCCGGGCCGATCACCAAGCGGCGACAAGTGGGAGGCTGATGTTCTCTTCTCGGTTTCCGGTCGCACCATCGTCATCGAGCTGCAACGTTCCTACCAGCATCTACGCGACTTCACGCGTCGGCAGGAGCGGTACGTTGCATCGGGCGTTGAGTGCTACTGGCTGGTTCGCAAAGAGATATTCATGACCTTAGGAAAGGCCACGTCACGCCTATTGTTGAAGCGTGATTTCGGCAACGTGTTTCCGGCTAGTGGAATCGGTACTGGCATGCTGCCCGAGTTGCCGGTGGCGATACTGGACACCGAGGGCGAGCAACCGGTTCAGTTCGGCGGGTTTAAGACCGCGACTGTGCCTGTGTGGTTGGCTGGCATCCTTGATGGTGCATACCAATATCGCGGCGGCTCTTGGAACCTTAATTGACTGAAAGGGGGGGATTGAGCGCACGCCATACGGCGCGTTAAAAAACTGAGATGAGAGTACTTCTCAAGTTTTCTAATAGAATGCGTTTTATATATTTTAATAGTGCATAAATTCTGCAATTTATAAATGTATCTTTATAAACTGTAAGGGGGGGAAGGGATGTCTGCATTTACGATTCAGATAAAAAACTGCAACAGCATCGAAAGTGCTGAGATTCGGATCAATAAGGGCACGCTTAATATAAAGTACGGCCCTAATGGATTGGGGAAAAGCTCAATAGCGAAAGCAATCCTAGCATCCGTTAGCGATGATGGAACGCTTCAAAAATTGAAGCCCTTTAAACATCGTGCGTTTGCAGGGCAGTTTGATCCGTCTGTGGTTGGGGTTGAAGATATAAAGTCGGTTTTGGTTTTTGACGACACCTATGTGTCGCAATTTGCATTCCAGCGGGATGAAGTACTCAAGAATAGTTTTGAAATATTCATAAAGACAGATGATTTTCTTGCTGCTATGCAGGAGATAGAAGGACTATTCCAAGGAATAAAGGCGGCTTTCGACGGAAATGAGAACTTGGGCAATGCTATATCAGACCTGAAAGAACTTCGTGATGCATTTGGAGTTACAAAAACGGGGGCGCTTTCCAAGTCAAGCAAGGGATATAAAGCATTTGGTTCCGGAAATAAAATTGCAAATATTCCAGAACATCTCAAGCCATTTGAAGAATTTATAAAAAGTGATCAACCGGCGACGTGGATAGCTTGGCAGACTAAAGGTAATTCCTTCTTGGAATTGTCGGATAACTGCCCTTATTGTTCTTCGAGTTTTCAAGGTACTGATAAGAAGGACGTGGCGCAAGCAGTTGCCAAAGAATACGATTCAAAGTCCGTTGAGCATTTGAGTGCGTTACAGGCAATCATTGCAAGATTGGGAAAATATTTTGATGATGCCTGCCGTGAGAGCTTGGAGAAAATTACAAAATCAAAGGTTGAGCTTTCGTTAGAAGAAACTAATTTCCTAAGCGCCCTTAGAGGCGACGTTGAAACGCTCATTGCAAAACTCGAAGGGTTGCAATCTATCTCGTTTTTTGCACTTCGAGATGTTGAGAAAATTGAAGACGAAATCAGCAAGCTAAGAATTGATCTCGGCCTTCTTGGGAGGCTTAATTCGGCAGATACTAAATCTGTGGTTGATCCCGTAAATGCTAAGCTCCAAGAGTTGGCGGAGAAGGTGGGAGAACTTAAAGGTAAGATCAACAAGCATAAAAAGCTAATTGAGAGAACCGTCGCGGAAAATCAAGATGGCATTAATGGATTTCTGAAGTCAGCTGGCTACAAATACAGCGTGGTTATCAAGTCTGAAGCCGAGTCTTACAAGATGAAGCTGGTACACCAAGACCATGACGAACATATTGAGACAGCGGCCCAGCACCTAAGCTATGGAGAAAGGAACGCCTTCGCTCTTATTCTATTCATGTATCAGGTTCTGAGGGAAAAGCCTGGGTTGGCGGTCTTGGACGATCCTGTCTCAAGCTTTGATAAGACGAAAAAATTCGCCATTCTGAACGAGTTGTTTAGAGGCAAGGCAAGTCTTCGTGATACGACCGTCCTTATGCTGACACATGATATTGAACCTGCAATAGATGTTATACGCGGCGTTAAGCGATTATTCCAACATCCTAAGCCAACGGCATATTTTCTGGCGTCGAAAGCGGGTGTAGTGTCCGAGGTGGAGATTAGAGAGGAAAATATTCAAACATTCGCGCAGATATGTAGTGATAATATTCACGAACTTGATGATGAGGTCATAAAGTGCATATATTTGCGGAGGCATTTTGAAATCATCAATGATCTAGGTGCGGAATATAATTATTTGGCCAATCTTTTACACGCTAGGGACGTGCCAATTCTAAAATCTGCCGTGGGCGATATCGCTATGAATGCTGAACAGATTATGAACGCTGAAGCTGGCATCAAGAAATTCATCCCGGCTTTTGATTACTCGGCGGTGATTGCTGCGATTAAAGATAAAGCAGAGATGAAGCGTCGCTTCACAGAAGCTACCGTTGGGTACGACAAAATCCAGCTTTTCCGCATCTTTAAGGAAGTGCATGGTTCCGCCAATGGGGAGCAGGATAGCATTCTTCAGAAATTTGTGAACGAGTCATTCCACATCGAGAACGAATATGTGATGCAGCTAAATCCCCACAAGTTCGATAATGTGCCGGAGTATGTCGTTTTGGAATGTGATAGGGCCATTCTGGCGTCCTAACCCTGTCACCAAATCTATGTGTGGAGACGTGGTATTAATCATGGTATTTTATTTAAATGTTAATGTAAATGTATGAATTTAATGATTTTTTTCATCCAAAATACCATTGAGTGGGAGTGATTTGACACTTCCCGCAGCCTGTTCGTAACTAGGCCGAAGTGACTGAAACCCTCTGTTTTTACAGAGGGTTTTTCTTTATATGACCAAACATTTTCTGCCTGTTGTCAGTCATTGAGGTAAGTTATAGGTAAAGCAGATTATTGTTTGTGGTCGAAATATAGCCTATGTTCAGACCTTGGTATGATTGATAGCGCCAGGGGATACTGACCTGCTCCCCGTTGATTAATACACACCGATGTTAGTAATGTCTTCATAAGCCACATGAGGACATCCCCATGAAGAAGCGTTTTTCCGACGAACAGATCATCAGTATCCTCCGCGAG